>JANYKD010000489.1 GCA_025361735.1 Phycisphaerales bacterium
CGAGCGCCTCACCCGAGAATCATCCGCCCGGCCGACCATGCTTCTGCGCCGGGGCGACGATGGAGACCCAGATCGTGCGCGATGTGTTTTCGCAGACGATCGAGAGTGCGGAGATCCTGGGCATGGATGCAGCGCTGGTGACGCAACTCAAGGCCGCCCGCGAGAAACTGCCGCCGAATCAGATCGGCAAGGAAGGCCAGCTTCAGGAATGGCTGGAAGACCTGGACACCGCGCCCGGCGCGGACCTGCACCATCGCCACGTGTCACATCTGTATGGGCTATTCCCGTCGGCCCAGATCGACGTGCGGACCACGCCCGATCTTGGCAAGGCCGTCCGCAAGAGCCTGGAAATCCGCGGCGACGCGGCCACGGGCTGGAGCCTGGGCTGGAAGGTCAATCTCTGGGCGCGGCTGCAGGATGCCGGGCGATCCTACAAACTTGTCCGTATGTTGCTTGATCCGTCACGGACGTATCCGAATCTGTTCGATGCGCACCCGCCGTTCCAGATCGACGGCAATTTCGGCGGCACCTCCGGCATGACCGAGATGCTGCTCCAGAGCCAGAACGGCCAGCTTCAGCTTCTTCCCGCCCTGCCAAGCGCCTGGGCAACAGGAAAGGTGACGGGCCTGCGCGCCCGCGGCGGATTTGAAGTGGACATCGAGTGGAAGGATGGCAAGCTCGTGCAGGCGACGATCAAGTCGCTGCTGGGCAACAAGACCAGCGTACGCCTGGGCGAGAAGGTGATCGAGTTGAATGCCGCCAAAGGTCAGACCATGAAACTGGGTCCAGCCTTGTAGGGTTCGTATTGCGGACCGTTTGCGGATCAGGGATCGCGAGCGGCGGCGACCTCGCTGGTGACTAGCACCTCGGACCATTCGCTGTGAAAATGCCAGGGCGCGAAGATGGATGCGAAGAGGATCAAATAACGTCGCTTCGTGTCTTCCTTTGCGCCATCGCGCTTTCGCGGCCAGTTTCTTGCCATACCAAGGAATCTTGTTCGCGATGGCCATAATTATCGGACGTGGGATTCAAGGCTGAAACATCTTTTTAGCGCAAGAATTGCCGGGCCGGCATTATCGGCAAAATCATTGTGGGAACTTTAGATTTTTTGGTAGACGTCCCCGATTTTCGGGGTTAGGTTATTCATATCGATGACCGGCTGCGGGCGTCCGCATCCGGTTCACGCCTGACCATTCGGGTGCAACATGATGAAACGGATTACGCGGCTTGCCGCGCTACTGTCTCTTGTTGTCACGATGGCCACCGACGGAGCGGTGAACCAGACGCAGCCTTGCACCACGGAGGGTGGCGACGGACTCTGCTCCAGCTACTACATGCAGACAGTCCGCATTCGCAAGCTGCATCTCGTGCGACCGGATCTTATTCTCTACCCGGTCAGTTATGAGACGCTCTGCTGAGCAACGTCTCGGATTGGATATGCAATTGGGAATCGGGGAAAGCAAAAAGAATAGCGATGAACGCAAATGCGGAATGCTTGAACGCGGAATGCGGAATTGAATCCAGTCCGCATTCCGCGTTCAAGCATTCCGCATTGATTCTCTACTTCACCACCGCTTCCATGGCGATTTCGGCCAGTGCATCCGTCGCATACTTCACATCTTGAACGCTGAGGAACGCGCCGAAGCTGAAGCGCGTCGCACCGCCGATTAACCGGGTGCCCATGGCCTCGTGGATCAGCGGGGCGCAGTGCAGGCCGGGCCGGGTAAGCACGCCATAGTGCGACTCCAGCACGGCGGCCAGTTCGACCGGCTCGAAGCCTTCGAGACGAACCGAAAACACGCCGACGCGATTGCGGACGCCCTGGGGGCCGAAGTAGCGCAGGCCCTCGATGCTGCCGGCGCCGTCGATAAACATGCGGATCAGGCCGATCTCGTGCTGGTGGAGCTTCTCAATGCCCTGATCGAGGATCCACTGCACGCCGGCCGACAGGCCAGCCAGGCCGATGGCATTGTGGCTGCCGGGTTCGTACTTGTCAGGGAGGAAATCGGGCTGGCGATCCTGCTCGGAGATGGAGCCGGTGCCGCCCTGGATGAACGGCCGAAGAATGCTCTCGATGCCGGGACGGATGTAGAGCATGCCCGTCCCCTGCGGGCCGAACAGTCCCTTGTGGCCCGGCGCGGCCAGGAGGTCGATGCAGTCGGCCTGGACGTCGATGGGCACATGGCCGGCGGACTGGGCGGCATCGACAATGAAGGTCACGCCGCGCTCGCGGCAGATCTGGCCGATCTCGTGAATCGGCTGAAGCGTGCCGGTGACGTTGCTGGCGTGCGTGACGGCGACGAACCGCGTGTCGGGCCGGATGGCGCGGCGGATTTCGTCGGGATCGAGCAGGCCGGTCTGGTCGACGGGGATTCGGGTTTGTTCGATAAGCCCGGCGTCGACGAGTGCGTTCATCTGCCGCAGGATCGAGTTATGGTCGATGTGGGTGCAGATGGTGTGGTAGCGTCGGGCCGGATCGACCATGCCCTTGATGGCCAGATTGAGCGCGCCGGAGCAATTCAATGTGAAGATGAAGTGCTCGGGGCGTTCGCCGTGAAACAGCTTGCATAGCCGGCGGCGGCACTCGGTGATGAGGCGGCCGGTTTCGATGGCTTCCAGGTACATGCCGCGCCCGGCGCTGGCGCCGAGGCTGGTGGCGTAGCGGTTCATCGCCTCAAGCACGGCCGGGGGCTTGGGAAAACTCGTGGCGGAGTTGTCCATGTACAATCGCCGCACGGGATGGGAGGAGTTTGTCGGGTTCTCGTTCATAATTTCAAAGCTATTATTGTAGGGAATTCCGGGGGCCATTGCACGGGGGCGTCCGTGTTTAGAGTGCGGGCTGCAAACCGTCGACCGACGGCCGCACTGGCAACTCCTCCGGTTCCCACTACAATACAGGGCTTTCGTCGTACTGGAATAGACCGAAGCTCATGCAAATTCGCAATTTCTCCATCATCGCCCATATCGACCACGGCAAGTCCACCCTGTCCGACCGCCTGCTCATGCGCGCCGGTGCCATCACCGAACGCGAGTTCCATGCCCAGATGCTCGACGACATGGACCTCGAACGCGAGCGTGGCATCACCATCAAAGCCTCGGCGGTCACGGTGTTCCACACCCACCACGGCGAGGAGTTCATGCTCAACTTCATCGACACGCCCGGGCATGTCGATTTCCACTACGAAGTCCGCAAGGCCCTTCAGGCTTGCGAAGGCGCCATCCTCGTCGTCGATGCCACCCAGGGCGTGCAGGCCCAGACGGTCGCCAACGCCTACGCCGCCATCGAAGTGGGGCTGGAGATCATCCCCGTCATCAACAAGATCGACCTTCCCTCGGCCGACCCCGTGCGCGTGGCCGAGGAAATCGAGCAGGTTCTCGGCTTTAAGGCCGAGGATGCCATCCTCGTTTCCGCCAAAACCGGCCAGGGCATCGACGAACTGATCACCAAACTCTGCGATGCTCTGCCCGCCCCGCGCGGCCAGGCCGATCTGCCCACGCGCGCCCTGATTTTCGATTCGCTTTACGACGACTATCGCGGCGTCATCGTCTACTGCCGCGTCATCGACGGCGAACTCCGCAAGGGCCAGAAGATCCGCTTCATGGGCAACGGCAAAGAGTACATGATCACCGACCTTGGCAAGCTCTGCCCGCGGCCCAAGCAGGTCGAGCGCATCGGCACCGGCGAGGTCGGTTTCATCGTGGCGGCCATCAAGGACCTGCACGACGTGCGCGTCGGCGACACCCTCACCGACGCCCTCAAGCCAGCTCCCGAGCCGCTGCCGGGCTACAAGCCGATTCAGCAGATGGTCTACTGCGACTTCTACCCCTCGGGCAAGACGCAGTACGAAGAACTCCGCGACGCCATGGATCGGCTCCAACTCAACGACTCGAGCTTCAGCTTCACGCCGGAAAGCTCCGACGCCCTGGGCTTCGGTTTCCGTTGCGGTTTCCTGGGCCTGCTGCACATGGAAATCATCCAGGAGCGACTGGAGCGCGAGTTCAGCATTGAGATCGTGCAGACAGCGCCGACGGTGACCTACGAAATCCTCATGACCAACGGGGACATCAAGCGCATCGACGCCCCGAGTGAGTTGCCCAACCTGTCGCAGGTGGCGGAAATCCGCGAGCCATACATCGAGCTGAACATCATCCTGCCGGCCGACACGGTAGGGGGGATCATTCAGCTCTGCGAAGACCGCCGCGGCACATATAAGAAGACGGAATACATCGGCGCTGCTCGCGTGATCCTGTCGTACGACATGCCACTGGCCGAGGTCATCTACGACTTTTATGACAAACTCAAGAGCGTAACCCGTGGCTACGGCACGATGGATTACGATTTCAGCGGCTTCCGCAGCGGCGAACTTGTGAAGCTGGACATCCTCGTCAACGGCGATCGGGTGGACGCACTGTCGTTGATTGTGCATCGCGATAAGGCCGAAATGCGCGGCCGCAAGCTGCTGGTGCGGCTCAAGCAGGAAATCGATAAGCATCTGTTTGAGATCCCGCTTCAGGCCGCGATCGGTGGCAAGATCATTGCCCGCGAGACGATCAAGTCGGTGGGCAAGAACGTGACCGCCAAGTGCTACGGCGGCGACGTCACCCGCAAGCGCAAATTGCTGGAGAAACAGAAGGAAGGCAAGAAGCGCATGAAACGGATCGGCTCCGTGGACATTCCACAGGAGGCGTTTATGGCGATATTGGAGTCGGAGGAGTAGGCCATGTCTGGTCGCCCCACGGTTTACGTCGAGACGACAATCCCCAGTTATCTCACCTCGCGAGCCAGTCGAGATCTCATCATTGCGGCCCACCAGCGACTTACGCACGATTGGTGGCGCTTCGCGTCGCAGCGGTACGAGTTATATATGTCGCAGATCGTTGTGGACGAAATCTCACGCGGCGCTCCGGAGATGGCGACAAGCCGCATTGAATCGATGCGGAACATCCAGGTTCTGCCGTTTACCGGGAATGCGGTCTCTCTGGCCGCTGACTATGCCCGATTGATTCAATTACCCGCAAGGGCGATCAACGACGCCTTCCATCTGGCATACGCGACCCTCTTTGAGATGGATTATCTTGTCACATGGAACATGCAGCACATGGCCAATAGTCTCACCATGCGGCGACTCACTGCGTATAATATTGAGCATCGGCTGCATGTGCCGCTGTTGGTTACGCCAGAGTACCTGTTGGACATCGAAGAGCCTGAGGACGGTACAAAATGAACGATCCAATCGTTGACGAAGTTCGCGCCATCCGTGCCGAGATCGCCCAGGAGTGCGGTTTTGACCTCGCACGCATCGCCGAACACGCGAGCAAATCCGCGGAGAAGATCCCAGGCTTGCATTATGTGACCGAAGAGGAACTGCGGATGAATCGACAACAGCGGGAGCGCGTCGTCGGCAGTGGCACGGATGGCGACTCGGCCGTTTGACGGACGAGAGTGGATTGATGCCCCCGTTGAAGAACCAGAAGCACACCTGCCGCGCGAACCCATGAAGTTCATGGATCCTCTGCCAATCTCCTGGCTTCCTACCGCACGTCCGGATCCCAGTTGACGGGATCGACGTTCAATTTCCGATCGACGTAGTCGGAGTGGAGATCGGCGAAAAGCACGTTGCCTTTACCGTAATTGGGGTCCGTGCTTCTCTCGGCGGTCTTGTCGTGCCGGTTGGAGATCAGGTTGTGGCCGTCAATCGCATAGTTGTTGGGCGCCCAGCAGGCATCGTCGATCGTCAAAGAACTCTCATCGACCATCAGCATCTTCTGTGACGGATGGAAGACCTGAGTGATCTTGTGTGGTTGCCGGTTGATTGTCAGGTTTCCGCTGGCATCGCGGCTGTAGTAGCCCGCGATCAGGTAGTTGATCGTATAGCTGAATTGGTAGAGGCCCGTAGTTCGGGCTCCCACCGTGTTGTCAGAAGGGCAACTGTAGTGCTTGGGGTTGAACTTCTGGCCCATGTATTTCACAAGCCGGCCGTCGCTCGCATCACGCGATTTTGACCGACCCTGGTCCGGATCAAGCGCGTACTCCCAGTACACCCAGTCCTCGAACATTTTCCCCACTCCGGCATGTGGGAACCAGCCCTTGTTGTCGGCGTTGTACGCACCCAGGGCGAGCCCCAGTTGCCGCAGGTTGGACAAACAGGCCACCTTGTTGGCGGCCTCCTTGGCCCGTTGCAGCGCGGGCAACAGGATCGAGATCAGCAGAGCGATGATTCCGATCACCACGAGCAATTCGACCAGCGTGAATCCATTACGGCGCCGCATAGACCTCCCGGACTGATGGCCACAAGGCGGACGTGATCTGCCAATCATTCTGCACACTGTCCTGGCAACATGCAACTGCTGTTTTCACATATTACGCAGTGTCCCACACGGATTTCGACGCAACCGACAGGCGGCTCTCGCTTTGGATCACAGTGTACCTTGCCCCGATTCGAGTTCGGGCGTTCAGGATCTGGGACGTGCCATGGACTACGGTGGCGGCGGCAGCGCTGGATTGGGATACTTTGGCTCCCAGTGGGCAATGTCCTGGACCCAGGCGCGGTCAATGAAGTCCGAGTGAAGGTCGGCGAACAATACCACACCCTTGCCCGCATTGACATTGTTCACGGACTCGGCCCGTTTGTCGTGCCGGTTGGCCAGCAGATTGCGCGGATCCGTGCTCGTGGACGCATAGCGATCCGCGGCCCACGTGCCATCATCTATCGTCTGCGCGCTCTCATCGAGCATCAGGATCTTGGTTGACGGCTGTACGATTCCAGTCGTCTTCACGGGCTGGTGCTTCGGGGCGCTGTCGGTGTATCCGGTGATGGCATAATTGATGGAGTAACTGTATTTGTAGACCCGAACAGCATATTCAGCGTCCGACGGGCAGCGGTAGTAAGCCGCATTGAATTTCTTCCCCTGATATCGCACCAGCCGGCCGTCATCCTGATTGCGGGTCGATTGCCAGTAGATCCAGTCTTCGAATGCCACGGCGGCCGCGCTGGCGGGGAAATACCCGCGATTGTCGCCCGTGTACATGCTCAGAGCCTGACCCATTTGTCGCAGGTTCGACATACACTGGGTGCGCGCCGCCGTTTCTTTGGCCTTGGACAGTGCCGGCAGCAGGATCGAAATCAGCAAGGCGATGATCCCGATAACCACCAGCAACTCAACGAGCGTAAATCCGTTGCGGCGACGCATAACACTCCCGGGTGGACGCCAACGAAGCAGACGTGATCCACCACCATTCTGCCCGGTGCCGGGCCGATGTGCAACCAGTCTCTTCGCATATACTAGAGGGCCAGCAGCGCTGATTTCCATGCGGCCAGCCCCTCCGTTTCGCGCCTTGGGCCAAATTGCGCCGGGCGAATACAGCGCCGGGCTATGGACTCGCCACCGGAGACCGGCTATATTCTTCCCCCTTCTCGCCGCCGCAGCGGTGAGGTTGTTTATTTGAAAGAACGAGGACGAAATGGGTTACAAGTTCAAGCCGAACAAAAGCGTATTGAGCCGCTTCAAGGTTACCGCGACCGGCAAGCTCAAGCGACACCATGCCAAGACCTCCCACCTGCTCAGCACCCGCAACGGCAACACGCTGCGTAAACTGGGCCGGTCTGCCATCACCTCCGAAACCCATGCCCCGCGTCTGCGCAAGCTGATCGGCAAGAAGGGCCTGAACCCCAACCGCATCAAGCACGAGCGCGCCGTCGCGGCGGCGGCCAAGAAGAAGGCCGGCGGCTGCGCCTGTTCCTGCTCCTGCGAAGGCGGCACGAAGTAATCTTTCGCGGGGCGCTGTGTCGCCTCGCGCGTTCATCATAAAAAGCATCGGCTCGTGGCTGGTGCAGCCAAGCCCCCCGGGATTTCCGGTATGTGGGCCTCTAGCTCAGAAAGGATCCCTCCCATGCCTCGTATTAAGAGTGGCGTCATTCACGCCCGCAAGCGAAAACGCGTCCTCAAGGCCGCCAGTGGTTTCGTCGGCGGTCCCGGCGACCTTTACAGGCCGGCACTGGAGTTCACCAAGAAGGCGCTGGTGTACGCCTTCGTTCACCGCAAACAGAAGAAGCGCACCTACCGCTCGATCTGGATCACCCGCCTCAACGCGGCCCTGAAGGCCCGCGGCATCCACTACAACCGCTTCATCCCCGCACTGGCCCTGGCCGGCATTACGCTTAACCGCAAGATGCTGTCAGAACTGGCCGTGTGCGATACCGCCGCGTTCGACGCGGTGGTCGAGAAGGTCAAGCCGCTGATTGTGGCTCAATAAGTAATCCGCGATCGTACAGATAGAAGAGCCCGGCGATTTATCGCCGGGCTTTTTTTGTAACACAGGCGTCCTGCCTGTGTCTCGGGGCGAATATCGGTTGTGGCGGCTACAATCGCGGCTACGGATGATGAGTGCTGGAGTACCGGCAATACGGGCGAGGACGCCTGTGCTACAAAACTGCCGTGTTACCAGATTTCCGGCTGGCGTATATGATTGTCGTATGCCGTTCGTCGCGACCATGCTGACCTTCGTCTATGCCCTGCTGCCATTGGGGGCGTGGGCGTTTGCCCTGCGGCGGTGGCAACGGCATCGCCAGCACCAACCTGTCCTTGGTTTGGTGTTCGCGTGCATCCTCGGGGCCTTCATTGGCATCGGCTTTGTATTGCTCAACGCGTGGTTGCTCGATGGCCACGTTCCCACCGCCGATGCCGCACGGACGATCCACGTCTGCGTGGCGGCCGCCTGCGCCATCAAGATTGCCGACTGGTGGACCATGGGCCGGATGTGCCGGTGGCTGGGAGTCCGGGCTGATCGGGCGCGTCGTGGCCACGGGCTGTTACTCATTGCCTTCCTGCTCCAGCGTGCGTTCATGCTCACGCTGACGCTCGCCTATGTGTTTGCCTTGCTCCTGGCGTATCGGCCGCGGGTGATAGACGCGGTAACCCCGGCCGCACGCAAGCTCACCTGGCAGCAGGAACGCTTCACGTCGGCCGACGATATTGAACTCAGTGGATGGTTTCTGCCCGCGCCGGGTAGATCTGGCGGCGCGGCGAGCTCGACGACGGTTCTCATCTGTCACGGCATCGGCTCGCGGAAACAACAGCAGATGGGTCTCGCGGAGTTCCTGCTCGGCCAGGGGTACAACGTCATGCTCTTCGATTTCCGCGGACACGGGGCCAGCGGCGGAAATTCCGTCAGCTACGGGCTGCGCGAGCGATTCGATGTATTAGCGGCCGCCAGACAGGCGAAGGAGCGATATCCGACACGCGCTCGCCGGATCGTGGGCTTGGGAACAAACACCGGGGCGGCCGCGCTGATCATGGCCGCGGTCGAGCCCGGCGGAGAGCTGATCGATGCGGTCGTGTTGGTGGATCCGTTTGCCAGTCTCGATTCCCTGGTGCGCGAGACCGCCGATCGCCTGTTGCCAATGGGCCTGCGGCAGGTGGCGCGCTGGCTGTCGCTGCCGGTGGCATCCTGCCATGCCGGCGGGTGGCTGGGGTCGTTCACGCCGGCCGACTCAGTGGACGGCATCTGGCCGCGCCCCGTGCTGGTGATCCACGGGCGCGGGCAGACGTTCGTGCCGCCTGAGCAAGAAATGCAGGTCTATCGGCGCTTGTCCTGGCCTCGGGAGCAATTCTGGCCGTCCGATAACTATCAGAAATCCCGCGCGACCATCAAAGCTGTCCGCAGCGACGCTGATCTAGTTAAGTCCTTATTCAGACAGTGGATGGGGCTCAGCGATCCAACGACCAACGACGCGGGCGTGCGCGCCCGAATGCTCGAATTCATTGAAGAATCGCGCCGCGAGCCCGTTATCTAAACCTGCCTCATCCCCCAAGGCCATACTTAGCGCCATATTAACGCAACCCAAATATACCGGGGCTAGAGTTCCTCCGTGTTCATTGAAAAGCAATGCGGAGTGTTTCCGCAGGAACCAATCCCTTAAGGGAGGATTAACATGTTTGCGATGATTCGGAAGTTGGCGGCGGTAGTGGCGCTGGCTGTGGCCCCGGTGGCGATGGCTCAGGTGCAGGTGGATAAGGAACTGCCCGAGTATAAAGCTGTATCGGGGATTTCGGGCAGCATCAAGAGCGTGGGATCGGACACGTTGAACAACCTCATGACCCTCTGGGCCGAGGAATTCAAGAAGGCGTACCCCAACGTGGCAATCGAGATCGAGGGTAAGGGCTCGGCGACAGCGCCGCCAGCGCTGATTGCCGGAGCTGCGCAACTCGGCCCGATGAGCCGTTCGATGAAGGAATCCGAAGTTGACGACTTCAAGAAGAAGTACGGCTATGCCCCGACCCCGGTTCGGGCTGCCGTCGACGCGCTTGCGGTTTTCGTACACAAGGATTGCCCGCTGAATGAGATCTCCATGGAACAACTCCGGGCGGTCTTCTCGGTCGAGGGCAAGGATGCGACCTGGGGCGATCTCGGTCTCACCGGCGAATGGGCCAGCAAGCCCGTCTCGCTCTACGGCCGCAATGCCGCCTCCGGCACCTATGGCTTCTTCAAAGAACACGCTCTTGCCAAGAAGGACTACAAGGCTTCGGTCAAGGAACAGCCCGGCAGCGCGGCGGTGGTCCAGGGTGTTGCCGCTGACAAGTTCGGCATGGGCTACTCCGGCATTGGCTATGTGACCGCTGACGTCAAGGCTCTGGCGGTTTCAGCCAAGACCGGCGGCAAGTCGGTTGCGGCCAACGCCGCGAACGCCTACAGCGGTGATTACCTGCTGAGCCGTTTCCTGTTTGTCTACATCAATGCCAAGCCCGGCGAAGGCCCCAGCCCCATCGTCGGCGAGTTCGTCAAGCTGTTGCTGAGCCAGCAGGGCCAACAGGTCGTGGTCAAGGATGGATTCTATCCTGCTACCAAGGTTACCGTGGAGGAAGACATCAAGACCGCCGGCATCAAGAAGTAATGCCTCGTGTCTGGGCAGATCCGGACGGTGGCGATGAATAGTCGCAGCCGTCCTTTTGACTTGCTGGCGAGGTAGCGGAAGGATCTTGTGGAAGAGAACAGCGGCGACATTTCGGTCGGTTCTGCCGGCACATTCAGTGGCCGGGCGCGGCGCCGCAAGACCAGCCCGTCGGTGAAGTTCTTTGATGGCTTGGCCAAGTGGGTGATTTGTGTTGGTGGCGTTGGCGTGACGGTTGCATTTGCCGCCATCGTGTTCTTCCTGGGTTGGTCGGTCGTTCCCATGTTCGCCTCGCCCAAGGTGGAGAAGGTCAATTCCGTAGGCCTTGCGTGGCCGCAGCCCGCAACCCGTCCCACGGATGCCAGGCCGAATCAGGTTCTGGGCCTCGGGGCCGACGAGAATCTTTCCGCCGTGTGGGTCTTGGCGTCGTCCGGCGAACTGGCCTGTTTCAACGCCTCGACCGGGAAGCTGGTGTCGAGCAAGATGCTTGCCCAAAGCCCGTTGACGGCCGCCTGTGAGAATCTTGGCGCCATCGGACTGGGGTTTGACAATGGCGAGCTGCGGGTTGGCCGGATTTCCGAAAAAGTCGAGTACCTGGAGCCATCCCGGTTTCCCGATTCGGCCGAATCTCTTCAGCCAGGCCAGACGGTGGTGCTCGACGGGCGCCTGGGTCAACTTACACCGGCCGGCCAGCTCCGGTTGATGTCCATTGAAGCGGACATGAGCGACCCGATCGCCTCGGGAGGCAAACCTTCTCCGGTCGTTCTGGTTGATTACATCCGGGACGATACGGCGGAGAAGGTCGCGGCCCTTCGGGCCGACGGCAAGCTGGTTTTCGGCACGATTACCAGCAAGAAGAACATGATGACCGGCAAGGTCAAACGGTCCGTGGACATGTACGACATTCCCATGCCCGCCGATCGAATGGGAACCCGCCCCGTGAAGTTGCTGCTGGGCCTCAACGGCAGGATGCTATATCTGCTGTACTCCGACAGTGGAATGGTCCGGTACGGTCTGGACGATCCGTCCAAGCCCATCGTGGCCGAGAACCGCCGGCTCTTTTCCGATGCTGGTGTTGGGATCTCCCAGGCGAGGATGCTGCTTGGGCAGACGACGCTGATCATCGCCGACACGCGCGGCGGGGTCAGCGGGTGGTTCCCAATCAAACCTGACAATCGAGATCCACTGGGCAAGGACGGGCTTGAACTGGTCGAGGCGCACGAACTCCGGCCGCAGGGCGGGTCCGTGACGGACATTGCCGCATCGACCCGTGACCGGCAGTTTCTGACGACCGATGCAAAGGGTTCTGTAGCCCTGCGTCACATGACCAGCGGCACAACGCAATATGAACTTCAGGCGGAAGGCGGCGCGATTCGCAAGGTCGCTTTCTCACCCAAGGTCGACGCCATCCTCACGCTCGGCGACGATGGGCGCGTCGTGACGTACTCCCTGCACAACCCGCACGCGGACGGCTCGATGTCCCAGATGTTCGGCAAACTGCATTACGAGGGGTATCCCAAAGCCGACTATGTTTACCAGAGTTCGTCCGGTACCCAGGACGCCGAGATGAAGATCAGCCTGGTGCCGTTGATATTCGGGACACTCAAAGCGACCTTCTACGCGATGCTGTTCGCGGTGCCGATCGCGATCATGGGGGCGATCTACACCAGCGAATTCATGTCCCCGCACCTCCGCTCGGTGGTGAAGCCGACCATTGAGTTGATGGCGTCCCTGCCATCGGTGGTGCTGGGGTTCATCGGGGCGCTGCTGCTGGCGCCGCTGGTGGAAAACGCCGCGTGGGCCGTGCTGCTGGTATTCATCGCGGTTCCCGTGGGTCTGATTCTGCTGGGAATGGTCTGGCAGCTTCTGCCGCCGCAGGTGACGCTGGGTGTCCCGGCGGGACTGAAATTCACGATCATGTTCGCGACGACCGTTGCGGGGGCGGCGCTGACCTGGTCACTGGCGCCGGCCGTGGAGTGGCTGCTGTTCAAGCAGATCGGCCACGCTCCGGGTTTCAAGGAATGGCTGGCGCGCGTGCCTGGCAGCGTGGGCACGCCTGGCTGGATCGTCGTCCTGTGCCCGGTTGTCGGCGTGGGGCTTTCGATGGCGTTTAACACTTTCCTTCGCCCGCGGATAGCGGCTTATCGCCAGCAACACCATCGCATTGCGCTCGGAGTGACCGAGATCGGGCGATTTGTCGGTCTGACGCTGGCAACTCTGCTGATCTGCTGGTGCCTCGGCGTGGTGCTGACGCATGTTTGGGATCTGCGCGGCAGCCTCTTCGGAGCGTATGTTCAGCGCAACAGCCTGATGGTCGGGCTGATGATGGGTTTCGCGATCATCCCGATTATCTATACGGTGTCGGAAGATGCTCTGGGAGGAGTGCCATCGACGCTGCGGAGTGCCTCGCTCGGAGCGGGCGCGACTCCGTGGCAGACCGCGATCCGCGTGGTGCTGCCAGTGGCGGCCAGCGGTATTTTCTCGGCCTGCATGATCGGTTTCGGGCGGGCCGCCGGCGAAACCATGATCGTGCTGATGCTGTCGGGACGTACGCCGATCATTGACATGAACATCTTCAACGGGCTCAGCGCCCTGTCTGCGAACATTGCCACGGAGATGCCCGAGGCGGCCGTCAACAGCACGCATTACCGGCTGCTGTTCATGTCCACGCTCGTGTTGTTTGGTCTCACGTTTATTGTAAACACCGCCGCCGAAATTGTCCGGCTGCGGTTCCGTAAGCGGGCCTTCCAGCTTTAATGGCGGGCCTCGGAGATACGAATGTCGAATGCTGCAACCGAGACAACCCCGCAGAACCCGCCGCCCGCGGCCGCCACGACTATTGGCCGGCGCCGCGCCACCAATCTAATCGCCCGTGGCGAGCCGATGGTCTGGCTGACCGGTGGTTGCGTGGTGGCCGCTGTGCTCATGATCGTGGCGTTGCTCGGCTATATCACGGTCAACGGATTCACGACCTTCTGGCCATTGCCTGTCGAGCAGATCACGTTGAAAAACGGCAAGGTGCTCGTCGGAGAGCCCACACGCCGTGAGACGTACCGGGCAACATCCGTTGGTCCGGGCGAGGCGGCCGCCGCGATCGAGCGTGTGCTTTATCGCACCGGCAACTTCGACATCACCGGCGAGGACTTC
This sequence comes from Phycisphaerales bacterium, assembly GCA_025361735.1. Lineage (GTDB taxonomy): Bacteria > Planctomycetota > Phycisphaerae > Tepidisphaerales > Tepidisphaeraceae > JANYKD01. Next base: position 14,037 of record JANYKD010000489.1, read on the forward strand.
ACCTGGGTGGACATGCCGAGTGTGCGAGAGAAGCAATGGCCGCAGTGGGCGATGGTCATCGAGCGCGAGTCGTGGGGCAACGCGTACGGCATGCTCGAGGGCATCGTGGTTTCAGGGCGTGAGGTTCGCGATCCGCAGCAGGCGTGGACCATGCTGCAGGATCTGCACCCCAGGGTCCGAAAGTTCGTCGAGGACATCCACAACATCGAAAAGAATGAAATAGGCGCGGTCGCCCGGCAGCAGAACGATCTTCGACTGGGCCTCCGCCGCGTGGAACTTCGCCACGGCAAGGATTCGCCGCAGTATCGGGACATGGTGGCCGCCAATGCCGCGAAAGATGTCGAGCTTCAGAAGAAATTTGAAGAGCTTTCGTCGCGCGTTCACACGCTTCGTGAACAGGCCAACGTCGCCAGACTGATCATCCGTGCGCCGGGCGGCGCAGTGGTTCCGGCCGACCGCTCCAAGCCCGATCAGCCCATGTTCGTTTCGCAGATCGTGCGGGTCTACCCGGCCAACCAGCTTGGCACCGGCGGCAGATTCGGTGTCTACCTCTCCCGTTGGTGGGAATACCTCACCGCCGACCCGCGTGAGGCCAACACCGAAGGCGGCGTGTTCCCGGCCATATTCGGCACCGTGCTGCTGACTTTCATCATGATTATCTTCGTCGTGCCCATCGGCGTCATCACGGCGATCTACCTCCGTGAATACGCAAAGCAGGGCCTGCTGCTCTCTTTCGTGCGAATCTGTGTCAATAACCTGGCCGGCGTGCCGAGCATTGTCTTTGGTGTATTCGGGCTGGGCTTCTTTTGTTACCTCATCGGCGGCCAATTGGATAAATCGTTCTTCCCCGAGCGGCTTCCCGATCCGACCATAGGCAAGAGCGCCCTGATCTGGGCGTCATTGACGCTGGCCCTGCTCACTCTGCCGGTGGTCATCGTCGCCACGGAAGAGGCGCTGGCGGCGGTACCCGGCTCGATGCGCGAGGGAAGTTATGCCTGTGGAGCCAGCAAGTGGCAGACGATCCGGCGTATCGTGCTGCCCCGCGCCATGCCGGGCATCATGACCGGGATGATCCTGGCCATTGCTCGCGGCGCGGGCGAGGTCGCGCCCCTGATGTTGGTCGGTGCCGTCAAACTGGCCCCGGAACTGCCCATCAGCGGCCATCCCGGCGAACTGTTCGGCATCAATCGCTCGTTCATGCACTTGGGTTTCCATATTTACGACCTGGGGTTCCAGAGCCGCAACTCGGAGGCCGCCAAGTCCATGGTGTATACGACCACGTTCCTTTTGATCGGCATTGTCGTGCTGTTGAATCTGGCGGCGATGTTCATCCGCACGCGGTTGAGGAAGACGTACGCTGGGGGACAGTTCTAACCCCGTTACGTCTCTGAAAGCGAGGATTTATGGTACTTACATCCCCATCGGGTCCGAAGGTTTCTCCTTCCATCCCCGTAATGCGCAACCTGGGTTCGCAGTCCGAGTCGACGTCGACGATCGAGTCTCCGGGCGAGTCGGTTCTGGATCTCATCGCCCGCGGATCCGACATCGTCACCGAGACGCACAAGGAGCTTGATTCCGAACAGCATGTGCTGCGCGTCGCGGACTTCAACCTCTGGTACGGGTCGAGCAAGGCGCTTCACCACATCGACATGAAGATCGCGGCGGGCAAGGTCACCGCCATGATCGGTCCCTCGGGCTGCGGCAAATCGACGCTCCTGCGAAGCGTGAATCGGCTCAATGACCTCATTGACAGTGTCCGCATCACGGGGAACATGTTCCTCAGTGGTGATCCGGTCTACAGCCGGAGTGTGGATGTGATCGAACTTCGCAAGCGAATGGGCATGGTTTTCCAGAAATCCAACCCGTTCCCGATGTCGATCTTCGAAAACGTGGTCTATTCCCTGCGGATCGACGGCGAGAATCGCCGGCAGGTGCTCGAAGAGATATGCGAACGATCCTTGCGCGGAGCGGCCCTTTGGGACGAGGTGAAAGACCGCCTGCACGCCAGCGCCCTGGCGCTGTCCGGCGGGCAGCAGCAGCGGCTCTGCATCGCCCGTGCCATCGCCGCCGAGCCCGAGGTGCTGCTGATGGATGAGCCCTGTTCGGCGCTGGACCCCATCGCCACGGGAAAGGTCGAGGAACTGATCTACCAGCTTCGCGGCAAGTACACCGTGCTGATCGTCACCCACAACATGCAACAGGCCGCCCGCGTAAGCGACTATACGGCGTTCATGTACATGGGACGCCTGGTGGAATACGGACCGACAAACAAGCTCTTTGTGACGCCCCATCGCAAGGAGACCGAGGCCTACGTGACCGGGCGGTTCGGTTGATTAAGGACGACTATGCGGCATTTTGAGCAACAACTCCAGGATCTTCTCAAGAAGATGGTCCTTATGGGTTCGATGGCCGAGGCCATGATCCAGGGCGCGGTCCGTTCGCTGATTGAGCGCAACGAGTCGTATACACGTGACGTCTTCGAGAAGGAGCGGCAGGTCGATCAGCTCCAATTGGAGATCGACGAAACGGCCGTCGCATTGATGGCGCTGAATCAGCCGATGGCGGCCGACGTGCGCTTTCTCTTCGCGGCCTCAAGGATCACCAGCGAGATCGAGCGCATCGGCGACCAGGCGATCAACATCTGCCAGAACGCCCGTTACGTCCTGCAGTTCCCTCCGCTCAAGCCGATGGTGGACATCGCCATCATGTCGGATATCGCCGAGAAGATGGTGCGCGACGTGCTGGCGGCACTCGTGGAGCGCAA
>JANYKD010000508.1 GCA_025361735.1 Phycisphaerales bacterium
CCCTCGGAGTGCGGCAGACACTTGTGAGCCACATTGAGCAGCCGCAGTCGTTTCTCCGCCGGTAACATTTGCATGACCTGGCGAAACCACACCTGGGCGTCGCATTGGAGCACGTCGCCCGCAATCTGGGCCAGGCGATCATGGAACCAGGGGTTTTGCGCGTGCGAGAACCGCTGGGCAATCTCAGTTGCGAGTCGTTGTCGGTCATGGCCCTGGAGCGCCGCGACCACATCGGCCCGCAGGAGCCATCGAGTCACCGCGAAATCGAGCAATCGAGGCAGGCTCGGCGCGCACTCGCTCAGTGTCGGGCAGGGAAACCGCTCTGGAGTCACAGCCGGAGTTATTGCCTGACAAGCCGCGCCATTGTCGTCGTAGAAATCGTCGTGCAGCCAGAACTCCAACGGGCCATGAATCACCGCCAGATTGAACCATTCCAGCGGCCGCAAGGCCCGATTCCGTAAACGCTCGGCCGCACCTTGTGACAAACGGTATGGGCCGTCAGGTGAATGCGACGGGAGTTCGGTCGTGGCAGCTTCGGTCTTCGTTGCCTGGCAGCATAGCATCATTGGCCTCTGATGAGAGCCAGTGTACCAAGCAGCGAACAACCGACAACCGACCGAAGATAATTCAATCAGACGATTCGGAGCCAAGTGTCCGGAGTAATTGCGCTGGCGTGACGATGCGCAGGTTGGGACAGAGACGTCGCAGGGCTGTTCCGTCCGGGCCGGCGTCACTCATCAAGTCGAGAAGGTCCTTGTCGTTGGTGACAATGAACTCTGCTCCCACGGCAATCGCGAGATTGATGTAGGCTGCATCGTCGGGGTCTCGTTGGAAGGTGAGAACCTGCGGCGGATCGGCCACAAGAGTAGCGGTATCGAAAAGTGCCTCAAGGAACCGCTCGACGCGTTCTTCGGTAAACGAACAAAAGCGGCGCAGCGATTTGTGACTGGGAAGGCGGCGAATCTCTGCCAGAACGAACGGGGCAGCGTGCAGCACGACTTCGCCGTCCAACACCTTTTGCCAGCAGGCACAGCTGGCCCCGTGACCACTGAGCATGACTTGCAGGTAAACGTTGCAGTCGAAGACGGCGGAACGGGGGTCGTTCATGATGCATGCCGCGCGCGCCGTTCGGCACGCATCTCATGTTTGGCCTGTTCCAGCAGATCGGCAAGTTGCTCGTCGGTCATGCCGCTGGCGTCGAACTCCGCTCGCAACGGGGCAAGCAATTCGTCCAGCGGCGGGCGTGACGCGACACGTTCCAGCGTGCGCGCGGCGAACGTCTCCACGTCGACACCCACGACGGCAGCTTGCGCTCGAAGCTTCGCTTCGGTGTCTGGCGTGATAGGGATGCTGAGCACCATATTGGTATATTGTAGCGATCCCCGTTGCGACGGCCAATAGAATAGCGAGAACTCGCGGGTTTTGGGGTATCGCAATCGGCGAGCCGATCTGGAGATCGGCGTTCCCATGTTATTTCCCCGTCTTCCTTTTCGCTTCCACCTTCGCCGCCTCATCGTCCTTCTTCAGCTTGCGAAGCACGTCCGCATACGCGGCCAGGGCCTTGTCGAGCTTGGGGCACGCCGGGTTCAGCCGCAGTTCGTATGCCGCGATGCCCCGGGCATATTGCTCGGCCGATTCCGCGAACTTGCCCAGGCCAGCCAGATCCGCCGCGAGATCCACTGTCGCCACGGCCGTGTTCGGATGGTCCGGGCCGAGCCCTTTTTCGAGCAGCGCCAACGCGCGCCGGTTGGCCGGCTCGGCGTCGGCGAAGCGCGCCTGATCGCGATAGAACTTACCCTGGTCGAGCAGGATCGCGGCCAGGTCCGGGTTCTCCTTGCCCAGCAGTTTCTCCTGCATGATGATCGCCCGCTTCAGCAGTGGCTCGGCCTCATCGACTTTCTGCCGCGCGGCCAGCACATCCGCCAGGTCGGCCATCGACGACGCCACCGGTACGCTCTCCGGGCCGAACGCTTTCTCGCGCATCGCCATGGCGCTGCGGATCGAGGTCTCCGCCTCGGGCAGTCGCTTTTGTTTGAACTGCACCATGCCGAGCTGATGCAGCGTCAGCGAAATGTCAGGATGATTGTCGCGGAGCACGGCCTGACGGATCGTCAGCGCGTGTGTGAAGTCGCCCTCGGCCACTGCGTAGTGTTCCTGAAGCTCGTGGAGCACACCGAGGTTGTGAAACGCCAGGGCAATCTGCGGGTCGCCGGGCTTGAGGAATTTCTGCCGCAATTGCAGCGATGTATTGAACAGCTTCTCGGCCTCCGCGTAGTCGCCTTGAAGCTGCCGCACAGTGGCCAGATTGTTTGCCAGCGTCCAGTGCCGCGGGTCTTTCTCCTCGAGGACGGTGGCCAGTTCCACGGCGGCCTGCAGATGCTCGGCGGCTTCGGTGTAGTCGCCTTGCCGCACGGACCGTCCGGCCACGGACATGTGTTCGTCGAAGCTCAGCTTCGGCACCGCCGGCCGGGTCGCCGCCGCCCGGGTGATCTCGGCCTTCACGCGCATCGTGATCGCGTCGGCACGGGACAGCGCCGTGGCCGCCGGTTCGGTCTGACCAGACAGCTTCAGCGACTGTGCGTAGCCGCGCAGGATGTCGGCCAGCGACGGATGATCCGTGCCCAGCGTTTTCTCGCCGGCATCGAGTGCCTGCTTGAACAGTCCCGCGGCTTTGGTGAATTGCTGAGACGCAAGCTGCACACGGCCCAGACTTGCCAGCGCGGCGATGGCCGCCGGGTGTTCCGCGGAAAGCGCCTTGGACGCCAGATCGAGCGCTTCCTGGGCCGACTTCTCCGCCTCGGCCGCCTTGCCCAGTGCGAGATTCGTCTCCGCCAGCGTCAGCAGGCTATCGAGTACATCCGGGTGCTCGTCCGCATAGGTCTTGCGACGGATTTCCAGCCCGGCCCCCACCAGTGTCATCGCCTCCTGCGGCTTGCCCATGCGCGTGAGCGCGAGCGCCAGGTTGTCCATCGACCGCGCGATCAGCACATGGTTGGGCTTGAGCAGTCGCCGGCGGGTGGCCAGTGCCTTGCGCAGCAGGGGCTCGGCTTCGGTCAGTCGCCCCTCTTCGATATAGAGCGATCCCAGTTCATGCATCGTGGCGGCCGTCTCCAGGTGTTCGGCGCCAAAGAGCGTGGTTCGCTGCACCAACGCCTGCCGCAGTTGCATTTCGGCCGGGCCATATTGCCCCAGCCGAGCCCGCGCCACCGCCAGGCGCGTCAGCGCTTCCGGCATGCCGGGATTGTCGCGGCCGCCCGTATCCTGGACGATCTGCATCGCCCGCTTGAACGCCGCTTCCGCATCCACATAGCGGCCCAGAAGCAGGCACAGTTCGCCCCGGGCGTAGAGCGAGACGACAAGCTGCGGGTGCGCGGGGCTGAACCACTTCTCGCGGGCTTGGAGTGACTGTCGCAGCAGCGGCTCGGCGCTCTTGAGCTTGCCCCAGCGGATGAACAGATTGGCCAGGTTGTCCATGGCCATGGCGGTGTCCGGGTGATTCGGCTTGAGCGTGCGCTGCCGGACATCGACGATTCGCACATAGATCGGCTCGGCCTCGGCGAACTTCTTCTGGTTGGCCAGCACGGCCGCCAGGTTGTTGAGGCTGCCGATGGTCGCTGGGTCTTCCGGGCCGGCGTTCTTCTCACGGATCTCCACGGCCTTGCGATTGGCGGCCTCGGCCGCGCCCCAGTTCTCCTGCTGCTGATAGATCACGCCCAGGCTGTGCCAGCTCTGGGCCAGGCGCGCCGGACTGATCTGCTCGGCCAGTTGTATGGCATGCCGGAGTTGGGTTTCCGCCTCGTCGAGCCGCCCCGTTTCGATCGCCTGCACGGCCAGGCGCATGGTTTGGCCCCACTCACCATCCAGCGCATCCTTCACCGTTTGCGCGGAAGCCGAGGTTGACAGGACGAGGAGGACCGTGGCCAGGACCAGATGACGAATTGGATCACACATGTTCAGCCCGAATGGTAACGGAGAGGGGAGGTTGAGGGAAATGTGGGTAGTCAGTAGGCCGTGGTCCGTAGTCAGTAGCGGCGTGCGACAGGGGGGCGATCTCGGACACGAGCTGCTTTCTGCTACGGACGACCGACTACTGACTGCGGGCGACTGACTATCGACTGACCAACTCCGCCGCCAGCGCGTACCACGCCGTTGCCTCGCGCTTGCTGCCAGTCGTGTTGAGGTGCCCTTCATCGGCCGCGTAGCCCGTGTAGAGCTTCTGGTACATCTTGCCTTGCGACGTGAACGTCGCCTGTGTTCCGCCCGGGCTCCACGCCTCGATGTCGGCCAGGTCGAACAGCACTTTGCCGTGTGCCCTTGCCCATTTGCGCAGCGCGATATTGAACTTGTTTCGCTTGACGTTGTCGGCGTCCGTGCCGGTGGTCAGAGGAATGGTCACATAGACGAATTTGATGCTGGGATACTTTGCCTCGAGCTGTGACATCGCCGTCTTTCTGGCATTGCTCAGGGCGTAATACTGTACGGTGGCGTCGGGGTCGATAAAGCAGAACTTGTTCATGGCCACGTTGACCTTCGCCGCCCAGCCGCCGGCCAGATAGCTCGCGAAACTGTCGACTTTCTCCTGCCACGATGGGTTGCCCCGGTCCAGCTCGTAGACCCGTCCCTTGGCCGACTTCGCGGGCGGCGTCGCACTGCTCGCAACCACGCCGAGCTTGTATCGCGTCGGGTTTGACCAGTGCAGGGCGTTCATGCCGTCGAGGATATTGCCGCCGACGGAAGCATGCGTGAACAAGAAGTTGAGCGTGGAGGCGATGCGGTTCATTGTCGCCTGCGCAATTCTCGCCACGCCGGCAATGGAGGTGTGATCGACAACCAACGGGGTCACCGCCACGCGTCGCACGATGGCCGCCACCGCTGCCGTCTCCGCGGGTCCGTCAAGCAGCGGGCTCACGGAAAGAAACGTCCGCTGTTCGAGCCCCTCGACGAGAGCGGGCACCATCATCCTCCCGGCCAGTGCCCGTGCACGCCCGCACCGTGCGCCACGGACGTGTGGTCCATGCGCTCGGCACTCCGACACCGGTTTGTTGCCCAGAGAAGCGTTCATACCCACGAGCGGCTGCTGCGTCTCTTTCATTTGTTACTCCTCTTAAACTGCGATTTCTCCACCAGCAGTACCTCAAGCCCGAGGCGCGCCGCCGCCACGGCCGCGGACACGCCGGAGGCGCCGCCGCCGATCACGCATACGTCCGGGCTGGCGATGATGGGAACCTCACGGCTGGGCAGCGTGAACATGCCGGGATTATCCGGCAAAAACGTTGACTGGGCAAACGTGACTCAGTCATCTCATTCATCTACCCATTGCCGGCACGATTGGTTATGATCGATGCCATATTGCGGGTCCGGATACAACGGGAGAAACATGTTCAAACATCTGATTACCGTGCTCATTGGGCTGACCGTGTCGTGCGTGGCGCAGGCGCAGCCGCTGGCGGATCGCGTGCCGGCGGATGCAATTGTCTACATCGGCTGGCAGGGGAGCCAGGCCATGCCGGCCGCTTACGCCGAGTCACATCTCAAGGCCGTCGTGGACGCATCGAACTTCGGTGCCCTGATCGGCGATTTCGTGCCGCGGCTTGTCGAGCGGCTGGGGCACGGCAATCCCGACGTCGCGCCGGTAATGAAGATGATCACCACCTTCGGCACGCCGCTGTGGCAGCATCCGTCGGCCATCTATTTCTCGGCCGTCGAATTCAAGCCGGTCGGGCCGGGACGGCCGCATTTGGCGATCCTCTGCCAGGCCGGCGCGGATGCCGATGCGTTGCTCGCGCAACTCAAGCCGATCATCGATTCGGCCGAGGGGGCGCCCTTTCCCGTGAAGGCGTTCAAGGCCGGGGAAATCGTCGTGCTTTCGCTGGGGTACGACAAGGAATCAGACGCCCTCGCCGTGGCCGGCAAGGGGCTGCCGGCGAACACGCGGTTTCAGCAGGCAATTGGCCAGGTGCAGAAGGATCCCGTCGCGATCGTCTATATCGATGCCGAGGCCGTACTCACACAGGTGAACGATGGTGTCGCCACCAGCGGCCAGCCGAGGGAGGTCGCGCAGTGGGGCAAGATCCGCGATGCGCTGGGGCTGCCGGGGCTGAAGCAGATTATCCTCACCGGCGGCTTTGATGGCCGCGACTGGTCGACGCAGGCGTTCATCGGCGCGCCGGCCCCGCGCGTGGGGCTGCCTGCATTTCTTGAAAGCAAGCCGATCTCCGACGAGGGGCTTAAACTGATTCCGCAAAGCTCGCTTGCCGCCGGCGTGGAGCGATTGGATCTCGCCGCCATGATGGATCTGGTGCGTTCGATTGTCGCACAGACCGATGCCAGTGCCGTGGCCGACTTCGAGAAGAGCACGGCACAGGTCAACAAGGTCCTCGGTTTCGATCTTCGCAAGGATCTGTTCGAGGCTCTGGGCAACGAATGGACCTATTACTTCAATCCCGCAGGCGGGGGTGATCCGGCCGGGCTGGTGATCGTCAACCGTCTGACCAAGCCCGTGGAGGCCGAGCGGTCGCTGAATCAGCTTGAACTGTTGGCCCGCAACGCCTTGGCTCGCGCCCCGCAGGGGATGGCGATCAATCTGTCGCAGAGCAAAGTCGGGCAGCTTACGGTGCATGCCATCAGCATGCCGCAAGCATCGCTCTCATGGACGATCAGCGGCGGCACCCTGTACTTCGCGACCTCGACACAGGGTCTCACCAGTGCCATCGAAAACGCCGGCAAGGGCAAGACCATGCTCGACAACGCCGAGTTCGCGGCGTTGCGGAAGCGACTGGGCGGCGGGCAGGCCATGAGCGTGAGCTACGCGGATTTGCCCAAGACGGCGGCGACGATCTACCCCGCCCTTCGCCTGCTGGCGGATTTCGGGTTCGGCTATGCACGCCGGATGGGCATTCAGCCGCCGGACGGCGTGTTCCCGCCGTTTGAGCGACTGGCGGCTCATCTTGGCGCGACGGCGTCGTTCACCTGGATGGACGAGGCCGGCTGGCATTATCGCAGCCAGGCGCCCTTTCCCGGCAGCACGGCCCTGTCGCCCAACGGGATGCTGACGAGTGCCGGCAGCAGCGCCATGGTGGTCAGCATTATGCTGCCGGCGCTGAACTCGGCCAAAGAACGCGCCAATCGCGTGAAGTGTGCCTCGAACCTCCGCCAGATCGGGATGGGCTGCATGCTCTATGCCAACGACAACAAGAAGTATCCCGCGGATCTCGGGCTCCTGGTGACCAACGCTGACATGAACGCCGCGGTCTTCATCTGCCCCTCGGGCAACACGGACCTGCCCGGCGCCGTTCGCAACGGTGGCGCCGCCGCCCAGGCCAAATGGGTGGTCGAGCACAGCGACTACGTCTATCTCGGCACAACCGTCCGGGTCAACGACAACGCCGACACGATCCTGGCCCACGAAAAGTTCGACGACCACGGCGGCGACGGCATCAACCTGCTCTATAACGACGGCCATGTCGAGTGGCAGCGCATGGAGATGGCGAAGGAGTCGATTCGCAAGCAGCAGGGGAATTGACCGGCGGCGAAGAGTGGCTGAATCATCAGACCGCCCGGCTTACCGACTATCCTTTAACCCACTCAACGTGGTTCCACATTTCCTGTGGACTCAGACACGCGTCCATGAGTGCGAGGTAGTCGATGATCTGGCCGATCGTGCAGGCATCGGGCGGGTTGTACGCGATGCCGGCGTGTTGAACGCCGCGTGCGGAAAGAACCAGGTAGTCAGCGTCCTGGGTATAGACCACTCGCCCCTCCGTTCGCCCAAACTCGAGATGCACGTCGTCAGTGGCGCTGCGCAATCCGGCCCCGTTTGTTGTTGTGACGTCAATGCCGCGCCGCCTCAGGCCGTCGGCAATCGCCGGATCGACGTGTTCATCGAGATGGAAGCGTAGAGCCATCGGCCCCCGAAAGTTTTGCCTGGAGTTTCGACGGATAGTTCGCCTTGAGCGCCGCGGAGATCCGATGTTCCTCCGCAAGATCGGCCAACACTTGTTCGCGGTGATCCCAGATCCAGGCCATCGCCGCGTATACATCGGCCAGCGTCAATTGTGGATAGGAACTCACGATCTCGTCGGGGCTCTTTCCGTGGAGATCGTGCCAGACATAAACGTCCAGCACGCGGATTCGGCTGCCCGCGATACATGGCTTGCCACCACACACGCCCGGCGTGCGGGTGATATGGGTCTTCTCAATTGTTTCGATCGGTGCAGCGCTCATGGTTGGCATTATATAGCAGCGAGTCAGGCGAGCACAATCAATCCCTTGGAATGCATCGACTCTACTCCATCGCCTTCCCATCGACCTTCACATGGATCAGCCGCACATTGTCGGCGTTGCTGATGGCGTTGGGGCCGGCGACGTTGTCGAAGATGCAGTCCTGCACGGTGATGTCGGTGATCTTCGCGGATGCGGACAGGCCTTCGACGACGATGGCTTTGGGGACGTTGCTGAACTTGCAGTTGCGGATGTCGATGCGGCGGATGGCCGGCGTGTAAGGGCCGGGGCCTTTGCTGTACTTCAGGGTCATGTGAATGCCGGCCACGCCGGCCTTGCGGATCGTGCAGTTGCGGATGAAGACGTCTTCGATGGCGCCGCCGCGTTCGGAGCTGGTCTTGAGACGGATGGCCATGTTCAGGTTCGGGCTGTCGAGCGTGCAGTCCTCGGCGAAGACGTTGCGGATGTCGCCGGCGGTTTCGGAGCCGCAGGTGATGCCGCCGTGGCCGTTCTTCATGGTGCAGCCACGGATGATGATGTTCTGGCAGGGGATGTTGACGCGGTGGCCGTCGCGGTCGCGGCCGGATTTGATGGCGATGCAGTCGTCGCCGGTGTTGAAGGTGCAGTTCTCGATGAGCACATCGGTGCAGGAGTCGGGGTCGCAGCCGTCGGTGTTGGGGCCGGAACCGTCGACCGTGACGCCGCGGACGGTGACGTTCGTGCAGTAGAGCGGGTGGATGGTCCACATCGGCGAACTCTTGACGGTGACACCCTCGATGAGAACGTTCTTGCAGCGGACCGGCTGGAGGAGATTGGGCCGGAGAAAGTGGCCATCGCCGAAGATCCGCTGGGCCACGGGCACATCGGTGTTGCCCATGTTCTGAAGCGCCGCCACGTCGGTGCGGGCCGGCTGCGTCCATGGCCACCAGTTGGTCTTGCTGGCTTGGCCGTCTAGGGTGCCCTGGCCGGTGACGGCGATGTTCTCCCGCTCGTACGCGTAGATCAGGGGCGAATAGTTCATGAGCTCGATGCATTCAAAGCGCGTGAAGACGACGGGGAGATACTGCTTGGGATCGGTGCTGAACTTGATGGTGGCGCCTTCGGCCAGGTGCAGATTGACGTTGCTCCTGAGGTGGATCGCGCCGCTGAGGTACTTGCCCGCCGGCACGACCACCCGGCCACCGCCGGCGGCGTTGGCGGCGGTAATGGCTTTGCGGAAGGCGTCGGTGCAGTCGGCCGCGCCGTCGCCCTTGGCGCCGAAATCGAGAACCGAGAAATCGCGGTCGGGGAAGACGGGAGCCTTGATGCGCGCCAGGATCGCGGGAACCTGGTCCCACGACGCGGGCTCGGCGGCCGACAGTTCGGCCCTGCAAATGAGCAGGACGAGAACGCATGTCCAACACGATCGCCAGGTACTTGCTGCCATGAATCGCTCCTTGATTGCGCGTATGATACTCGCATCAGGAGTCAGACGATGAAGAGCACGATCATATTTGTGGTGTTGCTGCTGGCCGCCGGAGCCGCACGGGCCGAGCATGGCGCGAGAGACTACTTGAAAAAGCCGGCCGAGTGGTGGGCGGGAGATGAGGCCCGGACGATCGCCGCCAACATTCTCTCCTGGCAGTCGGACCTGGGGGGGTGGCCGAAGAATGTGGACACGACGGCGGAGGGCTACAAGGGTTCGGATCGCGCCAAGGATCTCAAGCCAACGTTCGACAACGGGGCGACGACTGACGAACTGCGCTTCTTGGCGCACATGCTGAAGGCGACGAAGGAAGCGAAATACAAGGACGCGTTCCTCAAGGGATACGAGCATATCCTCGTAGGGCAATATCCCACGGGCGGCTGGCCGCAGTTCTATCCGCCGAGCAAGCAGTACCATCGGCATATCACCTTCAACGACAACGCCATGGCGCGTCTCATGGAGTTCCTGCGGGAAACGTACACGTCGCCGCTGTATGCGTTCATCGACGAGCCGCAAAAGGTGCGGGCGCGCAAGGCGTTTGACGATGGGGTGCAGTGCATCCTCAAGTGCCAGATCAGGGTGGACGGCAAACTGACGGCGTGGTGTGCCCAGCACGACGAGAAGGACTACAGCCCGCGGATTGGCCGGGCGTACGAACTGGCAACCATCAGCGGCTCCGAGTCGGTCGCGATTGTGCGGCTGCTGATGAGTCTCGAAAAGCCGACGCCGGAAGTGGTGGCCGCGGTTGATGGCGCGGTGGCCTGGTTCAACGCGGCCGCCCTCAAGGGCATCAAGGTCGTGGTCGTGGAAGACAAGAACGCGCCCAAGGGACAGGACAAACGCGTCGTCGAAGATCCGGCCGCACCGCTCATGTGGGCACGGTTCTACGAGATCAGCACGAACCGGCCGATCTTCTGCGATCGGGACGGCGTGGCAAAACACAAACTGTCTGACATCGGGTACGAGCGGCGGAACGGATATGCCTGGCTGGGGACCTGGCCGCAGTCGCTGCTGGAGACGGAGTATCCGGTGTGGAAGGGGAGCCTTCGGTAAGATGATCTTGCGACGGATTGGCGGCTGAAGGTCGAGGTCAGGCTGGGAGGTTGTGCGGCCGGTATCCGCCAACTGCCTTTGAGCGCCCGGGGGCGGCCGACGGAGTGGCGGCCCGACTCCGCCGCGTCTTCGGCTGGCACGGGCAATTGCGGGTGATGGGGTGTGGCTGGGGATTCTGGCAATCGGGAGGGCCGTGCTTCCGCGCGGCCGTAATGGTGTGTTCGCGAGAAGACGGCTCATGGAGGGATTGCGGCTCTTCTGCCGCGAGAACAGACGGGCAGACCGGATGATGTGCGGGGTCGGTTTAGCTTGTCAAATGTGCGAGCAGCGGGGATGATGGCACGGTATGGGCAGGGAAACACCGAAGGCCGGTCGCACGGCCTACGACCAGGCACTGTGGAGGATCGAGGCGTGCCGCCGCCAGGGCGGTACCATGCTCAACCTGCACGGCTTGGGCTTGGAGACACTGCCACCGGAGATCGGTCAGCTCACGGCGATGACCGCACTTAGCCTCGGGCGCAACCAGCTCGCCACGCTACCGCCCGAGATCGGTCAGCTCACGGCGCTGGTGGAGCTTGACCTTGCCGGCAACCAACTCATCACGTTGCCGCAGGAGATTGGGGGACTCACAGCGCTGGTGGATCTTAACCTTAGCGGCAACCAGCTTACCAAATTGCCACCGGAGATTGGGACGCTCACGGCGCTGGCGGAGTTTAACCTCAATGGCAATCAGGTTACCACGCTGCCGCCGGAGATCGGGGGGCTCACGGCGATGACGGAGCTTAACCTCGCGGGCAACCAGCTTACCGTGTTGCCGCCGGAGATTGGGCGGCTCGCGGCGCTGACGGATCTCAATCTCGCCGACAATCAGCTTACCGTGTTGCCGCCGGAGATTGGGCGGCTTGCGGCTCTGATGGATCTTAACCTCACTGACAACCAGTTCACCACGCTACCGCCGGAGATCGGCCGATTCACCTCGCTGATAGCGCTTAACCTCTGCAGCAACGAGCTTGCCACGCTGCCGCCGGAGATCGGCGGGCTGACAGCCCTGACGGAGCTAGACCTTAAACAAGCGTAGTCTGTTAGCTCATTATGTAGCACAATAGATACGTACCACAACTTTCCGCGCCGGATCTCGTGTCGGGCGGCATCCTGCGATTGTCTTGTGTTGGTCTCTGTTCTGCTCCCACGTTCGGC
>JANYKD010000511.1 GCA_025361735.1 Phycisphaerales bacterium
GCCGAACGTGGGAGCAGAACAGAGACCAACACAAGACAATCGCAGGATGCCGCCCGACACGAGATCCGGCGCGGAAAGTTGTGGTACGTATCTATTGTGCTACATAATGAGCTAACAGACTACGCTTGTTTAAGGCCTAGCTGACCTCAACGTCGCCTTCTCGCAGTCACTGACCGACTTCTCGATTCTGTACTCGCCCCAGGAACTGGCCTGCGACTCCTCGGCGAGAATGCGGGTGACCGCGTACATGAACGGTGTCTACGTGGGAACCAACACCGCGGTGGCCGATCCGCCGGGCACCTGGCCGTCGGCGACGCTGAGTTTCAGCAGCGTGCAGCCATTCAACAGCGTGGTGGTTCACTACGACGCCCCGCCGCCCACGGGTGGCGACTATGGCGTGATCTTCATGGCGGACAACATGAACGTCACCGCCGTCGTGCCCGAGCCCGCAAGTCTGGCCGGTTTGGCGCTGGGTGTAAGCCTGGTCGCTCTGCGTCGCCGCCGTCGTCGCGCCTGAGACGTTACAGGTTGGAAGCCGTTGCCGTTTGCTCACGCCCTCTCTCTGTCAGCTGCTGGATCGCGCGGTGGGCGATGGTCAGGCCGAAGATACCCGTCAGTGTCGGCAGGCTGCCGAGTGGGCGGCGGGTGCGGCCGCGCTCGAACGTGGGATCGTTCGGATCGGAGGGGGCGGCCTCGGGAAGACTGGCCGGGGGCTCGATGGAATAGACGCATTCAAAGTCGACGGCAACACCCCGGCGGCGAAGCGCTTTGCGGACGCGCGCGGCCAGGCGGCAGGTGGTGATCGCGGCCAGCGGCGAGATGCGCACGGCCAGGGGATCGCTGCGCATCGCAGCCCCCATGCTCGATAGAACAGGTATGTGACTATTCTGGCAGGCGGCCAACAGTTCGACTTTGGGGCGGAACGAGTCGATGGCGTCGATGACCAGGTCCAGCGGCGGTTCCAGCGCCTGCGCCAGTGTCTCAACATGGAGAAATAGGTCCAGCGTCCGCACGTCGCAGGCTGGATTGATGTCGCGGACCCGCTCGGCCGCGACGTCGATCTTCTTGCGGCCAATGGTGGAGTGCAGGGCGAGAAGCTGGCGGTTGAGATTGCTGGGACGAACCGTATCGAAATCGACGAGTCGAAGATGCCCGACCCCGGCGCGGGCGAGGGCTTCGGTGGCGTAGGAACCGACGGCGCCCAGGCCGATGATGGCAACGCGAGCCGCGGCCAGCCGGGACACGGCGTCCTCGCCGAGCAGCAGCGCGATACGCTGGAACTGTTCAGGAATCATGGCAGCAGGCTCCCGAAAAGCCGGCGGGCGTTTTCAAAGACGGCGGCCGCCAGATCGTCAGGCGACTGGCCGCGAAGGCGCGCGATGCCGCCGAGAATGAGCGGGAGATTGGCCGGGTGGTTGTGATCCTTCCCGTTGTGACGATGCGTTGTCGAGCGGAACTCCGGCGGCGGGAGCATGTCGGGGGAATCGGTTTCAACAAGCAGCCGCTCGAGCGGCACGGCCACAACCGCAGCGCGGGCGGTGTGGCGTTTGGGTTCGAAGATGTTGCCGGCGAACGAGAACCAGGCGTTGTGGCGGATCAGCGGCTCGATGAGATCGGCCGGGCCGCCGTAGGCGTGAATGAGGATGCCGGCGGGGTTTGGCGGCCGGGTGTTCAGCAGATCCATGAGCCAGCCCCAGGCGCGCAGGCAATGGACCATGGCGGGACGATGGAGCCGGGCAGCGAGGTCGAGTTGAGCGAGGAAGACGCGTTCCTGCACGGATTCGTCGCGCGGTTCGATCCAGCGGTCGATGCCGATCTCGCCGATGGCCGAGGGTTGTTGGCTGAGGCGCTGCTCGAGTTGGTCGAGCCAGTCGGGCGGCAGGTTGGCAACGAACCACGGATGAACGCCGAAGCAAGGGATGACGCCCGGGTGATCGAGGGCGATGCGGGAGACGGCGGACCAGTCGGCTGGGCACGTGGCGTTGGCGACGAAATACGACACGCCGGCCGCCCGCGCGGCCGCGAGGATCGCGGGGAGCTCGTCGGCGAAAGCCGGATCGGCGAGATGAAGATGGGCATCGAGCAGGTGCATTGGGTGGGCATTGTAGGTGGAAGAGGGGGATGTCAAGAACGGAGCAGAACCGGAAGTATCCATCGGGCCTGAGCGATCACGGGGTGACAAAGCCAAACCGCGAAAGCGGCCGGACAATCAGCCAGGCGCGACCCTGCACTTCGTCAGGGCGCACGACCCCTTCATAGCGGCTGTCGAAGGAATCCCGTGAATCATCGCCCAGGACGAAGTATCCCTCTTTGCAGTCGACGCTACGGCCGTTACTCAGGCTGCCGAACGCGTAGTAGCGCAGGAACCCCAGCGACTTCGGCGGCGCCACGACCTGGCCATTGATCAAGATATCCCGCTCGCGCATGGCGATGGTCTCACCCGGCAGGCCAACCACGCGCTTGGCAACCCAGTTGCCGTCTTTGTTGCGGAACTGAATGATCTCCCAGCGGGCCGGGCGGCGCAGGCGATAGGAGAGCTTCTCGGCCAGCAGCCAGTCGCTGCCGGCCGCACCGTCGCCGCGAAGGGTGGGGGCCATGGAATTGGAAACGATCGGCGTCAGATCGAAGAGCGCGTGGTAGACCACCGAAAGCAGCCCGACGACCGCGAGCATGTTCCAGATAAGGCGAAAACTGCGACATCGCCACGATGGCCGGGCGGGCGGTGTTGTGGAATCGTGGGTCATGAGATGACCAAAGTATGTCCAGCGTCCTCGCTGGCCTTCCTTAAGCGTGAACCGTCTGGCAATCCAGGCCAGCGAGGACGCTGGCCCCACTTGCAGAGCGGTCTCTGCCGATGGCTATCTTGATGTGTCGTCGGATGACGGCTCATGGGCGGGCATCCTGGCTGGGAACGTCGGCGGCGTTCGAGGGGCGGGTGGTGGGTTGCCAGTCGGTGCTTGGCGGGGCCAGCATGCCGAGAGTGCGATAAGAACAGCCAGAACTGGCCGCGTAGACGATGCCACCAACAAGCACGGTAGCGCCGATACGAAAGACGCGGGCCGTCATAGGAATGGGTTCGGTTGCATCGGATCGCCGTTGCATGGAACGCTCCTCAATGGCCTTCGGGGTTCGCGGGCGGCGGCGAATCCTTCGGCGTCTCGCCGGATGCCGGCTGCGTGGTGGCCCATTTCGTCGGATACGCTACTGTGACGCCGGCCAACGGCACGACGCGCATCGGCGCCGGGGTTGGGTTTGGGTTTGATTCCACTGGTGCCGGGCGATATGTCTCGCACCCCACCACGATCGTCCCGACCGCTGCCGCGCCGCCAAGTGCCGCCAGCAGCACTTTCCGGGACATCGGCCGTGGCTGGCGAGATTCGTCATCGAGAATGGGCGGCTTGAGTGTGTCCATGGTCTGTCCTTTATCGCTCGGGTGGCAGCGGAACATCCGGCGCGTTGTCGGCAACCGGCTGTGTCGTGGGCTGACTGGCGGGCACCCAACCCGTCGTCAAAGGTGGCGGGCTACCAGGACACCCCGTGACGCGACCCGGCATGGCAACATAGAGCACACCGGCAACCATGATCGCGCCCACGCCGCCCGTCGCGGCCAGCAAAACCTTCCGCGACATCGGCGTGACCTTGCGGGCTTCGTAGTTGAGAATGGGCAGCTTCGGTGTCTCCATCGTTTGCCCCTCATCGGTTGAACGGTGGCGGATCGTTCGCCGCGTCGCCGGAAGCCGGCTGCGTTGTCGATCGCCAGTTGGTGAGGATGGACGGCATGGTTCCCGGCATCGACACCGCGCTTACAGGCCGCGTGCTGGACTGCCAAGTCGTGGAAAAGGAAATGACGTCCCCGGACAACGGCGCGACGGGCACTGCCACCGGGCGATAGACCACACCCGCGACGACAATGGTGCCAATGGCCGCCGCCCCGCTGGTCGCGAGCAGCAAGACCTTCCGCGACATGGGCATGACCTTGCGGACTTCGTACTCGAGAATCGGCGGCTTGGGGTTCTCCATGGTGTGTTCGTCAGGGTTGAACCTGGTCGGCTTTGGCAATCGCCTGGTCGATATCCTGCTGCCGCTGTTCCCATTGCAGCCGGGTCGAACGCTGGGCACCCATGGTTGGCGTGAGCATGCCGTTCACCAGCACGAACAGACCCGTTCCGCCCGCGGCGATGGCGACCACCTTGAGAACCCTCGGGAGCCGGCGCATGGGCGTCGGTGGACGGCGTGCTTCCTCGGACATTGGCGGCTCGGCCTGATTTGGCTTGCTTTCGTTCATGGCATGCCTCTCTCCATTAGATTGCGCTCGGGGGCCAATTGTTCCATAACCCGGGCGGTTTCCAGCAGGCATTTCTGGTTCCACCGGCACAGCAACCGGTCGGGGTGCGACACCTGGCCGCTGCGCACATAGTTACTGCATCGGCAAAACGTGTTGCACATTGAGAGCATCGCGCACTGGGTACAGGCTTCGTCGTTGCGGGGCGTCGAGGGCCGCACGCTGAGGAAATCGGCCCCGCCGTCATCCACATTCCCCGTCAGCGCGATCGGGTCGCCCGCGCGGTCTTCCCCGATCAGGCGCTCGCACGGGTAAAGCCGGCCGGACGGCGCCACCGCGATCTCGCCCATCCCGAAGCCGCAACGCGCCGTGGCCGTCACCTTCAGCTTTGCCAGTTGCGCCAGTTTCTCATCGAACCAACCGATGCTGTGGTGCGGCAGGCCGTCGCGCCAGACATCGGCGCAGCGAACGATAATCTCCTCGAGTCGCGATTCATCGGCCTCGGTCCATTTCGTCCACAGGTCCAGCGATGGCTCGATGTGTCGCGCGCCGAGTTTCTGCAGGAACTGGATGCCCTCCGGCAGCAGCGCGAGCGTATCCGGCCGCACGACGACGATCACATGGAAATCCCGGCCGGCGTCGACCAACCGCTGGATGGTCTGGGTGACGACCGCGGACGATGGCCGACCGCTGGTGTAGAGGCGGTGACGGTCGTGGGCCTCGGGCAATCCGTCGCAACTGATTGCCAGATCCAGCTCGGGCAGTGTCATGATCCGCCAGGCCTCCGGAGTGACAACCGTGGCATTGGTGGTCAGATTCAGCGCCATGATCTTGCCATCAGCCAGGCAGCGCTCGCGGGCGAAGTCGATGAGACGGCCGATCAGTTCGGCCTCAAGAAGCGGCTCGCCGCCGAAGAAGGAGAGCTCCAGTTTCCCGCCGGGCGACATCGAGGCAATGGCCCGTTCGATGGCCCGGCGGCCGGTGGATTCGGGCATCGTTTTGTTGGATTTCTCGCCGGTGTAGCAGTAGGTACACCGCAGGTTGCAGGCGTGAGTAACCATCAGGACCAGGCCGAATTGCGTGTACACGGGCGTATGGTAACCGGCAAATTCAAAGTGCGAAATGCAAAATGCAAAATGAGAGCCGCAAAATGCAGATGCCGGAAACGTCCCGCTTCATTTTGCATTTTGCATTTTGCATTTATTTACTTGCCCACGCCACCTCGAAAGCGCGCCGCAGTCCCGCCTCTCCGCGTTTGGTGACGATTTCCTCGACCCGCGCTCGCAGCGCGTCGTCGTGCCGGTACATCTGCAGCGCCTCGATCACCACGGCCGCCGCGGCGACCGTCTCCTGACCCACCAGCGACACCAGATACTCGATGGCGTCCGGCAGTCGCAGCATGGCGATTGCCAGTGCCAGCGTCTGTCGTCCCTCGATATCAAACTCCTGCTCCCAGCACGCCCGCAGTATCGCCAGCGCCTCGGGCTGGCGCGATTCGCCCAGGGCCAGCCGCGCCGCGCTGCGGACACCCTCGTCTGAGGCATCCATAAACCGGCCCAGGAACACCACCGATCCGCGCGGGTCGAGCCGCGCGAGCGCGCTCATGCACTCTTCCAACACGGCCGCTTCCTTGTCACCGGTCAGCAGTTTCAGCCGCAGCAGCAGCACGCCCTCCGGCCGGCCGCTGTAGGCGATCGCCCTGGCGGCGGCCATTCGCGCCTGGGGCTCCCTGTCGGCCAGCAGATCGACAAGTTCGATCATCACTTCGCGATATGCCATCCGCACGAGCCCCAACGCCGAGAACCCCCGAAGTTCGCACGCGGTATCCACCGAGCCGCTGTACGACCCCTCTCTCTGCACATGCCGTATCCCGCGCAGAAACACCTCCTGGGCCGCCACGCCAAGTTCATAAAGCGTCTTGGCGATCGCGGTCATGGCCGCACAACCCCGGTCGGTGGATCCCGATTTGGCCATGAATCGGTCAAACGCCCGCTCAAGCTCCGGCTCGAACCCGGATAAGGAGAACTCCCCGATGATTCCCGCCGCCTTGGCCACGACGAGGTTCGTCGCGCTGCCCAGCGCCTTGGTTAGTTCTGCTCGCGCTGCCTCGGTCGCCGGTGCCGCACGCAGCGCATGCAGGCTCGAGAGCATTCCCTCGACGGGGTGAGACTTGGCCATGTGCGGAGTATACCGAACAAATCTTCTGTAAAACATGTTTGAGTCCCCCGCTGGAAGTGGCTACCATCGTCCCTTGTCGTTTCGCCGGAGAAGAACGAATGCCCCAGCCGTCCATGGATCAGCTCCTCATCGTTCGGATCGAGGGCATGCACTGCCATCGCTGCCAGGAGAAGATCAAGAAGTTTCTCCAGTTCGTTCCCGGCGTGCACGAATGCGAGGTCGATTTCCCCTCCGCCCAGGCCTCCATCATCTACGACCCCGCCGCCGTCAAGGTGAAGGAACTCATCGACGCGATCACCGATCTCGGCTACAAGGCGGCCGGCTTCACGACGCAGTCCGCCGAACCTTGAAAGCCCGCCTGTCCGCGTTATCATTCGCCGCACATCCCGCACATTCGGTACGTGGGACAACGGGCAAATTAAGGAAAGGAAACACATCATGGCACAGAAAGACCGCGTAAACATCGCACTCATCGGCCAGGGCTTCATGGGCCGCACGCACTCCAACGGCTGGGGGCAGGTCTCCCGGTTCTTCAAGACCCCGGTGAAGGCCGTCATGCACACCGTCTTTGGAATGCCCAACGAAGATCCCGCCGCCATGGCCGCCCGCTGGGGCTGGCAGAATTCCTCGAACGACTGGCAGGCCGTGGTGAATTCGCCGGAGATTGATCTGGTCGACATCGTCACCCCGAACTTCATGCACGCCCCGCCGGCCAAGGCCGCCATCGCCGCCGGCAAGGCCGTCGCCTGCGAGAAGCCGATCGCCGGCACGCTGGCCGAGGCGCGTGAAATGGCCGAGGCCGCCAAGAAGGCCAAGGTCAAGACCTTCGTCTGGTACAACTACCGCCGCGTGCCTGCCGTCGCGCTGGCCCACAGGCTCGTCAAGCAGGGCGCCATCGGCGAAATCCGCCACGTCCGCGCCAAGTATCTCCAGGACTGGGCCGATGAGAGTGTGCCGCTCCTCTGGCGCTTCGATAAGAAGCTGTCCGGCTCGGGCGCTCATGGCGACCTCAACGCCCACATCATCGACATGACCCGCTTCGTCACCGGCGGCGAGATCACCGAGATCAGCGGCGCCATCGCCGAGACGTTCATCAAGGAACGCAAGATCATGAGCGGCGTGGCCGCCGGCGGGATCGCCGCGGGCATGAAGTCCGACAAGGCCGAGATGGGCAAGGTCACGGTGGACGACACCGTGCTCTTCCTAGCCAAGTTCAACAACGGCGCCGTCGGCAGCTACGAGGCCGCCCGCCAGGCCACCGGCAACCAGAACCGCAACGGTTTTGAGATCAACGGTTCCAAAGGCTCGCTGAAGTTCGATTTCGAGGATATGAACTACCTCGAGTTCTACGATGCCACCCGGCCGCGCGAAGTGCAGGGCTGGACCAAGATCATGTGTACCCACGGCGGCAGCCATCCGTATGTTGAGAACTGGTGGCCGGACGCTCATATCCTGGGCTACGAGCACACGTTTGCCAACCAGGCCTTTGATATTCTCCAGGTTCTGGCCGGCAACGAACCCACGGTACCAATTCCCGACTTCCAGGATGCCTACCAGACCCAGCGCGTCATGGAAGCCGCTCTCATCTGTGCCAAGGAAAAGCACGCGATCAAGATGTCGGATGTGAAGTAGTGTCCCGGAAGGCACGAAGACATTGAGGCACATAGGCACGAAGTGAATAGCAGCCGGCCGCGGGATTCCGCGGCCGGTTTTCTATCAACTGCCTGCAAGCAAGGCGATTATGACAAACCACGCCGTCATGACCCACCGATTCAGCTTTCTTCGTCCGTCTGCACCCCACCAACTGCCGCTTGCCACACTTCCCCAAGCGGGCCGGCCACTGGGCAAGCAACTGACAACTCTCTTCAATGCCCGCCCGGTTCCGTCCGCGAGGCTCTGGTGTTCGCTCTTGCTGCTCGCAGTTTTGCCGCTGACCACCATCCCGGTTGGCGCCGATGATTGGCCTCAGTGGCGCGGGCCACAGCGCACCGGCATTTCCGCCGAGTCCGGCTGGTTGACGACCTGGCCCGACGCCGGCCCGAAGGTCCTGTGGAAGGCGTCGGTCGGCAAGGGCTTCTCGTCCTTTGCCATCGCCAAGGGCCGCGTCTACATCATGGGCAATCGCGACGATATCGACACCATCTTCTGCTTCGATACGGAAACCGGCAGGGAAATCTGGAAGCACGTCTATCCGTGCCAGCTTTATCCCAAGGCGTTCGAAGGCGGCCCCCTGTCCACGCCGACCGTCGATGGCGACCGCGTCTACACGCTCAGTAAATTCGGCGACACTTTCTGCCTGGATGCACAGACCGGCCGGGTGATCTGGCAAAGAAAGTTCAACGCGCCCGCCGCGACCAGGGCCGATTATGCTGTCTGGTGGGGCTTCGCCGGTTCGATTCTGGTCTCGGGCGACAAACTGATTCTCCCGGTTGGCACCGCGGGTCTGGCCCTGGACAAACTCACGGGCAAGACCCTCTGGGACAACGGTCCCGGGTACTCCGGCTACTCCTCGCCGGTTCCCTTCACTGCCGGATCACAGCCGTGTTTTGCCCTTGTCAGCGGGCACGAGGTCGTGGCGGCGGCGGCGGATACCGGCCACGTTCTCTGGAGACTCCCCTGGAAAACCACCTGGGACCAGAACGCCGCCGACGTGATCGTATTCGACAACAAATTATTCGTCTCCAGTGGCCACGGCGTGGGATCCGCCCTCTTCGATATTTCCTCCGGCCAACCGGTGCAGATATGGCGCAACAAGAACATGCGCAACTTTCTGAGCAGCAGCGTGCTTTGGAAGGGTGCCCTCTATGGCTTTGACGACAAACAACTGAGTTGCCTCGACTGGAAAACCGGTGACGTACGCTGGACGCTCGAGGATACCGGCCTGGGTTCGCTGATCCTGGCCGACGGGAAACTGATCGCACTGCAGGAAAGCGGCAGGCTTCTGATCATCGAAGCATCCACCAACAGCAGCAAGCCGCTGGCACGAGCCCAGCCTCTCTCCGGCCGATGCTGGGCGACTCCGGTTCTTTCAGGCGGGCGCATCTATCTGCGAAACGCATTGGGCGACGTCGTATGTCTGGACGTTCGCCACTAGGATCCGCGAAGGATCAACTGTCCGGATTCCGGGAAACCCGACAGTGGTTTCTTGATCGATCCGTCGCGGGTCTTGAACCAATCGACACCGTCCCTTCCCCACGTTACAAATCACACCCATGAATCCCACAACAACCGCGCTCCGCTATCTGTTGTCGGCCGCTTTGTTCATTGCCTCGGCTCTGGCATCTCCGCTCATCGCCGCGGAGATGGAGCCGAAGCCGGCCGACCCGTTCTTTGAGAAGTTCGCTCCCGTCAAAGCCCCGGCGCCGGGCAAGCTGCTGCTCCAGAGCGGCGATCGGCTGGCCATCTGCGGCGACTCCATCACCGAGCAGAAGATGTATTCGCGCCTCATCGAGATGTACCTGACCGTCTGTGTCCCCGAATTGAAGATCACCGCGCGGCAGTATGGCTGGAGCGGCGAGACGGCCGAGGGGTTTTTGCGTCGGATGGAGAACGACTGCCTGCGCTTCAAGCCCACCGTCGCCACCATCTGCTACGGCATGAACGACTATAAATACCGGCCCTACGACGAGGCCAACGCCAAGTGGTATCGCGAGAACGCCACGGCCGTGGTTCGCAACTTCAAGAAGGCCGGCACGCGCGTCGTGCTCGGCTCATCCGGCCCGGTCGACAAGGTCGCGAGCTGGGTCAAGACCGCGTCCGGCACGCTCGAAGAGCACAACCTGCACCTGTGTGCCCTGCGGAACATCGACATCGAAATTGCTCAGCAGGAGGACGTCCGTTTCGCCGATCTCTTCTGGCCGATGTTCGTGGCCGGTTTTGAGGCGCGGAAGAGTTTCGCCCCGGACTACTGCATCGCCGGCAAGGATGGCGTCCATCCCGGCTGGGCCGGGCAACTTGTCATGGCGTACGCCTACCTCAAGGCCATGGGCCTCGATGGCGACCTCGGCACGTTCACGGTCGATCTCGCTGCCGGCAAGGCGACGGCGTCGGCCGGGCACAAGGTGGATCGGTTCGCGAGCAACGAACTGACGCTCACCAGCCGCCGCTATCCGTTCTGCGCCACTGGCGATCCCAAGAGCGACCAGTCGCTCCGCTCCGGCATGGCGCTCGTGCCGTTCAACGGCGATCTCAACCGCCTGATGCTCGTGGTCAAAGGCGGCACCGCGGCCAGTTACAGGATCACCTGGGGCGAGCAGTCGCGGACCTACCCGGCCACCGACCTCGTCAAAGGCATCAATCTCGCCGCCGATTTCGCAGTAAATCCCTTCTCCGCCGCCTACGCCAAAGTTGAGGCGGCCGTGCTGGCCAAGCAGGTGTACGAAACCAAGCAGGTCAAGAACATCTTCCACAGCAAAGAAGCCAAGGATGACATGGAAGCGGCCGTCGCCAAGACCGAAGCCGAGCGCAAGCCGTTGGCGGACGCCATTCCCGCCGCGTTTGTGCCGGTGACGCATACGATCAGGATTGAGGCGCAGTAGCTGCGAGCTGCTGCGGAGCCAGCGAAGACATTCTTAAACACGAAGACACGAAGGCGCGAAGCGGTTTCTGGAGTCGTCGCAGGTTATGCGTGGGCGGAATCGTGGATGAGGCCATGTTGCGACAGGAGATGCCGATACTGGATTACGCCACTGCCAACGTATGGCCACGCTCCAAACTGGCGATGGTCGCGCTTCTAGCCGCATTGAGTGCAGATCTATTGGAAACGCTTGCGTTCGCGAGCATCATCCTGCACAACTAGAACTGCCTGCGGCTTCCGTCAGGGATCGAGGGGCTTTCCCGAATGTGCTTGGCGGGATTGCCGGGGTACTCGATTTGCTCGCCATAATCGCCGGCAGTGTT
The DNA here is from genome assembly GCA_025361735.1 of Phycisphaerales bacterium. Taxonomy (GTDB): domain Bacteria; phylum Planctomycetota; class Phycisphaerae; order Tepidisphaerales; family Tepidisphaeraceae; genus JANYKD01. Next base: position 11,360 of record JANYKD010000511.1, read on the forward strand.
GCCTGGAACCGACGGCGTAAGGGACTACTGGAACGGAGCGCATTGGCCGCAGCCTTGGCGTGCTGGGAATAGCTCCGGTAATCGTCTTTCTTGCCGAGCGCTATTCGTAGCCCACGTAGCGAATCGAAAGATGGATTTGGCGGCCAAGCACCGCTTCGTGCCTTCGTGTCTTCGTGTTTAATCTTCTTCCGTTGCCGCTGCGCAGTGTCCGCGGTCCAAGGGTCACTTCTTTCCGCTTGCTGTCGCTTCCGCCTTCAAATCCCCGAGTGCATACTGGATCCCGTCCATAAAATGCTGCAGCACCGGCGGGGTCCAGAAGATCTGGTGGTTGTGGCCGTAGGAACAGTAGAAAACCCGGCCCTTGCCGAATTCGTGGATCCAACTGATGGCGTAGTCGTGGTCGTCGCGGTTCTCGCCCTTCTTGAAACCCGGGCGGGCGGGGTCGTCGTCGAGCTTGGTTTTCGCCATGTCGATGCTCAACAGGATGTGCAGCTTCTCGCGGGAGTATGGGGTACGGAACGTGTACATCTCGTCGGCGAACTCGAAGCCCTGGCCCTTGAAGGCGGCGTTGATCGGGCTGGCCGGGTCGTCGAGCTTGGCGAAATGTTTGTTGAAGGGATGGCCCTGGAAGAAGCCGCCGATCATCTCGCCGTATTCCTTCCAGTCGTAGGAACAGTCGGTGGCCGCGTGGCTGCCGGCCAGGCCTTTGCCGGAGGCGACGAAGTCGAGGAAGCTCTTGCGGAGGCGGTCGTTGGCCATTTTATCGCCGAAGAGCGAGCCGGTGGTGCTGCACATCATGACCGCGTCGAACTGGGCCAGCGTCTCGGGCTCGAACATGAACTTGTCGTTGGAGATGACCGCCTGCCAGGCGCCGGTCTTGTTGCCCATGATCTGAATCGCCCGGGCGCCGACGGGTACGGAACTGTGGAAGAAACCCGTGGCCGACGTGAAGCAGAGCACCTTGCGCGGCTTGGCCGGCGGCATTGTCGCCTTGGCGGGCATCGCGTCGGTGATCTTCTGCACATCGACCGCCTCGGCCGTGCCCCAGGTACCGGCCGACTGCTTGAGCAGCAGCGTGTTGCTCAGAGCGGCCGGCTGGTCGGCCTCGACGATACTCAGATCGAGCGTCGAGTCCTTTGCTTTGGGCTCGGGGAGATTGATCGTCGCGACGCCGCTCGCCTTAAGCGTGATGCTTGCGAAACCGATCACCGGCTCGGGGAGGCGTTTTTTCTCGTCGACGCCGGTCTTGGTGTTCTTGACCATTTTATCGACGGGGTTGCTGTCCTTGAACGACACGCGCAGCGCCTTGCCGGCCACGGCGGGATCGGCCACATAGGTGATGGCGTACGTCGCCGGCGAACCCGCCTTGGCATGATACGCCCCGTCGATGATGATCCGCCCCTTCGGCGCGGCCGCGGCGATCGCCGGTTGCGGCTCCGTGATCACGAGGATCGGCGGCTGAGCACCCCACGCTCCGGCGGTCAATCCACTCAGCACAACAGCGACAAGGAACGATTTCATGGTCATGGATGGTTTACCTTTTCGATGTAAGCATGTTACTGTTTTCCCGGCCACACGTTGAGCGTCAGCACCGCAGACAGGATTGTGTTAGGCGTGGCAGTTGTTTCGAATACGGGAAGTGCGCCGGAGCACCGACACGCATGGGCGAGACGCCCATGCCACCAGAATCTGGTGTCCAGATGCGTTTCCCAAAATCATGGGCTCGTCGACTCGATCGTCACTCTGCATTCCGCATTCCGCATTCTGCATTCTCCACTCATCCCTTACAATCACCCCATGCCACACAGCCGTTTTCCCATCTCCGTCCTGGCCACCGCCATCTCCGATAACCCGCGCGCCGTTGCCCGCACGGCCCGATCGCTCGGCTTCGAGGGGCTTCAGTTCCCGGCGCAGTCGGCCATGATTGATCTGCACGACCTCTCGCTTTCCGGGCGACGGGATTTTTGCCACATGCTCTCGGCCAATGCCCAGACGCTTGAATCGCTGTTCGTCGACGCCGGGGCCAAGGGTCTCATGCCGGGCGGCGATATCGATCGCGTGATCGCCCGGCTCGACAAAGTCATGGAAACGGCCGCCGGGCTGGCGTGCCGTCTGGTCTGTGTCGACATCGGGCCGCTGCCGGCGCCCGTGGTGGAGATCAAGCCGCGAAAGGCGATCCGCCCGGAAGAGGCGGGGATCATAATTATTCCGACGCCGAATCAGGAAGAGGCACAGAGGCACGAAGGCACGGAGGCACGACGTGTGGATGAGGGTCGGAGCGCGCAGGACTCAGCACTCAAGGCTCAGCACTCCGCGCATGTCGACTCGGCCATGATCGAAATTGGCCGGCGCGCCGACCGCTACGGCGTCACTCTCGCGTTCCGCTCGGAACTCGCGCCGTTTGCGTCCATCGAGCGCGCGCTGCGGGCGGCCGGGTGCGTCTGGTTTGGCGTCGATCTCGATGCGGTCGCACTGCTGCGCGATCCCTGGGAGATCGACGAGGCCTTCTCCCGCCTGGCAAAGGTCATCCGGCATGTGCGCGTTCGCGATGCCCTTCTC
>JANYKD010000514.1 GCA_025361735.1 Phycisphaerales bacterium
GCCGAACGTGGGAGCAGAACAGAGACCAACACAAGACAATCGCAGGATGCCGCCCGACACGAGATCCGGCGCGGAAAGTTGTGGTACGTATCTATTGTGCTACATAATGAGCTAACAGACTACGCTTGTTTAAGGCCTAGCGGTGTCCTCGGGGGCGTCGGCTGCGCCAAGGACGGTGACGGTCACGTGGCCGACGATCCGGCCGTTGACGGTGTACTTGAAGGTATCCTCGGCCGCCTTGCCCAGGGGAAGCGAGGTGAGGGCTTTGGCGCTCCTCGGGTCATAGGTGAACCTGCCATCGTTTGCCATCTGCACGCGAGCGCCGAACTTGGAGGTCAGGTCGAAATCGGTCACCCTCAGCGACGCGCCGCTGGAGGTATCATTCGCCAGGACGCCGGCCTCGGCGTTGACGCGCAGCACCGCGCCTTCCCGCGTGGAATAGAGGTCGGCGACGGTTTTCGGAACACTTGCCGCGGCGGAGGAGAGAAGAACTCGATCCTCAAGACGCTCGAGAAAGTACTCGATCATCTGGCCACGGCCAGGCGCCGCATCCGCGGACGATCCGGTCCGCCTGCGACCCAACAGCGGGGCCGACGCAAGTTGCTCCGCCCACGATGCCACAACGCGGCCAATCCGCGTAGACCCACGCAGGGAATTCTTAATCACCAGAGGCTCCTTTTCTAACCAGAGGACAACGCGCGATTGGGGACAATTCAAAGCAGGACAATGTGTTGGTGCTAATGGTTGAACTAGTGAGAGGAGGTTGGATTCCGCAGGGGCGTGGTTGCATGAGGCGGGGTGGCAGCCCCGTTGGTTCCACGGTCACCGAAAACGCCTCGTCGACCGCCGGATGCTGCAAGTCCGACACCGACTCCAAGGTAAGGAGCGACGTGGGCCGAGCCGTGCCGACAAGAACCAAAACCAGGACGATCGCTATGAACAATGTGCCTTGCTTCGAGTGTCTCACCATCGAGCCTTCAGGAAAGGGCTAAAAAATTTAGGGATGCAAGTTCAGGGAGTCAAGAAGAAAAGAAGAATTGTGCAGGGCGCGTTCCTGTCTGGGCGTCCCCGTCTTTCCTGGCAAATGAGATGGGGACCGTTCGCCGGGCAGTCCGTTTCACACGTCAAGACGGCGGTTTCGGCGAAACCGCCCCACCAATGCCAAAGAACGGAAGGAAGACCCTTCCTGCCTTGTGGTCTATTGAGGCCGAATGCGGTCGTCAAGAATCTTGTGCGTGCGGTCCAGGCGTAGTCAATAAAATGACAATAGATGTTGCCTTTGCGTGGCGTGCCGAAGCACACCCTACGGGTTCGGCGGCGGCGTGGGGCCTTTTTTGCGTTCGGCGTCGAGTTTGTCGGCCAGGTCTTTCACACGCTGGGGATTGGCGCTGAGGAGGTTGGTGTTTTCGCCGAGGTCGGTGGCGAGATCGAACAGTTGGGCGTTGGTGGCGCGGGGTGGGGAGGTGAGTTTCCAGAGGCCTTCGCGGATGGCGAGCATGCCGGCGTGTTCGACGAGGTGGGTGCGGGCGGTTTTGGACTCTCCCAGCAGGGCGGGGAGGACGTTGACGCTGTCGGGGGCTTGGCCGGGGGCGAGTTTCTGGCCGGTCAGGTCGGCGAAAGAGGCGAGGCAGTCAATGAGGCAGACGAGGGCATCCGACGTGCCGGGTTTCACGCGGGCGGGCCAGCGGAGGATGAAGGGGATGCGGGTGCCGCCTTCAAAGATGGTGTATTTGCCGCCGCGCAAGGGGCCGGCCGGCTTGTGGTCGCCGAGTTTCTCGACGGCCTGGTCTTTGTAGCCGTCATCGACGACGGGGCCGTTGTCACTAGTGAGGATGATGAGCGTGTTGTCGGTGAGGCCGAGGCGGTCGAGCGTGCGGAGGATTTCGCCGGCGCAGAAATCGAACTGGAGGATGACATCGCCGCGCGGGCCCATGCCACTCTTGCCGGCGAAACGTGAATGGGGGACACGGGGGACGTGGATGTCGTGGGTAGCGAAGTAGAGGAAGAAAGGTTTGTCCTTGTTGGTTTCGATGAAGCGGGTGGCCTTGCCGGTAAGCGTGTCGGCGAGGTCCTGGTCGACCCAGCGGGCGGATTTGCCGCCGGTCATGTAGCCGATGCGGCTGATGCCGTTGACGATGGTCTGGTCGTGGCCGTGGCTGGGGTGCATCGTGAGAAGTTCGGGATGGTCCCTGCCGGTGGGCTCGGTGCCGACGGGTTTGCTGTAGCTGACTGTGATCGGGTCGGCAGGGTCGAGGCCGACAATGCGGTGGTTCTCGAGGTAGACGCAGGGCGTGCGGTCGCCGGTGGCGGGCATGATGAAGCAGTAGTCAAAGCCGAGTTCGAGCGGGCCGGGCTTGATGTCGGCGTTCCAGTCGGGGCCGGCCGGGCCGCCCAGGCCGAGGTGCCACTTGCCGACGACGCCGGTGCGATAGCCGGCTTTCTGGAGCATGGAGGGAAGCGTGGTTCGGCCGGGCTCGATGATGAGCGAGGCCTCGCCGGGGAGAATGCCGGTGCCTTTTCTGCGCCAGGGGTATTCGCCGGTGAGCAGCGCGTAGCGGGATGGGGTGCAGGTGGACGAAGTGGCGTGGGCGTCGGTGAAGCGGATGCCTTCTTTGGCGAGGCGGTCGACGTTGGGGGTTTGCACGCGGGTGGCGCCGTAGGCGCTGACATCGCCGTAGCCGAGATCGTCGGCGAGGATGATGACGATGTTGGGAGTGGTGGCGAGGGCGGAGTGGATGGGGAGGAGGAAGAGGAGGAGGAAGGCAAGGAGGCACGAAGGCACAAAGGCACGAAGTGGCAAGAGGAAGGCACGCAGGCACGAACGCAGACCCTTCGAATACTCAGGGCGGGCTCCGGCACGAAGCGGCAGCAAGGAGGTTAAGGCATGGAGGGCGGGAGACATCGTTGGTACACGCACGGGCAAGGGTACTTGCCCATGGCACCCGAAAGAGGGAGAGAAGTGTCGGAGTACGGGCCGCATGGGCGAGACGGCCATGCCACGAGAGTCTGGCGTCGGGACGTTGTTCCTGGAGGCATCGTCGAAGTTGGTTTGTTGATGTGTCATGGTTGTTGCTCACTCCTCCTGGCGGTCTGTTTGGCGGCGGCGTTGGCGCCGGTACGGGCGCCGGCGGGTTCGGGGAAACGGCCTTTGTCGTCGGTGTCGATGATCCATTTGTCGAGCACTGCGCGGAGCTTCTTGAGTTCCGCCTGGGCCTCGGGTTTGTCGGATGCGGCGAGATTGTGGATTTCCCACGCGTCGGTGTCGAGATCGTAAAGCTCTTCGTCGGGCATGCGCGGCTGACAGAGGAGTTCCTGGGGCGGGGTCAGCTTGCCCTGGGCGTGCAGTTCCTTGAGGAGGTTCCAGACGGGGTACTGCTTCTCTTTGTAGGCATTCTCGGCGAGAAACGGAACTTCGGGCGTGAAGTTGTGGATGTAACGGTAGCGGTTGTCGCGGACGGTGCGGATGCGCATAGGCGTTTCGTCGCAGCGGTCGCGGCCGCCGAAGACGTACTCGCGATCGGCCTCGGCATGCTCACCCAGGAAGATCTGTCCCTGCATCTTTGCAGGTTTGGCTGCTCCGGCGATGTCGAGCATGGTCGGGGCGAGGTCGATGGCATGGAGGAGGCGGTTGTCGAGCGAGCCGGGCTTGTACTGCGGGGGCGGTGGGACATTCTTCGGCCAGCGGATGATCATGGGGACGAGCAGGCCTTCTTCGTAGCAGAACTGCTTGCCGCGGACGTGCGATTGGCCGTTGTCGCCGAAGAAGATGACGATGGTGTTGTCGGCGAGACCATCGGCCTCGAGCGACTGGAGGACGAGTCCGAGCTTGCGATCGAGCTCACTGATGTCGTCGAGATACTTCGCCCAGTCGTCGCGCGTGATCGGATGGTCGGGGTAGTAGGGGGGGAGGTCCACTTTGGCGGGGTCGGCCTTTTTGGGCGCTTTGTAGGTTCGGTGGGTTTCGCTGAAGTTGAGCTGGGCGAAGAACGGCTGGTGGGTTTTCAAATCGGCCCAGTTGGCGGAGTCGAAGGGCTTGCCCTGATAGGCGAAGTTCCAGTCGGTCTTGCCGGTGCCTTTGAAGCCGCAGGCCGCAGGCAGTTGGACGATGTTCCCCGTGAAGAACTTCGCGTCGCGCATGCGGTCCGTGAGGAGCCGGACACCCTCGGGCAGGGGTTGCTTGTTGACGGTGCGGTGATTGTGTGCGCCGATGGTCGTGGCGTACATGCCGGTCATGAAAGCCGAGCGGCTGGGCGAGCAGACGTGCCCGGTGTAGAAGCGTGTGTAGCGGACGCCCTGGGTGGCCATGCGGTCGAGATTGGGCGTCCAGACTTCCTTGGTTCCACAGCAGCCGAGGTGCGGGCCGAGATCTTCGGCGATCAGCCAGAGAATGTTGGGTCTCGGCGCGTCGGCGGCCGAGAGGCGGATCGCCTGGCCGGCGAGCAGAAACGCCAGCACGATCGCGATGAGGCTGTGGATCTTCATGGTTGGCGTAACAATACACAACGGACCCTCCGGCCCGCAAGCCGGAGGATCCGCTGAATTGGCGAGGCCCAGCCCTATTTGTTCTTGTTCTTCTTGCCCTTGGCTTTCTTGGCAGGCGTGGGCGGCGTCTCCGTCGCGCCGACTTCGACGCGCAGCGGAGAGCCGAAAGAGGGAGTCACCTTGACGCGTTGGGCTGCTTTGAGATCGACAAGGGCCGCGGTCGTGCCGTTGATGACGACAACGGTGGCGTCGTCGGTGGTGAGTGTCCTCTCTTCGCCCGTGTCCAACTTGATGACCAGAGTTTTGCCATCAACCTTGACCACGGCCCCGGCCAAACCCGGATCGGGGGGTAGGGCTATATCCTTGTTCTTCTTTCCCTTCTTCGCAGCGGCCGCCGGCTTGTCGATCGCGCCGACTTCAATCTTCTGCGGAGAGCCGAACGTTGGCGTTATCTTCACGCGCTGATCGGCCTTAAGATCTGCAAGCTTTGAAGTGCTCCCATAGATGATGACGACCGTTGCCTCATCGGTCGCCAGGGTCCTTTCTTCGCCCGTGTCCACCTTCATGATCAGGTTCTTGCCATCAACCTTGACCACGGTGCCCATGATGCCCGCGTCGGGCGGCACCGCTTTGTTCTTGCCCTTGCCTTTGCCGGCGCCCTTGGCTTCGGCCGAACCGGCCAGGCTGACGATAAGCAGCAACGCCACCAGCATACTCGCCCACATCCTCATTGCGGTCTCCTTGCCGAATCCATTTGGTTCGGCGATGTTCGCCGCAGGCGGGGCGGTTGATTACAAAGAACCCCGCTTCCACGCCTGTCACTTTGTTAACGCATGCAAGTCGAGTTCGTTGGGACCGATAATACTTTCCAGTAAGCTACCCCAACGGAATTGAGCCTCGTTCGTTGAACCTTTTGCCGGGAACTGATGTGAATCCCGATCGTGCCAGGACGCCCATCCCGATTGACGCCGCCACCCGCGAGGAAATCGCCGGGTGGGTCGAAATGCATTGGGATGCCGTGTTTGCGGTGTTGTACCGCATGGCCGGCAATCGGCAAGAGGCCGAGGATCTGACCCAGGAGACGTTTCTGCGGGCGGCGGCGCAGCGTGGATCGTTTGCCGCGGGTACGAATCTCCGGGCGTGGCTGATGCGGATTGCCAGCAACGCGTTTGTCGACGGACGGCGCAGGGTGCGAATCGCCCGGACCACGCCGCTGACCGACAATTTCGATGTCGCCGCAGCCAGTGTGGAGCCTGCGGGCGCGATGGTGAGCCATGAGTTTGGCGACGCACTGGCTGCAGCGCTTTTGGAACTGCCGGAGACAGGCCGGATGGTGTTTCTCCTGCGAACTCGCGAGGAATTGTCCTTCCGGGAGATAGCAGAGACCATGGGCATTTCCGAAGACACGGCCCGCTGGCACATGTTTCAGGCCCGGCAGCGACTGATGGAACGGCTGGAAGGGTGGCGGTGATGGTGTTCAATTCCGGAGAGCGGTAAGCAAAGGGATTGAGGCACGAAGGCACGTAGGCACGAAGTGGAAGAAGGCGCTTGGCGGTTGAGCGCGATGGGCGAAACGACAGGCAGGTGAGGTCATGGATTGCACACAAGCACGGGAACTGATGCTGGGCGCGGAATCGCTCGCTGATGACGCGCTGGCGCCGGAGGTGGGTTCTCACCTCGGCGGTTGTGCAGCCTGCGTAGCGGTTTTGGCGAGGCTTCGCGAGATGGAGGCGGCGGCCCGTGCATTGCCTGTCCCGGCGGGGTCGGCCGAGGCGAAGGCGGCGTTCCTGGAGCAGCTCCGAAGTGCGCCCGCGAGCCGTGCGGCAGCCCCACGTATCCTGCGCGTCAGGTGGACATGGACCTCGCGGGCCATTGCCGCATCCATTCTCCTGTGCATCGGCCTGGGGGCGTGGCTTGTGGTTGCCAATCGCGGGGCCGCTGCATCTGACGTGGTCATCGATCGCCTGGTGGCTTGGAACGTCGCGTTGACCGAGGCCAGTTCGCCGCAGGAAGCCGGCCGGATCTATGCGGACCAGGCGACGGCGCTCAAGCAATCGCTGGACCGCGACTCTGTGTCCGGCGACGCCAAGGAACTCGGCGCCAAGCTGCTGGAAAACGGGGCATGGCTCTCGGTTAACAGCGATCCTCTCGCCAGGGCGGATCGTTTTTGCCATGTGGCGGACCTGCTCCTGAAGCGGATCCAACCCGCGGCGGCCGCCGGCGACACGCGGTCGGTGACCAAGCTGAGCCGCCGGTATCACCAGATCGTTTCCCGCGGTGTTGACGGGCAACTGGGTCGCGTGCAGCCCGCGGTCATCAGTGATCCCGAACGCAAACGCCACTACGATCGTGTGGTTCGCAAGAATGCGGATCTCGACCAGCGATTGCAGGATGTGGTCGAGCGATCCCCGGAACCCACTCGCAAAGCCATTCGCCGAGAGGTGGGGACTTCCAAACGTGGTGCCAAGGAAACGCGCGATTCGCGACTCACTCAGTAGGGGCGTCGCTGCGCCGCGGCACGACGTTGTCGCGATGAATTGCCCCTTGGGGATCAATAGACGAGCGCACGGCGTGGTGCGGCCGAGCCGCCGAGGGTCACGGTGTTGTTCCCATTGGTGACGCTGATCGTTGCCGTTACCCGCACCACACGATTGATTTGCGTTTTCGGATCGGGCTGGATGTCCGCGACAAAGGAGCATGCTCCCACATTGGAAGCCAGTACGTGGGGTGTCGCGTCACCGACGAGCGTCAATGTCAGGGTCTTGGCCGTGGCGTTGTAGCTATAGGTTCCCTCACTGCCGTCCGGGCGGATGACATCGACCGATGCCGCGCTCACCTGGACCGCGTCGGCCTTGCGGACCTCGCCCATGATCTGGTCCACGGCCACCCGGCAACTCTGGGCGCAGCGGATGAACTGGTCGTTGGCGGTGATAGCCTGACATGAGGCGGTGAAGGCGGCGGCGATGGCTCCGAGGAGCAGCGCGCAGATGGTCAGGCTCATCATCGCATCGATGAGCGTAAGGCCGCGACGGTTGCGGGATCGTATGCGTCGTGCGGTGCTCATTCGATGATCTCCAGATAGGTGTCCGCGAGTGGAACGTAGTCCGAACCAAACTTGACACCGGCGGGGAAATTGTTGGTGCCCCGGCTTTGGATCTTGATGGTGTCGTTGCCGGAGAAGGTCATGGCGGTGTCGTCAAGGTTGATGACCGACCCGGTGATGGTGCCGCCGGCGTTTCCGCTGAACGCCATTTTACTGGCGACAATCGAGCCGGAAACGCTACCAAAATTGCCAGCGAAGCTGACGGCAAAATCAGGCGCCAGGACGGCGGAGCCCGTTAGTGTCCGCAGATTGCCGAAACTGTCGGGAAGCGTCTCCACTCCGCTCATGGAGACATTGCCACCGAAGCTGATGGTATTGGTCGTGGTGTTACCGGTCGGGTTGTTCTGTACGACCACGACGCCCTGGAGAGTGAGATTGCCCGCGAAAGAGACCTTGTTTGGCGTCTCGATGTAGACAACGCCGGTGATGGTGGTGTTGGCGGCGAAGGAGGGGTTGGTGTTGGCAGCGATGCGGATATTGGAGAAGCTTCTTCCGGCGGGCCTGGCGGCACTGATGACTGTAGTTGCGTAAGGGGCAAACGCGCTCGTGTCGATGGTGGGGAATTCGGGCATTTCCACGCCTTTGTGGATATGGCTGGCATAGGTAGAGGCACTCGTGGACCCGGCGATCGATGAACTGCTGCTGATCGACACATTGCTGTTCGGATTGACCAGGGACACATCTCCCGAGACGGAGCAGTTGCCGATCATCGACAGCGGGGTGTTGGTGGAATAGGTTGCCGAGAGCACCGATCCGGCGGCCGGGTTGGTCAGGCCGCTGATGTTCACGTTGCCGTTCATGGTGATGGCGCTCTTGCTGGCCACGCCGTAATCGAAGATGGCGCTGGCCCGCTGGGCCACACTGTAGTCCATCTGCACGGAACGTTTCAGCCCGCTCGATGAATAGCCGTTGACAATCACGCGCAACTGCTGGCCGTTCTGGCAAACACGGGCGCGGAAACGCACGTTGTTGGCGTCGAGCGAGATCGTCTGTGACGTGCTGCCGGGGATAAAGATCGTGGTCCCATCGGAAGCGATGGTCCCGCCCGCGAGGTTACCCGTATTGTTCATCTGGGCGGACAGTTGAGCCACGACGGCCGGAAATAGTTGATCCTGCGGAGTCGTGGCGGGTATCGACATCATGGCGAGCTGGTAGCGTATGAACTGCATGCCCGTGTCGGCGGCGTTCTGGGCTTCGGCGATCTTCCGGTAGTTGTTGCTGGTCTCAGCAATGGTCGTCGTGGCCGCGTAGAAGCCAATGGCGAGCGTGGAGAAGAGAACGAGGTAGAGCATCGCGAGAACTGAAGCGATGCCATGGCGAGCGGGTGGAAGTTGATTCAAGCGTTGCTTCATGGGTTACTCCACCGTCATGGGGTTCCGTCGAATGTGAGCCAGTTCTCGGTGAACACGATTTGTCCGTTGTGGGAGATGTTCACGGTGATCCGCTGGGCGCGCGTGCTGCCTTTGGGAACGGTCACGGTGATGCGGGCGGGATCGACGCTGTCCACGGTGATGCTCTGCGACCAGTCGCTGAGGCTTGTCAGAGTCTGCCGGCGCGCGTCGATCGGGGGCGAGTAGGTCTGCCCATCAAGATCGGTAACGTCATCGTAAGTGGCCAGAGTCTCTCCGGTGCTCGGACCCCAGTGGGTCGGATCGGCCGGGTCGGCGAAGGCCAGGCCCAGGGACAATTCATGGATCTGGTTCGCCAGATGCACGGCGGTCGTGAGGTTCTGAGATTGTCGCGTGGATACGGACCCGACCGCCAGGAGCTGCATAACCGCCACCACGCCCGTCCCGACAATGATCGTGACAAGCGCCGACTCGATCAGCGTGAAGCCACGGCGCCGCCGTGGTGCTCGCTCCCGAAGATGGGTGATGATCGTCATACGCAGAGGATTTACGATTCAATGGGAGCCCGGTCTACCTCACAATCGAAAATCAGATGGTCCTGTAACACCGCCATCGTCGCACTGCCGTGCGCCCTTGTGAAAGGCCGACGAATCTGCCTGCCGTGGGGAAATGCGCCCGGTCTAAAGCGGCGGGTTGACACGGGCCGATATTGAATCGTAAGTCACACAAGCGGATCTGCCAGGATCCGGTCAGCGGAGCACGAGCGAAGGACTGATGTTTAGTCTCCAGAGCGATGACGCTGATGGGGCAAGTACCCGAAAGGCAAACCACAAATGAACAGTCGCACTAAGATGTCCAACCGCAAGGGGATTCTCGCTTCTCAAACCCGGCTCCGTCGCCAACTCTTCTCGCTGCCGGAAGTGCTGGAGGGGCGCGTGTTGATGAGCACGTACGCGGTGTCGAACACCAACGATGATGGTGCTGGCTCGCTGCGTCAGGCGATTCTCGATGCAAACAGCAACAGCGGCGCCGATCTTATCGTCTTCGCGTCCAACATAAGTGAGATCCACCTTTCTAGCAAATTGGATCCCATCGTGGGGAAAGTCACCATTGACGGCACGGGGGAAACCACAGTCGATTCCTCAGAAGACGACCATACCGTGCCCGTCTGGATTGACGGCACGTACGCTGGCTCGAACAGCAACGGCCTGACCATCGCCGCTTCGGCCGCCGGCAGCAAGATCCTCGGCTTGCGCATTGCGTCGTTTCACGGCATGGCCGGCATTCAGATCGACGCAGCCGACAGCACGGTCAGTAATTGCGTGGTAAACCAGAACAGAAACATCGGCATTCTCGTCACGGGTGCGAATGCTCAGATCACCGACAACCTGATTGGTGTTGAAACCGACGGCTTGACGCTTGCCGGAAATATTACCGATGGCATTCGTGTTGACGGTACCGGCAAGGCCGCGCCAGCCAGCGCTTCGATCCTGAACAACGTCATTGCTGCGAACGGCGCCAACGGTATCTGGTTCAAGGCGAACTTCGGATCGAGTGCGGTTTCGGGCAACAAGATCGGCGAGGCGGTCGACGCCGGTTCCGGCGAGACCTTGGCGGCGGGAAACTTGGGTGATGGTGTCCGGATCGGCGATGCCAACTCAACGATTGTTACCGGCCATGGTGCCGTAACCGTCAGCACAAATGTGATTTCGGGCAATGTCAACGGCGTGGCAATCGAGAATTCGTCTTATGCGGTAGTGACTGGGAACTTCATTGGAACCGACGGAACAGGTACTCTGGCTGTGGACTCTCGGGGCGTGCCCTTCGGAAACGTCACGGGCAACGGAGTCTGGATCGTGGGCAGTTCCGCGTCCAATACGATAGGTGGCCCGACCGCAGCCGATCGCAATATTATCTCCGGCAATACTGACGGCGTCCGTATCACGACTGATTCTGGCTACACATCGAACGTGATCCAGAATAACTACATTGGCACCAACGCTTCGGGGACCGCTGCGATCCCCAACACCGTCAATGGCATCTCGGTCAGCGGCAGTTCAAACACGATCGTCGGCAATCTCATATCGGGCAATCTCGGCTTCGGGTTGGAAATTGGGGGTGGGTTCTTGTCAGGCGATTCCAACATTGTGCAGGGCAACCGTATTGGAACACGGGCTGGCGGAGTCTCGCCTCTACCCAACGGTTACAACGGAGTGTTGGTAGATGGCTCGAACAACATTATTGGCGGAACCGGACCGGGCCAGGGAAACACCGTCGCCTACAATTTTGGCGTTGGCGTTGCAATCAGCACCGGAACGGGGAATTCGATTCGCGGCAACAGCATTCACGATAATGTTCCTCATCCCTACCTGAATGACGACGGAACGGTCGCGTCTTACGATTTCGGCATCGGCATCGACCTCGGTTGGGATGGGGTCACCCCCAACGGCTCGGGCCCCGACGGCCCGAACAACTTCCAGAATTTCCCGGTCATCACCAAGGCCGTGAAGAACTTGGACGGCACGGTCACGATCACGGGAACACTGCAAAGCGATGCGACCGGCCCGTTCACCATCGACCTCTTCGCCAACTCGGCCGCGGACCCTTCGGGCTACGGACAGGGAGAGAAGTACGTGGGTTCGGTCACTGACGCCGCATTCAATAACAGCACCGGTTTGTGGGAGTTCACCGCCACAGTCGATGGCGTCTCCCTTGGAATGGCAATCTCGGCCACGGCAACGGACAGTGATGGCAACACCTCCGAATTCAGCATGACGCTGGACCCAACCGACTCGACGCCGGCCGCCCAGGCCGCCACCGTGACGACTCTCGACACGAGTGAGAACCCGTCGGTTTACGGCCATAGTATCACCTTCACCGCCACCGTCACCGCTGCCGATGCCGGCCATACCCCCATAACCTCTGGCAGTGTTGGTTTCTATATCGACGGATCCCTGGATCCGTACGTGGTCGTCGGCCTCAACAACACGGATCAGGCATCCTTCACGATCGGCGCCCTGACGGCCGGTTATCACACGATAACCGCCCGGTACCAAGGCAGTTCCGATTTCGCTGCGAGCAGTTCGGCGCCTTTGGACGAGACCGTCGCCAAGGCGGACGCCACGCTGACGGTGGACCCCAAGAGCAGGATCTACGGCCAGGGCAACCCGAACCTCACCGGCAAATTCAGCGGCATTCTCAATGGCGACGATGTTACCGCCAGCTACGACACCACGGCCAGCCAGTTCGACGACGTGGGCGGCCTCTATCCCATCACCGGCGCGGTCGGCGGCTCTAAGCTGGGCAACTACAATGTGACGATCGTCGACAGCGCCCTGACGATCACCAAGGCGGACGCCACGCTGACGGTGGACCCCAAGAGCAGGATCTACGGCCAGGGCAACCCGAACCTCACCGGCAAGTTCAGTGGCATTCTCAACGGCGACGATGTTACCGCCAGCTACAACACCACGGCCGGCCAGTTCGACGACGTGGGCGGCCTCTATCCCATCACCGGCTCGGTCGGCGGCAGCAAGTTGGGCAACTACAATGTGACGATCGTCGACAGCGCCCTGACGATCACCAAGGCCGATGCCACGCTGACGGTGGACCCCAAGAGCAGGATCTACGGCCAGGGCAACCCGAACCTCACCGGCAAGTTCAGTGGCATTCTCAACGGCGACGATGTTACTGCCAGCTACAACACCACGGCCGGCCAGTTCGACGACGTGGGCGGCGTGTATCCGATCACCGGCTCGGTCGGCGGCAGCAAGTTGAGCAACTACGACGTGACGATCGTCGACAGCGCCCTGACGATCAGTAAGGCCGATGCCACGCTGACGGTGGACCCCAAGAGCAAGACCTACGGCCAGGACAACCCGACGCTCACCGGTTCGTTCAGCGGCATTCTCAACGGCGACGATGTTACCGCCAGCTACAACACCACGGCCACCCAGTTCGACGACGTTGGCGGCCTCTATCCCGTCACCGGCGCGGTCGGCGGCAGCAAGTTGGGCAACTACAATGTGACGATCGTCGACAGCGCCCTGACGATCACCAAGGCCTCGTCCACGACCACCGTCACCGGCGGTACGTTCGTCTATAACGGCTCTGCCTACCCGTCCACGTCCTCGGTGTCGGGCATCAATTTGAGCGCTACGGCCAACAGCCTTGACTATTACAACATCGATAACGGTATCGACATGTTAGGCCACGCGCCGATCAACGCCGGTCACTACACCGTGACGGCGACCTATGCCGGCGATGCCAACCATGAGGGGAGCGTCGGCACGGCGACGATCGTCATCGGCAAGGCCACGTCCATGACGGTGGTTAGCATCCCCGCCGGTCCGTTCATCTACAACGGTGTGGCCCAGACCCCGGCTACGGTGTCGATCACCGGCGCTGGCGCCTTGAGCCTGACGCCGACGGCCAGCTACGCCAACAACATCCACGCGGGCACGGCCACGGCCAGCTACATCTACGCCGGCGACGCCAACCACTTCGGCAGCAGCGACAGCCAGACCTTCACCATCGGCAAGGCCACGTCCACGACGGTGGTGAGCCTCCCCGCCGGTCCGTTCATCTACAACGGCCTGGCCCAGACCCCGGCCACGGTGTCGATCACCGGTGCTGGCGGCCTGAGCCTGACGCCGACGGCCAGCTACGCCAACAACCTCCACGCGGGCACGGCCACGGCCAGCTACATCTACGCCGGCGACGCCAACCACTTCGGCAGCAGCGACAGCCAGATCTTCACCATTGGCAAGGCCAACGCAATCATCGTCGTCACGCCGTACGACCTCACTTACGACGGCCAAGCCCACACGGCCACAGGCACTGCCAAGGGTGTACTGGGCGAGACCCTCAGCGGTCTGGATCTGAGCGGGACCGTCCACACAAACGCCGGCACCTACTCTGATACGTGGGCATTCACCGATGTCACCGGCAATTACAACAACGCCACCCTCACCTCCAGCGACAACATTGCCAAGGCCGCCCTCACCATCAAGGCCAACAACGCCGGCAGGGTCTACGGCACTGCCAATCCCGTCTTCTCAGTCACCTCCATCGGCTTCGTGAACAGCGAGACCCTGGCGAACCTTAACGGTGCGCTGACCATCTCGACCGCCGCAACGACGAGCAGCCAGGTGGGTGGCTACGCCATCACGCCCGGCGGAGTCAGCGGAACCAACTACTCGATCACGTTCGCAAGCGGCACGCTGACCATCGGCAAGGCAACCCCGATTCTCAACTGGGCCAATCCCTCCGACATCACCTACGGCACGGCCCTCAGCGGCACTCAGCTCAACGCCAGCGCCAGCACGTCCGGTTTGTTCGCCTACACTCCGGCCGCTGGAACCGTCCTGAACACGGGCAGCGGCCAGACACTCGGCGTTATTTTCACGCCCGCTGACACCACGGACTACAACACGGTGTCCGCGACGGCCACGATCAACGTCCTCGCCGCGCCGGCCAGCTCGGCTTCGGGCCACATCTTCAACGATGTCTCGGGCAACGGGCTGAGCGCCGACGATACGCCGATGTCCGGGGTGTCGGTGAAACTCTTCCGCGATGCCAACAGCAATGGCGTGCTCGACTCCGGCGACGGCGTGTCGGTCCAGTCCACTACCACCAATGCAAGTGGCGCGTACTCATTCAGCAATCTGAATTCGGGCATTTACTTCGTGCAGGAAGTGCTTCCCAGCGGCTACATTCGCACCGCCCCCGCCCTGAGTGACAACTATGCCGTGGCTGTAACCGGCCTGACCAATGCCACGGGCCTGGATTTTGACAACTTCAACAAGACCTGCTGCACCAACTCGGTGGCCAACGTCAGCTTCCTGATCAATGGTACCACCACCGTCACCAATCTCCGCGGCGCCACGCACCAGGGCGACACGGTCAAGGCCAAGTTCACCGTCACGGGCAGTACGGCGGTTCGCCTCTCCTTCGTCACCTACAACGCGCCCGACCCGGTCTTCAACGCCGACGACGCCAGCGAGCAGACGGTTTACCAACTCGTCACCGGCCTCTTCTCGCCCGGCGCCAACTCGATGACCGTGACCATCCCCAGCAACTACTACCAGATCGACTTCGTCTGCGGCTATGCGATTGACCAGCTCGGGCCGGCCGGCAGCAACATCTTCTACTCCGCACAAAGCCGCCTGATCAGCGCCGACAACGGCGGCCTCCACTCCGATACCGACGACGAAGCGGCCACGACCTGCTTCTGGGCCAATCTGGGCCAGAGCCTGATCAAGTCCTTCGGCGGTTGCGAAAGCTCCACAGCACTGGGCAACTGGCTGGCGACAACCTATCCGAAGATGTACGGCGCGAGCTGCCCCAACAGCGCCAACAACCTGACCAACGACAGCAACACGGTCGTGGCAGCGTTGTTCAAGACCTTCTACACGAGCAAGACCCACAGCGGCGCGGATGCCCAGGTCATGGCCACGGCGCTCAATGTCTACGCGTCGACCCTGTCCCTCGGCGGAACAGCGGCCGAAGCTCCGCAGTACGGTTTCGATGCCACGGCTGCCGGCCTGGGCGCCGCCGAGTTCAACGTCGGTAACAACGGCCAGGCCTTCAACGTGGCCAACAACTCGACGCTGACGGTTTCGCAAATGCTGGCGGTTGCGAATACCAAGTCATCCAATGATGTGCTCTACAACAACGTCACCTCTTTGCTGGTGATGGCGTACAACATGTTCAGCCAGATCAATGGCTCGGGCGGTATTGTCTGAAGCGACCTGCACATCAGTGAGTGATTAACCCGGCCGGCGTCCATGCATACAGATGTGGACGCCGGCCTTGTATTTGAATCCGGCAGTCGGGCGACGGCTCCGCCAGTCTCACTTGATCGTATTCTCCCGCAGCGTGATCTTCGTGCAGCTCACCGTTGTTATGGGATCGGTCTTCGCCGGGTCGCCGCCGATCGTGGATCTGGCCGGCTGGGCTGGCGCGCAGATGTTGTGGTCGATCCTCAGGTCGTCCGTGGACGTCACCCAGATGCTCGGCACCGGCCCGCCGGTCACGGAGTTCCGGGAGATCGTGATGTGGTTATGCGCCCCGGCCGGAGCCAGTTTGCCCTGGCCGCCATGGGCATAGACGGCAATTCCGTTGGTGCGGCAATCGGCGATCACGTTGTCGGCGATTTCCACATCGTTCGAGCTGCCACTTTCCAGCCACCAGTATTCAGGCGACACCTTGATCGCCTCGCCCCAACACCCGGCCAGCTTGTTGCCGATGACCTTGCCATTGCTGGCTTTGATGAGGATGCCGCGCGATCGATTCATGCCGAAGTCGCATCCCTGCACGAGGAAGCCGTTGCCCATGCGCTTGGACGCAGCCAGAAGCGAGCCCATCGGCAGCTCGACCGCTCGGTCGAGCGTGACCTTGAACGCCTTGGCGTTCCACCGCGTGCGGATGCGCTCGTCCATGCGCTGCTTGAGCAGGAACGCTTTCTCGGCCTCGGTGATGGCGCCGTCCGGTTCGATCCTGGCGACCCTGGCATCGGGCAGGCGCGTGCCGTCGTAGGCGAGCAGTTCCACCGGATCACCCGGCTCGACGTTCAGGCTGCCGTTGGCCAATACCCGAAGTTCAGCTCCCGTGCAGGCCGTGACCATGTGATAGTTGCCGCAGATGTTGACCGCGTCGTCGCCCATGAACTTCGCGACGCACTCGATGATGGCCGGGCCTTTGATCGCGTGTTTGCTGTGATACGCATCCGCGTTGAGCGAACGCAGACGGGGATCGGCGCGTTTGACGGGATCGGAGGCGGCCGGGCGGCGGTCGATGCGGCAGCGGTAATAGGTGCTGCCGTCGCAATTGTATTCGAGGAAGCCAAAGCAGTTCGAGCCGAAGAGGTCGATGTTCTCCAGGCGCACGTTGACATTACCGCTGCACTCGACTGCGTGGCCGGCGCTGCCGCCGGGGGCGTATTCGGCGCCGATGACGATGAGATCGCCCACCTGTTCCGGGTCGGTCGCCCGGCCGCGGTTCTTGATCACGCGGATGTGCCGCGCGTCGACTTTCTCAATCGTGTAGCTGTAGTCGGGACAGCGCAACGTCCGCGTATCCGGCCGGAAGATCTCGTACTTGAACGCCCGGGCATACTCAGCGCCCGGATAGCCGTCGAACAATTCGATTTCGTGAGTCTTCTTATCATCCGAAATCCTGACGATCTTCCCCTGCGTGAACGGCAGGGGGTCGTAGTCAATCGCGAGCCCGCGCAGAGTGAGGTTGCGGCAGTTGGCGATGGTCAGCGCCCGGGTTGTTTCGGTGCAGATCATCTCGACGCCGTCGGCGATGATCTGCACATCGCTGAGCCCGCGAAGCACCAGGTGCTGGGCGCGTTGGGGCTTCACGCGGTATTGTCCGGGCGGGATGACGATGCGCTTGGAATCGGCCTTGAGCGCCTTGTCGATGAAGCCCTGGAGGTCGAAATCCTGTCCGACGGCGGTATGGCCAGGCGTGCAGAAGGCGGCCAGGACGACGGCGAAGAGGATTGCACAAACCAGACGAGACATAGATGTACCTTCTGGGGTTTGGATCTGGGGCATTGTCCTCATATACACGGCATGGGGATGAATGTTCGAGTGATCAAGGAACCAGCCGAATGCGGGCCGGGGCACGGAGGGGCTGGATGACGATTGTGCCGTGACGAACGACGTCGAAGGATTCGCCGGCATTGAGGAGATGATCGACGGGGTCGTTCGAGAAGGTCAGCCAGATCATCCCCTCGTGTACTTCGACCGAGGCGCCCGTGGCGGCGGAAGCCGAGAAGACGGCGCCGATTTCGAGGCGGCGCTGGGAGGCGGCGAGGGTCGAGGTTGTGTTTGCGACTGCGATCATGATGGAATTGTTCCATGGAAACTGTTATCTTCCAATATGCACAGTATGATAATTGTCATGAGTACAGTTTGATTCAATGCAACACTGTACTCCCCACAATGCGGGCCAACTGTACCGCGGAGAACGCCATGATTTCCACGACCATGCCGGCGACGGATCCCGCCCCCCTGTACGAGACGGTGGCCGAGCACCTGACGCGGATGATTGAGGGAGGGACGTTCCGCCCGGGAGAACGGGTGCCGAGCGTGCGGGCGCTGGCGAAGCAGCAGCGGGTGAGCATCACGACGGTGCTGGGGGCGTACCGGCTGCTGGAGGACCGGGGGTTCATCGAACCGCGGCCGCAGTCGGGGTACTACGTCATGCCGGCGGGATCGCGCGGTTCCGGGAAGGTGATGGGTGGGAACTCGGCCGGCGCGGAGATGTGTCGCCCGGCGCGCGGCGCCAACAAAGTGAGCGTGCGGGAACTGATGTGGCGGATCATGCTCGATTCACAGAACCCGAATCTCGTGAAGCTGGGGGCGGCGATCCCGAATCTGCGGTTGTTGCCGGTGGTGCAGTTGAACCGGACACTGGCGCGGATTGGCCGCACCATGCCGCGGCGGGTGAATGCGTATGAAGACATGGCCGGCGCGCCGGAGTTGCGGGTGCAACTCGCACGCCGGGCGATGCGCCTCGGATGCGCGCTGACGCCCGACGAAATCGTGGCGACTTCGGGGAGTCAGGAGGCGATCACACTGTGTTTTGAGGCGGTGTGCAAACCGGGGGACATCGTGGCGATGGAGTCGCCATGTTACTACGGCTTCCTGCAGGCAATAGAGACGATGGGGCTCAAGGGGCTGGAGATCCCGACGCACCCGCGCGACGGGATGGACCTGACGGCGTTGCAGAAGGCGATAGAGGCCCATCCGGTGAAGGCGGTGCTGGTGATCGGGAATTTCAACAACCCGCTGGGTTCGTGCATGCCGACGGCGAGGAAGAAGGCGCTGGTGGAGATGCTGGCGCGGCGAGAAGTTCCGTTGATTGAGGACGACATCTACGGCGATTTATATTTTGGAGAGCCGCCGACGACGTGCAAGTCGTTCGACCGCAAGGGCCTGGTGCTGCTGTGCGATAGTTTCTCCAAGTCGCTGTCGCCCGGTCTACGAGTGGGATGGACGGCGCCGGGGCGGTTCATCGAGCAGGTATCGTATTTGAAGATGGTCCGGACGATCGCGTCGCCAACGCTGCCGCAACTGGCGGTGGCGGACTTCCTGGCGAACGGGGGCTACGAGCGTCACCTGCGGAAACTGCGGCGGACGCTGGCGGTGAACGTGCGACAGATGGGGGACGCGGTGCTGCGGCACTTCCCGGACGGGACCACGGTGACCCGGCCGTGCGGGGGGCATGTGCTGTGGGTGCGGATGCCGGAGGAGATTGATTCGCGGATGCTGTACGCGCGAGCGATGGAAAAGGGGATCACGATTGCCCCGGGCCCGCTCTTTTCGACAAGGGGGTTGTACACAAATTTCGTGCGGCTGAACACCGCGTTCTGGGGATCTGATGGAGGGGACGAAGCGATCCGAACGCTGGGCCATCTAGCGGGCGCGTTACGCGGCGAGCGAAAACGGCGTCGGTGAGTGGGACGGTGTCGGGGTCCATTGTTAACGTAGTGTCATAGTGACTGCTCCGGGAATGCAGTCAGGATTTCGCATGCACAGGGTTAACCGCGGAAATGACTCCCGTTGAGGTTGGCACCGGACGCATCCTCGTGTGGAAACGCCGCAGTGTGAACTCCGAACCGGGTTGACGAAATCCGCAATCCTGCTAAACTCACTGCACCGATGAACGGCACGCTCGCGAGTTTTGGGTTTTGGTTTAACGGATATTTTTATCCGGCCGCCCAAGCCGCGTCCTGAGCTGGTCATCTTTCGGTAAAAGATTCCAACCCCGGGACGCGGTTCCCGGGGTTTCTTTTTTTGGTGTGTTGGTTTCGGCCGCACTTGGCCACCGGAGTTTGCCATGTTGGTCTGGCTCAACTGGTTTGGTGCCTGGCGAAAAGGAGATCTGTCATGGTCGTGGTAATGAAACAAGGTTCGACCCAGGTTCAGGTGGACCAGGTCATCAAGCTGGTGCGAGAAATGGGACTCAAGGATCACGTCATCGTGGGCACCGAACGAACGGTGGTGGCCGTCATCGGCGACGATCGTCATAAGGACCGCTCCGTGTTCGAGACGCTGGATGGCGTCGACAATGTCGTGCCGATCCTGGCGCCGTACAAGATGGCGTCGGTCGAGGTCAAGAAGGAGCGCAGCGTCGTGCAGCTCGGCGGGACACTGGGCGGCAGCGTCGGCGGCAAGCGCGTGGGCGTCATTGCCGGGCCATGCTCCGTCGAGGATCGCAGCAAGATCATCGAGATTGCCCACATGGTGAAGGAGGGCGGCGCGGTCGGCCTGCGCGGCGGGGCATTCAAGCCGCGAACCAGCCCGTACGCCTTTCAGGGGCTCGCGGAAAAGGGCCTGCAATATCTTGCCGAGGCCCGCGAGCAGACCGGGCTGGCCATCGTCACCGAGGTCATGAGCATTGACCAGGTGGCCTTGGTGGCCGACTACTCGGACGTGCTCCAGATCGGGGCGCGCAACATGCAGAACTACAACCTCCTTTCCAAGGTTGGTGAACAGAACAAGCCGGTGATGCTCAAGCGTGGGCTGTGCGCCACGCTGGAGGAGTTCCTCCTGGCGGCCGAGTACATTATGGCCCGCGGGAACGTCAACGTCATTCTCTGCGAGCGTGGCGTGCGCACGTTCGAGGAATACGTCCGCAATACGCTGCCGCTGGCGGTCGTGCCGGCCATTCACCGCGTGAGCCACTTGCCCGTGGTCGTCGACCCGAGCCATGGCACGGGCAAGCGATATCTGGTCGATCCCATGTGTCGGGCGGCCGTGGCGGCCGGCGCGGATGGGCTGATTCTCGAAGTCCACCAGGATCCCGAGCATGCCCTGACCGACGGCGCACAGTCGATCACTCCCACCCAGTTCGCGGACATGATGAAGGTCATTCGGCGCGTTGCCGCAGCGGTGGATCGGGAAGCGTAGACGTAGTTGATGATTGATAGTTGATAGTTGATAGTGGTGCGGACTCATCGACCGTGCGGACGGCGTTGATGAATCCACGCATCTTCTCCGGCGACTTGCAGCGGAGCTGCTCTTCGACGCCGCTGGAGACATCGACGGCAAATGGCCGGATCAGCCGCACGACGGCGGCGACGTTTTGCGGGTCCAACCCGCCGGCCACGATCAACGGCGGGAGACCGGCGAACAGGCCGGCGCTCTTGAAGCGGGCGATGGCGGTCCAGTCGTTCGCGATGCCAGTTCCGCCCGGCGCTGGCGCAGCGGTTTCCAGCACGATGCCCGCCAGCGTGGAGCCCAGGGCGTTGGCGTACGCCGTCTTCCATGCCGCAAGCGTCTGGGGCAGTTCCGCGTCCACGCGGACGGCCTTGAGGATGCGCACATTCAGGTGGGCAAGTTGCCCGGCAAATTCCGGCGTTTCATGGCCATGAAGCTGCACGCATGTCAGGCGCAGCGCCCGCACCGTCTGGGCAATCGTGTCCAGCGACGCATCGACAAACACGCCCACGGCCATGACGAAAGGGGGGATTACCCGCACGATCTGCCGGGCCGCTTCCAGGGGCAGATAGCGTTTCGAGGAAGGGACGAAGATCATGCCCAGCGCATCAGCCCCGAGCATGCACGCCAACTCCGCATCCTGCGGGCGGCAGATCGAGCAGATTTTCACGCGTGTACGCGGCATGGTGACCTCGGCGGAATCAGACTCGAATACCCAACTGTAGGCGCAACTCGTCAAGCGTCCGCATCGTTGCCATGGTGTGATCCTCCGGCATGAATGAGGCTGCGCCATCCAGCACCACGGCCGCGAATGCGTCGGCCTCCACGGCATACAGGTCTTTACCGGCCGACACCGTACGCGTCTCCCGCGGCGGGGCGGCCGGCGCTGTCGCGGCTTGGGGTGCATCCTGCCTGGGCGGCGTGTTCCGGCAGATGTGGAACACCGCATCCTGCGCGGGCGGCTTCCAGGGTACGGGGATCTCGATATATCCCTCATCGCCACAAACATAGGCCGAGTTGTCCGCATGCACAGTCATGCCGCAGGTGAAACTGGCGACGATGCCCGATGGAAAGGCGAGTGTGGCGGTGGCGACATCGTCCACGCCGCTCGGATGCAAATGCCCGGCCGCCTGACATGAGCAGGGGGCCTCTCCGGCAATGAGGTGCGAAAACGAGATGCAATAGCAGCCGATATCCATGAGCGATCCACCGGCCAGCTCCGGGGCGAAGCGGATGTTGCCGTCGATCTTGCGGCTGCAATAGCAGAAGCTGGAGCGGATCAGTTTGACCTGCCCGATGGCGCCCGAACGGACGGCCGCCACAACGGCGTGGGTGAGCGGATGGGCGCGGTACATGAATGCCTCGACCAGCACGCGCCGGCTTTCGCGTGCGGCGGCGAACATCTCCGCGGCCTCGCGGGCATTGGCACCGAGCGGCTTCTCGCACAGGACATGCTTGCCGGCTCGCAGGGCTTTGATCGTCCACTCGTGGTGCATCGTGTTGGGCAGGGAGATGTAGACGGCGTCGATGTCCGCGCGAGCCAGCAGGGCGTCATACCCGGCCAGGGCGACGGGGATCTTATATGAGGCGGCAAACCCGGCGGCCGACTCGGCCGTGCGTGAAGCAACGCCGGCCAGACGACAGCGCGAAGATTGACTGACGCCGAAGGCGAATTGCCGGGCGATATTGCCAGTGCCGATGATGCCGAAGTTGAGCATGGAGAGATGATATCGCAAAAGCCCGGTTTATTGGTAGACTGCCCCGCCTATGGTTGTCCGGCTGGTCAAGACGTTTGGATTTGAAGCGGCGCACCTTCTGCCCACTTTCCCCGAGGGGCACAAGTGCCGGCGGCTGCACGGGCACTCGTTCCGCGTGGATGTGATCGTGGAGGGGGAGGTCGACCCGGCCAAGGGATACCTCGTCGATTACGGCGAGATCAAGCAGGCGGCCGAGCCGCTGATCAAGAAGCTTGACCACTACTACCTCAACGACATCGCCGGCCTCGAGAACCCCACCTCGGAAAATCTGGCCAAGTGGATCTACGACGCCCTGCGCCCAAAGCTGCCCCTGCTGGCGGCGATCATCGTCTACGAGACCTGCACGACAACGTGCGAGTATCGGGGATAGTCACGGGAAGAGCCCTCTCAAACTCGACGCCTCCGCCACCCGGCGAATGGCCAGCGTGTAGGCGGCCGTGCGGTAGTCGCAGTCGGCTTCGTCGGCCTGGGTGTTGACGGCGTCAAAGGCGCGATCCATGACACGCTGTAGTTCATCCTGTACGCGTTTGAGATCCCAGAAATAATTATCCAGTCCCTGCACCCACTCGAAATAGGACACTGTGACGCCGCCGGCATTGGAGAGGATGTCGGGGAGGACGGTCACGCCGTTCTCGCGGAGGATCTCATCCGCGCGCGGGGTGACCGGGCCGTTGGCGGCCTCGACCACCGTGTGGGCCTGGATGTGCGGGGCGATGTCCTCGTCGATCGTGTTCTCCATGGCCGCGGGAATCAGCACATCGCATTCGCAGACAAGGACTTCCTCGTTGGTGAGCGCTTCGCATCCGGGGCAGTCGTCGAGCGTGCCATTCTCGCGGTAGTATTGCCCGGCCGCGTCGGTGTCAATTCCGGTCGAGCAGTAGATGCCGCCGTTGCGTTCGGAAATGGCGATGACGGTGGCCCCACGTTCTTCGAGTAGTCGCGCGGTGTGGAAACCGACGTTGCCGAAACCCTGGACGGCGACCTTCACATCGCCCAGTGCCTTGTTCTGCGTGGCGAGGAACTTGCGGAGCACGCACATGACCCCGCGGCCCGTGGCTTCCTCGCGGCCGACGGACCCGCGCAAGGGCACGGGCTTGCCCGTGACCGCCCCCAGTTCCTGGTGGCCGACCATCATCGAATACGTGTCGAGAACCCACGCCATGACCTGGGCATCGGTGCCGACATCCGGCGCGGGAATGTCCTGGTCGGGACCCAGCACCGGCATGATCTGCGAAATGTAGCGCCGGGTCAGCCGCTCCTTTTCGCCCGGGGACAGTGTCTTCGGATCGCACACCACACCCCCCTTGGCGCCGCCGAACGGCAGGCCCACCAGCGCGTTCTTCCAGGTCTGGAGCATGGCCAGCGCCATGACTTCCTCGAGATTGACCGACATGTCGTAGCGCAGGCCGCCTTTGAAGGGACCCAGGGCGTTGTTGTGCTGCACGCGATAGCCCGTGAACACCTGGATCTTGCCGTCGTCCATGCGGATCGGACACGACACCGACACCACCCGCCGCGGCGACGCCAGCACCGGTCGCCAGAGTTCGTCGAGCTTCATCGTCTGATAGACGCGGTCAAAGTAGTGGTTCGCGTGCTGCCAGAATGCCGAGGTCTTGATCTTCGGAAAGAAGCGGTTGGTGTCTGTCATGGGTTGGTAGTTGCCAGTTGCCAGTTGTTAGTTGCCACTAAAGACACCGCTGATAACTGGCAACTAACAACTGGCAACTGGCAACTATCCTCTAAGTACTTTGCTTCCGGATCGTCATGTCGAAGTTGTGAACCATCGATTTGTACATGGTCCAGACGACAACGCCCAGCACGCCGGTGGCCATCCAGCCGAAGATGAAGATCACGATGCGGGCGTTGAGCAGGGCGTTGTAGTCGGCGAAGTTGCCGCCGGTGTTATCCAGCGGCGACACGAAGAGCGCCATCAGCGTGAACGGGCTGAAGCAACCGATCCCGACGCCGACTTCCGACAGGTTGCGGCTTCCGGCCGCGCCCATGCCGCAGACCCACAACGTGCCGAAGACGCCGGCGACGATGCCGACCGAGCTCATCACCGCCATGATCGTCTTGCGGCAGCGCAGCGACATCTGCATCCCCAGGATGGCCGCGAAAGCCGTGACCATGACCAGCGTTCCCGGCAGCACCAGCAGCGACTCGGGCAGCACGGTCCAGTCCGTCGTCTGCATGGCCCATGGGGTCGAGTGGAACAGGTCGTAGATGACGAACATGAGAATGCTCGCCACGGGCACCGCCGCCAGCGGCAGTACGAAACTCACGAGCCCGCGCAACTTGCCCCAGATGTAGTAGCGGCTGGTGATGGGGGTGGACAGCAGCAGGTCGAGCGTGCCGTCCTCTTTCTCGCGCGTGACGGTCGAGGCCGCGTTTTGCGTCAGGATGAGCATGATGATCGCCAGTTCGATGATCATCGCCCCCAGCAGGAACTGCCGCACTTTCGCCTGTGACAGGACCATCTCCGGGTACGAGACCTTCATGTAGGTCACGAAATGGTCCTTGACGAGAAAGCCGCCTTGCTCCACGGCCAACCCGGGGCGGAGGGCGTCGAGCTGCAATGTCTGATCACCAAACTTGATGACGGTCGGGGGGCCGCCCGGATCGCCGGGTGCGCGCACGCGATAGATCACCGACCGGTCATCCTCGAGCACGCTGATGGTCCTGGCCTGTTCGTTGTAACCGAATGCCAGGGATCTGGCGGGAGTGATGACCCGCCCGGAGAACATCACCAGCGTGAAGGCGGCTGCAAGTCCCAGCAGCATGAAACCGTATCGCAGAACGATGGCGCGGTTGGCCGACGCCTTGGTCTTGGCCTCGCGCCAGGCGATGGGGTTGGACCACACGTTGCGCGGCTTGCGCGTGTTGTTTCCGCGACTGAGGTGCAGGAGCTGCAGGAGCCACATCTGCGCCGTAGTGGTCGATTGTGCCAGCCGCCGCAGCAGCAGGATCGATGGCGTCACCAGCACGAAGCTCAGGAAGAACATGAAGGATATATAGAATGTATGTGGGCTGGAAAGAAACCAGTTGATCGGCCAGGAATAGCTAGCCACCATACCGGGCTGTGGCGGCTGATATTCAGTCTCGCCGAACACGCCCCGTAGCGCCAGGAACGGATGCAGTCCGGCGAACCAGGAGACGTGCGACGTGCTGTTCGGTCCGCTGACCCAGGTGTACCGGCAGTAGCCCAGTTGCTCGATGACCATGGGCACGGCGAGGTAGAGGAGGATAAACAAGTAGAACGTAAAGATGGTCCGCCGCGTGCCGACCTTGAGGCAGGCTATGGCCATGGCGATTGACCCGGTGACGAACGCGGTGGCACAGGCGATCAGCCAGGAGACGACGATCTGGTTGATGGCGACGCCGCCGAATATCTGGGTGATGCCGAAGACGGGAATGCCCGAGAGCAGAAGCGTGACCACGAAGAACAGCCGCGACAGCAGCGACCCGAGCACGATCTGCCCGTTGCTGAGCGGCGTGGAGAGCAGGATGTCGTAGGTCTGCGAGTCTTTCTCCTGCGTGATCGCACCCGCTGTGAAGACCGGCGCCAGCAGGGCGACCAGGCCGAGCTGGACATAACTCATCAGGTGGAATATCTGTGCCGAAGTGCTGGTGAGTTTGGAGAGTGACCCGTCCATATCGCCCATCTCGGGCAGCAGCCGGAACATCACCAGCAGGACCAGGATGCCGAGATAGCCGCAGCGGATGAACAGATCGCGCGTCCGCTTGCCGCCGGACTCCACCACCCGCAGGAGAATGGGGTTGGCGGGAATGAGGCGGAAGATGTAATTGCCAATGCCAAGCATCATTGAGCTCGAATGACGAAACCCGATCTCTGAGACAAACCCGAATACCGAAATCCGAATACCGAATCAAACCCGAATGAGGAAATCCGAATTAGCCTGAGCGGCGGATGATCGCTCCGAAGATCAGGTTCAACTCCTTTGCTTCCTGCCAGAGGCGTCTGGCATCGATCTTCAGCTCCGGTGCCGCTGTCGCCAGCATCCGCAACCAGTGTTTTGTTTCGCGCGACTCCTTGCGGCAGATGCCAATCTTGTGTCGGAAATCGCGACGCGATTCCGCGTCGTCCGCCTCGCAGTAGTTGGCACCGATGCTTGTCGACGACCGAACGAGTTGGCTGACGAGTGGCGCGGTCACTGTATCGACATTCACGCGTTTGACGAACGCGAGAATCGCTTCGCCAAACTTCGCCGACCGCTCCTCAAGGTCATAGCGCGATTGCGCCGAGCCATCGGACTCCTGCTGCGACTCAGGCTTCGGGTTTTGAATTTCGGATTTCATTCGGAATTCGGGTTTCTGGTTTCGGGTTTCCTATTGAACCATCCCTTTCGTCAACCTCATAAACGCCGTCTCCAGATTGACTTCCTCTTCCTTCATCAGCGTCAAGCGATGTCCAGCGCCGACCAGTCGTTGCGACACGAAGGAATAGTCGCTTACGCCTTCTTTGATCGCCACCTCGATATGTCCATCCTTGATCGCCGCTTCGAGAATGTTCGGATCCTGCGACAGCAGCGCCGCGGCCGCGGTGTTGTCATCAGCGACCGCCACATGCAGGATGGTACCCGTCTTCGCCCGCTGCAAAATATCGTGAACCGGGCCGGAATAGAGCAACTCGCCCTGCTCGATGATGCCCACTTTATTGCACAAGTCGGCCAGTTCCGGAAGGATGTGCGAGGAGATCACGATCGTCTTGCCCATCCGCCGCAGTTCCTTGAGCAGCTCGCGCATCTCGATGCGAGCCCGCGGGTCGAGATTGCCGGCCGGCTCGTCCAGCAGCAGCACCTTCGGGTCGTGCAGCAGCACCCGCGCGATCGACAGCCGCTGCTTCATGCCGCGGCTGAGCGAGTCCACGAGCGCATCCCGTTTGAATGCCAGATCGGTCAGTTCCAGTACGTCGTTGACAACCTTCGTGCGCGCGGCGCCATTGATGTTGTAGGCGGCCGCGAAGAACTCGCAGTATTCCTGCACCACCATGTCTTCGTACGCGCCGAAATAGTCCGGCACATAGCCGATCAATGGCCGGATCAGGCGAGACTGGAACCCAATCACCTGATCGCAGATGCGCGCCTCGCCCCACGTCGGCTGCAGCAGGGTAGCCAGGATCTTGATCGTGGTGCTTTTGCCCGCGCCATTGGGACCGATGTACCCAAAGCAGTCCCCTTCCTCGATTTCGAGGTTGAGGTTCGACAGCGCCACCAGTGTGCCGTAACGCTTGGTCAGGTTCACCGTCTTGATCACGACGGCCATAAATTAACCTTTCACTTCTCCACCGGTTGCGTCGTCGGGGTCTCCGGCGGACGCTCCAGCGGAACTACAAACTGGTAATACACCGACCCTTTGCCGGCCATCTTCTCGCCAGCCATCTCAAGTGTAACCGGCAGCGGCGAAATGTCTTCGTTTCCATCATCAGCCCTGGCCAGAATCACCATGTTACCCGTCAGAATGGCGGCCGACGCGTCGAGCCGCCGTCCAGTCCAGCGGTGAATCGCGTAATTCGGCTGGTCCTTCGAGATCCACATCGACGGCTGGATGCGGTCAAAGAGGCTCATCAGCAGGAACGCCGACTCGCGGTTGCCCATCGCTGGATCCTTGGCGTTCGACAGCGCGTCGCCGAATGTCGGCATCCATCCGCTGTTTAGCAAACCAAATGTGCATAGCGCCGACGGGTCGGGCTTGGTGTAGTTAATGAATTTCCTGTTGGCCAGCAGACTGCCGAGGTTGATCGAATCACCTTTGGCCCAGGCGGGCTTTCCCTCCGGTGCGAGCAGGCGCAACAGCGTATCGTCGAGCCCCGTGCCCGTGTTGTAGGCGATGTACACCTGATGGAGATCGTGTCCGGTGAGGTTCGTGAGTGTCCCCTTGAGGCTGCCGCTGCCCAGGGAAGCGCTCCCGCCAAGTCCGGTCATTCCCGGCCCGGTCCAGTCCAACTGGAGTTTCTTCAGCGTCCTGCGGAATGGAACCTCGATCATCACCGGCCCGCCGCTCGATCGTTCCGGTACGGGCACATCGTACTCAAGGTAGCCCAGGAAATCCGGCCAATCGGCGTTGTGCCGCGGATGTGCCGGCAGGGGGGTAACCGTGCTCACCAACCCGACCGTCGCGTCCTTCAGTTCGATCTGCTTCTTCTTATCCTCTTTCACCAGCAATCCGAGCTGGCTGAGAACACGAGTATCCGCGCCGCCGGACCAGCGCACGAATGAAACGTGCTGCATTTCCGGAGCCCCTCGCAAGACCAGCTTTACGAACAGTGCCGTCACGCCCGTTGCTCCGACCGCACAGACCGCGAAGAAGAACCAGCTCTGCTGCGCCTTCTTCTGTCTTAGCAGGTAGAAATAGCTCCCCAGGCACGCCACCAGCCAGTACCCGATGAAGAAAACGATTGCCAGCAGAACCAGTGCGGCGGCTCGGCCCGGAATCTCCGTGGAACTCACAAAACTGCGGCTCAGGTCCACCGTCGTAGCGCTCGGATTCTTGGGATACTTCTTCGTCACTTCCACACATCGGTCGACGAACGCTACTGGAAAGCCACTGTCCTTTGCCGTGTCCGGGTGCATCATGGTGGCATTCCGTAGACCCAGCACCGTATCCCATATTTTGCCCCAGCCGTAGAGCCGCATGGGGGTCTTGGATTGGAGCGCCGGACTTCCGAAATCCTGCGCCACCCAGGTGACCATGCCCAGCCCATACATCCAGCGTGCGAGGTACGGCGACGGCTTCGGCGCGTCACTCCACTCCTGGACCCTGGCTCCCGGCCTGGGCGCCGCCAGACAGAGCGGGATGGACTTGCCGCGCAGGTCGGCCCAGGGATCAGTTTCGACAGGCAGATCCGTTGAGAACAGTTTGTGTTCCAGGTCCGGCACGCCTCCGATCCGGCGCAGTGTCCGGGCGCTCTGCTCCTCGCTCATGCCCGTCGGCACGACCGGCAACATCCCCGCCAGCGGGCCATCCCTGACTTTCTGCCACTCGATGCTCTGGCATACGACCATCCGCCCGCCCGATTTCACCCATCCCTCGACTGCAGCAATCGCGTCCGGATTCAACTGGCTCGGATCCGGATGATCCCAGATCAGATCGTCGACCGCCTCAAAGCCCAGCGGATTTGTCGGCAGGTCGTTCGCCGTCACGGGCAGGTAGACGATGTCCTCCACCATCCCGTAGGCGTTCGAATAGGCCGACAGATTCGGCTGGCTGCCGCTGGTTGTCAGGCCAATCACCAGCCTCGTACCTCGACCCGATGCCGTCGTCGCGTCCAGGTTCTTCAATCCCGTTCCCGCGCTGAACTTGATCTGCACGAGTTGTTTGTCACCCTTGCAGAGGAACACGCGGATCGCGCTGGACAGATCGGCCGGTGTGATTGCCCGATCGAGGTCGTGTGGCTGCGGCCGGAAATACACCCAGACCTGTTCCTCCCGCCGTTCGCCCGGCCGATTACCGTTGAGCGTGAACGGCCGGCTGAAACTCACCCGGTCGCGGTCCATGTCTTCCTGGATTACCTGGATGCGATAGGTCTCCGCGTCGCCGACCGTCGGCCGCAGGCGCAGCTTCATCGGCACCCAGCAATGCGGCCGATACCATCCCCCGAACCCGACCAACTCGACTTCCCCCTCGGCCTGGCCCCGAGCCGCGGTCGCGACAATCATCAGGAGAATCCCCGCCAAGACAAAACGCATGACACCACTGTAAGTCCGTAGGTAAATAGCGTCAACTGCCCAAGCCCGTCCCGATCACGATTTTTGCGCGCTCACGGCACGCGCCGTTCCGTTGCTCCGCCACGATTGACGGAGCCCCGATCGCTTCTTTTGTCGGGTTGGGCGCATCGAAAGTGCGTGACATTTCCGAGAGAGCATCACTTGATCTCCCACTCCAATATCCCGCCGGAGAAGTTTGCCTTGAGTTGAACTTCGATGCGCAGGCCCGTGCTTTCGACCGCGTCAAACTTCACGTCATTGAACTGGTCCTTGGCCGTTCCATACGTGCCGGCGCCCGAGACCGGCAGCCACTGGTCGCCCTTGCGATACAGCAGTGTCCACGACGCCGGGACACGGCAGCCGCCTCGGCCTTCATCGTCGAACCAGTACACCCGCACGAACGACACGCTCTGCGGCTTGTCGAACGTCCACTGGATCCATTCCTTGCCGCCCTTGTGGTCCCACCAGGTGAAACGCGGAATGCTGCGGTCGCCGGAGTTCCTGGGGATGCGTTTGTCCATCACGGCGCGCGTGCTGTCACCCTCGAACGTGTGCGATGCCGTCACCGGCAGCGGCTTGGTCTCCGGAAGCTCCGCCCACTCCGTGGCGTCCGCGCCGTCGCCAACTGTGGGAAACGAACTGATCCGCAATCGCGCCGCGCCCATTGGAATCAGCGCGATCGACTCCTCGGGCTCGGCCGACTTCGCCGGGCTCGGCTGAAGCAGCCCGACGAGATTCAGATAGTCAGCCTTCCAGTTGACAATCTTCCGTCCCTTCGCCTTCAGCGAAATCGGCGTGCCCTCGTGTGTGAACGGCATATTCGTCGCCGGCCAGTCCTTCCTGACGACCTCAAACGACTTTCTCGCGTCCGCCTTGTCGAGCACCAAGCCGTAGTTCCACGGTGTCGTCGGCAGGATCTCATACGCCGGCCACTTCTCCGTACCGCCCGAGCGCACCACCTTCTCGCCGATATCCAGCGAGTACGTCAGCGGCCCGCGATCGACCGACACGCTGTTGTGGTTCTTCGTCCACGTCCGCAGGGAAACCTCCATCGGCAGCGTCAGCGTCACTTTGTCGCCCGGCTGCCACGCCCGCTCCACGCGGATGAAGCTCAGCGGCTTGCTGCTCACATCCACGGCTTTGCCGTTGATCGCCACTCCCACCTTTTTGCACCAACCCGGCACGCGGACATACAGCGGAAACTGCACCGCCTTGCCGGCCGAGATCGTGAACTCCACGCGTTCATCAAATGGGTAATTCGTCTTCTCCGCGATGCTCACTTCGGTGCCATCAGCCACTTTCGCCGTCACCTTGCTGGCCCCAAAGAGCACCGCCGCCAGCCCGTTGTCCGGCGTTGCCATCCACTGGTGCTCCACAAAATAGGGCCACCCATGCCCGAAGTTGTGCTGGCAGCAGCGGTGATCGTGCGGGTTCATCTCCAGCATGTTCCCGCCGTTCTGCAATCCGGGCGCCTTCGTCTTCTTATCCGACGAGATCAGGTTCGGGCTCGTCAGATATCGAAGCGCCTTGAAATCCGCCAGCAGCGCTGCCGGCAACGAATTGAACGCCACATCCTCGCACCGATCCGCCCAGATCAGGTTGCCCGTCGCCATCGTCAGCCGCTCATCGGAGTACATCATCTCCACCATGCCGCATGTCTCCACGGCTTGGCGCGGGTCGGAAAAGCCCGGCCGGCAATTCTCATCGCCGGCGAACATACCGCCGGGAACCTGCCCGTACATCTCGCGGATGATCGTGTAATCCCGCTCCGACGCCTGCAGGAACTTGTCCTGCCTGGACTGCATCCAGTAATACGTCGGCCCGCCCAGCGCCTGCGACATGTTGACATTGTGCCAGTTCGGCACGCCATCCGACCAGTTGGCCGTGTGCCGGTGGATCTTCTCGGCCAGTTCCAGCAGCCATTTCTCGCCGATGCGGTTGTACAGCCAGTAGACGCTGTACAGGTTGTCGCCGCCGCGCTGCTGCTGCCAGTAGGGGGGCAGGAAATCCTTTTCAGGGACAGTCATCTCCCACTTGAAGTACCGGGTCATCAGGTCGATCACCCGCTTGTCGCCTGTGTATTCATAGTACGATTCCAGGCAGTTGAGCATCACCATGTTCGGCCACAGATCCAGCGGCCCCGCCGTGCTGCCGACCGTCGCGGTCGCCCCTTTGCCGCGCGGCCCGAAGAACCCGTCCTCCGTCTGGCTGGCGATGGCCCCTTCGATCCACACCCGGGCTTCCTTGATCTGTTCTTCCTTGTTCAGCAGATACGCCGTATCGCCGAACCCCTTGAGCCAGTAGGGGACTTCCTCCCAGCCATTGCGTCCCTGTCCCCCTTTGTCGAGCCAGGCATTGCCATCTTTCTTGAGGAAGGTTGAGATCTCCCCCAGATGCCCGTGGAATCCGTCGGACTGCAACTGAAGCTGCTTGAGCAGCCACCCGTCCGGCCGAACCGCCCCCACCGGCAGCCGCACCAGCGGGCTGGCGATGAGCGGATCGCGGTTGGATGGATAGTGAGCATTGCGAGATTCGGCCACGGGCTTGTCCACGACCGATACCTGGTCCTGGGCAACAGCGGCCGCGGCGAGCCCGAGGGAAATTCCGATGGCGAGCGATTTGCAGAACATGGCGGGTTCCTTTCCAGCAAGGAAGTATGGCCGCCCCGCACGCGTTTTGAAAGAGGGCACAGGGAGAATGCCGAAACTCGAAATCCGAATTCCGAATGAATTTCGAATTCCGAATGATCGTGGCCGCGATCGCTGATCGCGGTTCTTCGCCCGCCGAGGG
>JANYKD010000516.1 GCA_025361735.1 Phycisphaerales bacterium
CCGTCGATGAGGCCCGCCGCCTCGTGGACGCCGGCCACCAGGAGATCGTTCTTACGGGCATTTTCCTCAGCGCCTATGGCCAGTCCACCGCGCTTCGCCGCCGACAACAGGAGGGCGGAAGCTCTTGTCCGACATCGGGTACTCACGTCTCTCCGCTTGCCCGGCTGATCGACGCACTCTGCACGAGCGTTCCCGGCTTGAAACGACTCCGCCTCTCCAGCCTCGAGCCCGGGGATCTGGCCGGCGATCTCCTTTCCGTTCTTCGGTCGCACGCACAGATCACCCCGCATTTCCATGTGCCCCTGCAGAGCGGTTCGGATGCGATTCTCCGGCGGATGAACCGCCAGTACACACGCGATAATTTCCGGCGAATGATCGATGATGTCCGCGCCGCCTTCGATCGCCCGGCCTTTACCACCGACATCATCGTTGGCTTTCCGGGCGAAGCGGATGTGGAGTTCCAGCAGACGGTCGATATCGCCGATCACGCCCGATTCATTCATGTCCACGCCTTCCCCTTTTCGCCTCGCCCGGGGACGGCCGCCGCCCGCTGGAAGGCGGACTTCGTCCATGGCCCCATTGTCAACACACGTATCGCCGAACTGACATCCCGCGCCGCGACGGCCTCACTGGAGTTCCGCGCCCAGTTCCTCGGCCAGACCATGACGGTCATGGTCGAGCCCGGCGACGGGCCCTTGCGTCACGGCCGATCCGAGCGGTACTTCTCGATCCACTTCGACGGTGGCAATATGCCGGCCGGCCGCTGCGTGACGGTTCGTGTCGATCGCGTCGCACCGGCCCGGACGCACGGATCGCTTGTCGAAAGGCCTTACCCATGATCGCGGTCATTCAGCGCGTTACCGCAGCGAAAGTTGAAGTTGCCGGCCAGATTGTCGGCCAGATCGGCCATGGTCTGGCCGTGCTGCTGTCAGTCCATCGCGACGACACGCCGGAGGATGTCGCGTGGATGGCCGGGAAACTCACCTCGTTGCGTATCTTCCGCAACGGCGACAAGCACTTCGATATCGACGTGAAAGAGGCGGGCGGCGGGATCCTGCTGGTCAGCAATTTCACGGTGTCGGCGGCCACGAAGCGCGGCCGGCGCCCCAGCTTCGACGCGGCCGCCGGCGGCGAGAAAGGCCAGCCGCTCTTTGACGCCGTTGTGGCCGCCGTCAAAACCACCGGAGTTCCCGTCGCCACCGGCCAATTCGGCGCCGACATGCTCGTCACGCTGAGCAACGACGGACCCGCAACGTTTATTGCGGATTCGCGGGCGGCGGATTGAACAATCGCACTTTCTCGAAGACACCCTGCAGTTGCTCGTAGCTCGGTATTGGCCCGGACACAACGGCGCGTTCGAAGAGCATCTTGGGAAGCTGGCCCTGGCTGGCCGCGTTGTAGATCGCCAGCGCCTCATTGTGTCGCTTGGCCATCCAGGGGTCTTCCAAAGCCGCGGCAAGTTTCTCAGGGCCTCCGGCCAGCGACTCGGCCTTCATCTTCGTCAGCTCCAGATCCCACGGCCGCGTCGGCTGGAACAGCCACTCGTCCAGTTCGGCGAACTTCTCCGGTGCCGCGCGGAAGACGGCCATCGCATAGCGGGCATAGACGCACGCGTTGACGTGCTCGGGCGGCGTCGCCTTCATCATCGGGTTGCACGCCATGTCCATCGGCACAGGCATCATCAGCACCGCCAGGTCCGCTGGATGGGCCTCGATTGCCTTCAACAGCAGATTGTGCAGATCACGACAGAAGTGACAGGTGTAGTCAAACTGCTCAATAATGATGTTCGTCGCGTCACGGTTGCCCAGTATGGGCCACAAATGCGGGCTCAGCGAGACTTTCTTTCCGATGGCGTGAATTCGCCGCGGCGGTTTGTCGGTGGCGGTCGCCACGACCGGCTGTGCATCCGGCTGGATAGCCTGTTCGGCCGGCGCGACGGGCGGCGGGGCATCCATAGCTGCCGGAATCGAGGCCGGCTCGAACAGTGATTCTTGTGGCCTCGCCTGCGGCTCCGGCTCGATACCGACGGGCTCTGGCTGGGGCTCCTGTTCCATCGCCGCCGCCGGCTGGGGTTCCGGCTCCACCGGCTCGGACGGTGCTTGTTCCCTAGCCATCTCCGGTTCCACATCGACATCAACAGACTCGGGCTCGGTCTCCGACTCGGTCGCAGCCACCGATTGCACCGCCGGCTCGGCTGACTCGGCCATCGCTTGTTCCGGGGCCGCCTCCGGTTCCATATCGACACTGACAGGCTCGGGCTGGGTCTCCGGGTCGGTCGCAACCGCCGGCTGCACCTCCGGCTCGGCCATTGCTTGTTGCGAGCCCGCCTCCGGTTCCACATCGACGCCGACATGCTCTGGCTGGGTCTCCGGGTCGGTCGCAACCAACGCCCGCTGCGCCTCGGTCTCGACCGGCTCGGACGGCACTTGCTCGCGGACCGTCTCCGGTTCCCTATCGACACCAACAGGCGCGGTCGCAGCGACTGCCGGCTGCACTTCGGGCTCGACCGCCTCGGACTGTACTTGTTCGTGGACCGTCTCCAGTGCCACGTCGACACCGACGGACTCTGGCTGGGTCTCAGGCTCGGTTGCGGCCGCCGCCCCTTGGACATCAGGCTCAACCGGCTGAGGCATCGATTGTTCGAGCACGGCCTCCGGCGCCGGCTCAACACCGGCAGGTTCCGGCTGAATCTCCTGCTCGGCGACAACCGCGGCCGCTCGGACATCAACCTCAACGGGCTCGGAAGACTCCAACACCACGGCGGGCGCCAGTTCCTGCGCCACGGGCTCGATCGGCACCGGCGCGAGAGTTGACTCGACGCCGATCTCCTGCGTGTACTGCGTGGCACTGCTTTGGCTGGAAAGTGGCGCAGACACCGGCATCGGCACTGCGTCTGATCGATCGTCGGACACGCCCGTCGTGGCACCGGCACCACCCTCGTCGGCTCCCGGCGCATTGTCATCGTCGGTCGCTTCCACAATGGCATACATCTTTGGCACGATCGCAATCTGTCCGATGATGAACAGCCCGAGTAACGCGACGGCGGCGATGAAGATGGTCTGCGACGGCGGTTCCACACTTAGCGTGATAGCCGCCGCCGCCAGCGCCGACAGATGGGTCGCCATGCAGTAGCGGCAGAACTTCTGGATCACCAACGCCTGGAGCGCTGTAAACCAGACGGCCGCCCCGGCCGCCAGCAGCGAACAGAACCCCAATGATGTGGCTGCCCTGTGAGCAAGTTCTGCGCTCGTGAAGTGAGCCGAGCCAGGCACCGCCACGATCACCGCCCCGGCAAGCATCGCGAGATAGAGCGCCGTGCCGGGCACCGTCGTCGGGATCGGCCCAAGTCGCGACCAGCGACTCGTCGTCACCTCGTCACACGACGACCCCGGCCCACATCCCGGCAGGGATTTTCCTGAAATCGTCGCTTTCAGGAGTATCAACGACGACACGAACGCCACGCACGACAGCGCTGCAACCAGCGACGGCAATGAGAAAACATATTCCACGCCGGCGATTGTAGCGAATACCCACCGCCACCCCAAGGTTCACGAATGGCGGACGGGAATATCCTTTTTATCTTGACCGGCTTGATGACGGCGCGGTAATGTTCTTTCCACGTTTGGCTCGCCTGAAGCTGCTAGGCCTTAAACAAGCGTAGTCTGTTAGCTCATTATGTAGCACAATAGATACGTACCACAACTTTCCGCGCCGGATCTCGTGTCGGGCGGCATCCTGCGATTGTCTTGTGTTGGTCTCTGTTCTGCTCCCACGTTCGGC
>JANYKD010000530.1 GCA_025361735.1 Phycisphaerales bacterium
TTGCCCATGAACACCTCCTGGATCGCTTCCAGATATGCGAACTTGTTCTCCTCGCCCGGCTCCAGATAGCCCCCTTCGGACCACTCATTCCAGGCGTAGATGGTAACGACGCGCTGGGTCGGCGGGAATTTGGCGGCGCGAGCCTTGGCCTCGGCCAGGGCGTCGCGGAAACGGGCCGGCGTGTTACCGGTAACAACGGGCGTATCGGGATAACCCTTGCCGGTGTGTTTCTGGTCCGGCCGCAGGCGCGGCGTGGGATCCCAGCCCATCATGACGTTGGGGAAGTGCGGGATGCCGAGTTTGCGAAAATGCTCCTCGCACAGCTTGAAGTAGGCGTCGCGGACCGTGAGGTAGTCGACGGCCGGGAAATCGCGGAGATGGACGTGGTGGATCCCTGCCTCACGGCTTGATTGAGACATTCGAGAACGTCGCCGTCTCGCGAACGGTCGCATCGTGCGAACTAACCCCCAGCCCGAGGTAGCCCGCGCCGGCAAGTTCGACAGTCGCCGTGCCTGCGGCGTGCATCGCTTCGCCCTTGGCCGCGACCAGCACCGTGAACACATTGCCCCGACGCTGAAGCTGCACGGTCACCGGGGCTTTGACGTCCGCCTTGGTCTGTAATGTTGCCGCTCCGGCTTTGGGCCGATACTGCAGCCCGATCGACCCATCGCCATGCACCATGACGTCGGCATAGGGCGCGTCGGCCGCCAATGACTCACGGAACATCAGCCCCGCCTTGCGATGGGCATTCTTGCCTTCGCCGACGAACGCAATGTCGGCCGTGATCGTGAAATCGCCCGAAGCCTTCTTGCAGGCAAATTGGAACGCGTCCTCCGTGCCCCAGATATTCGCGCCGCTGCCGGTGACGCGATATTCCTTCTGGTCGGCCAGAAACTCCGTCTTCCCGGCCAGATCAACCTTGCCGATATCGCCGACGGTCTCGAATACGCCCTGCCCTGGCGTGGCTGCGGCAGGCTTGGCCGGTTCCTGGGCCGCGCAGAGCACGATAAGGAGCACGGACAACAGTGAGAGCTGCAGTTGTGTGGTTCGCATAGATGTAATCTACCGCGACGTCGCAGGTTTGTGGTTGCCCTGCCACGACCGCCGCAGCCTCGTGGCGTGCCCGTCTTTCATGGCAACAGATGTAGGGACCGCTCGCCGAGCGGTCCGTCTGGTGCGCCAAGAGCAGCGGCTTCGGAAAAACCGCCCTATTTCTTCTCGGGTGTCTTGGGGCGGTCTTTGTCCCTGGCGTGCTGCCCACGCTCCACGGGATAGAAGTCACCGGTTTTGCGGGCGAAATCGTGTTGCTCCTGGGTCTGCGGCACCACGACGACCGGCTCGGCGGTCTTCTCGTTCAACTTCGGAGGTGCCTTCTCCAGCGGCTCCATCTCGAAGTCCTCGGGCGGGGTCGCGGCGGCGTCGGTCACGGTGTTGCCCGCCAGCTTCTTCTCCAACTCCGCCTCCAAGGCCTTGAGCTGGTCCCAGTCTCCCTGGGTCACTTTCGACTGTGGAGTGGCGGCCGTTTGCGGCGTGGCCTTCACATTCTTCAGGCTGACCGCCTTCTCTTCCTTGGGCCGGATGAGCGTGCCGAACACCATGATGTTCACCAGCGTCGGGAAGATCAGTCCGAAGAAGACGAAACTCCCGGCCGTCCACACGGCAATGCGCACCCTGGGCTGGGTCCACCAGTAATATTCAAAACCGTTGCCGGTGGCGGCCTGTATGGTGGCGAGGTAGTCGAGAACGGACCCCGCCGGATCCGGCTCCTTGATGCGGAGTTTCTCAAACAAACGCTGCATGGTCGACGGCTTGTATGTTACGGCCGGACCGGGCAGCCCGTTCGTGGGTTCGTAGCGTCCGTAAGGAACGAGCAAGTAGTTCGGGACGGTGTCGTAAACCAGTTTCCCCTTGAGTACTTTGAGTGCCTCGACGCCTCTCTTGACACCCTTGACGAGGTACATCAGGCGCTGGGGTGCAGTGACGCTCAGATCGGCACCCGGCTTATTGGGAGCCTTGTCCCCAACCTCGATCGCGAAGCTGTTGCGTGTCACTTTCGAGATGGCGAACGTGCCGTTGTAGTCTCGGTACGAGCTGCCCGTGATCTTCACTTTCTGCCCATTTACATACCCGTGGTCGGCCAGGACAAGATTGGCGAACTTGCCATCCTTGGTCACCTGCCTGACGGTCTTGGTGGGCGTGTCGGTCGGATCGAGCACCAATTCGACGCTCATTCCCCGGAACCAGAATTTCTTCTCTCCACCGACCACCGTATACGTAGCCACCGAATACCGCTCAAACTCCGCAGTGCTGAGATGATCGGGGTAGCCCCGGGTAATGTCTTCATCGAGATTGTTGCGGACATATCCGATACCAATCCCGATGAGGATCGAGATGACAATCCATTGCCAGCGTTTGATTGATCCGATCTCCATAATCAGTCCTCCGGCGGGG
Source organism: Phycisphaerales bacterium (assembly GCA_025361735.1). Lineage (GTDB taxonomy): Bacteria > Planctomycetota > Phycisphaerae > Tepidisphaerales > Tepidisphaeraceae > JANYKD01. Next base: position 2,452 of record JANYKD010000530.1, read on the forward strand.
TTGCATTGGTCGCCGGCCACCAGTATCTACCATCGAGCGTTGTCGGTGGTTGCAAACAGTGATGGGTTTGTCATGTTGGAGGCCAGATGACAGCGGATCGCGAGCAGCACAATACCCGGCCAATTCAGCCGGATGGGCGGTTGCATGGGGTGATCGTGGCAGTACGCCGGGAAGATGGCCGGCTTCTTATGATTCGCAGGGCGCGACACTTACGTGCAGGCGGGAAGGTCTGTTTTCCCGGCGGCGCGGTCGAACTGGACGAACAACCGGAACTGGCGGCGGTGCGCGAGATGCAGGAAGAGGTCGGCATCAACGTGAAGCTTCTGAAATGTGTCTGGGAATGGGATGCGCCGACAGGGCCGCTGAAATTGTTCGGATGGACGGCCGAATGGACCGGCGGCGAAATTCGCCCGGACGCCAGGGAGGTGGCGGAAGTGCTCTGGCTGACCCCTCAGGAAGGGACGAACCACGTGGACGGTCTGCCGACGAACCGCGATTTCATCGCTGCCCTGGCCGGGCAGTTCCCGTGAACCATCCCCTGGCATTCTGATCCGTCTTCATGAAATTCAGCAGCAGCCGGGCCACCTTCTCGCGGCCAGAGACCGGGCTGGGATGTGTGCCATCACCGGCCAAGTCCTCCGGCTGCCACAACAGTCCGTCGCTTTTTCGCGGCGTGGTCCCATCAGCCCAGAGATATGGACCCCAGAGCAGCAAGGGCGCCTTGACCTCGCCTCTGGCGGGATCGAAGTTCAGCGACGCCTTGCCCGCGATCTGGTCGCGGATGAGTCCCCGGACCACCAGGGCGCTCTCGTACGCGTACGGCTCGGGGTTCAATTGTGATTGGGCATAACCCGCGTAGATGCGACTCGATAGATACGCGACCCGCAGATTCGGGAACTTCTGCCGGGCGATGTTCAACGAGGCGAGAATATGGCCGGTGAGTTCCTCGCCATGCCTGGGCCACTCGCCGTATTGCCGCGGCTGCATGCGAGCATGTTTCATCCAGACCGTCTGCACCTGTTGCGGCGTGACTCCGGCCTGTTTCAGGCGGGTATCCAGCGCTGCCCAGGCCGGGGCATCGGGCGTGGACCATCGGGCCGCGTCCTGGCCACCCTGTGCGCCGTCGACGATCAGCACCGAGGGCGCCTTGTCAGGGTCGGCATCCGCAAGTTGCTTGAACTTGGAAAACTCCATTGTCGTGTTGGACATGCCGATGGAGATGAGCACGATCTTGCCGCCGACCGCCGGTTTGCCGTCTGCACCGAGCGGGACAATCTTCGCCAGTTCGCGATCGGCCGCCTTCTGGTGTTCCGCCGGTGGCTGGTTGCTTCCGCCGCCATAAAGGCCTCCATCTTCGCCCTTGTAGCGATCCGCGGCGGTAAGTTGATCCAGGGGCACGAGGCCCGTGGGCCGGGTGGACGGTTGCGCCGCGGGCCCGGCCTGGGGTGCCTTCTGGCGGGCCTGTTTGGCCTTCTGGAGATAGGCGTCCTCGTCGGCCGTAAGCCGCTCACCCCGCTGCGATCGCTGATATAGAGCCCTGGCGCGGTCCCAATCGATGCCGTCGCCGGTCGGTGGCTCGGCAGCGCGAAGAGAGACGGTGAGCAGGCACAACACGGCCGCCAGCCCGCAACCCCATCGCAGCCACGACAATACGTAATTGGTCGCCACGCGCCGTTGAAACAGGGATTTCATGTGCCACGCTCCTGACATGTCAGCCGAACCACGCAACTCCGCCAGTCGGGAATTATTGTACCGGGACCTGTTCGGAGTTCACATCTTTAGCAAACGACGTGGGCGTTTCCATGCCAAATGCAGACTAAATAGTCGCCACTGCACGCAGGAAAACGCCCGCACGCGATCGCGCCGCGACAACCCTCGCCGTGGCAGTTCGCAAACGCCGCACTGGACCGGAGTCTTACAGTAAGGTATATTCAATGATGCGCGGATGAACGTAATCCTGCCCGCGCTGCCGTTCAGGGACGGTTGGTGCCGGGGGCCGTGTTTTGCCGTCGGGCCACCCCGCAATCAGCGGCAACAGATGAAACCCAAACGCACGGGAGCACTCGATCAGCATGGATGTGTACGTTGAAATCTCCAGCGCCGAGCGGAACTGGAAGGTTCTGCTGGGCAAGCGGCCGATGACAATCGGGCGTAACGAGGACAATGTAATCATGCTGACCGACGTCAAGGCGAGCCGCTACCATTGCGTGATCGAGCGATCCGGCGATGGCTACCGGATTCGGGACTTGAACTCGCGCAACGGCACACTGGTGAATGGCCAGCCGATCCGCAGCGAGCGACTCAACGTTGGTGACGTCGTGGTGATCGGATCCACGCGCGTGGCGCTGGCCACGGAGCCCGTGGAAGAGGAAGTCGAGGAATTGACCGAAGAGGACGTTGTCGAACACCCGCGCCAGACCGGGTCGCATTCCGGTGCTGCGGGAGCGATTTCCGACTACGAAGCCCCGATTCCCGCGGATCGGCTGGGAGATGCCGTGGACCTGCCGGATCCGGAGCGGACTCTGGCAAGAATGGCCGAGGCACTGCCGGGCACGTTCACGGAGGATGAAATCACCTTCATCAACGCCCGTGGGCAACGCATTCAGGCCGGGCGCAGCGACGGGCAGGACAAGCACACGGCGGTGTCCGTGTTGCGACTGCTCCTCGTGGTCTGCTTTCGAACGCGAGCCAGCGATATTCACATCGAGCCGCGCAGCGACCGGTACCAGGTGAGAGTGCGCGTGGACGGCGGCATGGTCGAGATCCTGGCAATGGACAAGGCGCTGGGCGTGAAGCTGGCGGCCGTCGTGAAGGTGCTGAGCGACATCGACATTGCCCAGCGCAACGTGATCCAGGAAGGCCACTTCGCAACCCAGGTGCCGGGAGCATCGGCGGGCGATGGCCCGCGCCGTGTGGACTATCGCATCAGCTTTGCACCGACCGTGCTCGGGCAGAAACTCGTCATCCGCATTCTCGACCCAGCGACGGGCCTGACCCGTCTGGCGGATCTGCGACTGCCGAAGTGGATGCAGGACGAAATGGCGGCCACGATCGGACTTGAAGCGGGCATGGTGCTCGCCTGCGGGCCGACCGGCTCCGGCAAGACCACCTCGCTGTACGCCCTGATTCGCAGCCTGAATATCGTCGATCGCAACGTGGTCACGATCGAGAACCCGGTCGAGGTGCAGATCGACGGGGTCACCCAGTTACCCGTTGACGAATCGGCCGAGAAGACTTTCTCCAGCCTGCTGCGGTCGGTCCTGCGTCAGGATCCGGATGTCATCATGGTGGGTGAGATCCGCGATGCCGAGACGGCACGGATCGCCATGCAGGCGGCCATCACCGGCCACCTCGTGCTCTCGACCGTACATACGCGGGATACGATCGGCACAATTTTCCGGCTCCTGGACCTCGGGGCCGAGCCGTACATGGTTGCCCAGGGCCTGCATGTGGTGCTGGCGCAGCGGCTGACCAGACAACTTTGCCGGCACTGCCGCAAGGCGGTGGCGCCCACGCCGCAGCAGCTGGCGAAAATGGGACCGGCGGGCGAGGGTGTGAAGTACGTTTTTATTCACACAGGATGCCCTCGCTGCCTGGGCACTGGCTACAGCGGGAGACGGGCATTCTACGAAATGTTGCGAGTGACCCCCGCCATGCGCGAGGTTATTTTACGCCGGCCGTCGACGCGGGAGGTCGAAGCGTCGCTCGGCGATACGCCGTTCGTCCCGCTTCGCCAGAGCGGGTACGAACTGGTTGCCAAAGGGATAGCGTCGTACGATGAAATCGAACGAACGATGGGGTAGGGTCAAATGAACGACTTACTGGTTGACTGTCCAAACTGCCAGGCGCACTATCGCATCAGCGACAAACTCGCGGGCGGGCGGGTCAAGTGCCGGCGCTGCGGCGCGGTCGTTGACATTCCCGAAGTGTTTGCGGCCCCGCCTGAGACAATTGTCCCGGACTTGATCCAGGCCGCCGAGACGCGACCCCGGACCAGCGCCGGGGACCAGCGCCGCGGCCAGGACACAAGGGGGCGGGATGCCGAAGTAACGGAGATCGCGGATGATGATGAAACCATGCGCGGGCTCCGCATCAACACACCCTTCACGTTTCGCTATGCCGCGGAACTGGACCAGATAATGCCCTGGCTGGCAGCGGTGCTGTGTACGATCTGGATCGTGACCAGTGTGGTACGTCTCGCTGCCGGAAGCGAGCCCTGGATGGGGTCGTTGCGGGCCGCCCTGATTCTTGCTGGTTACGCGGGAATCATCCTGCCGCTGAGCTTGCTCGGTTTGCAGACGGGAATGATTCGAGCAAAGGTCGGTCTGCCTCACTCGCATCGGCTGCGCAGCTTCGCAGCATTCGTCATCCCGCTGGCTTTTGGATACGCGCCGTGGATCATCAGCGGCGATTCCGCCGATTTGGTGGTGGGAATCGTTTTCGGCCTGGGCCTCGGCCTGGGCCTGATCTGGCTGCTTTTCCGGTTGAGCCCGGAAGAATCGCCGCTCGTTCTTGGATATGCCGGAGTCGCGTTCGTACTCGCCACGGGACTGTGCATCGGGGTTTTCGCCCTCCTGAACGCCGGCCTCGTGGGCGCGGGCCGGGCCATGCATGTGCAACATCCCCTCTCAGGCAGCCCCTTCGGCAAGCCTTTTGTCTGGTTCGAGCCCCCGCCCGCACCCGTAGTACCCAAGCCATCCCCCCGGGTCCTGGTGGATAAGCGGCCCGATGACGCTGCGACCCTGGCTCCGCAAGCGACGACACTGCCGCACCTCAACGCGGCGTTGCTCAGGTCGCTGTCCCCCCTGGTCGCGGAGATTCGTTCGCCTCTGACCGAGGTATTCGACGACATCGTCTACCCGGCCGTCCCCGGACCCTGGGCCGCGATCATCCGACACACCGCTCCCGAGGAGGATCGTGTTGAGTTGTGGCATACGGGCGTCTGGCAACAGCGGGCCGGCGTTCGTTTCAAGCACGAGGCCAATACCAGGGACAACTACATCATCAGCCCCAACGGCGACTATCTGGTGCGCATTGTCACCTGGCCCAGGCTGGCGGCCCAGGTCTGGTCCTTCAGATCGAATCAGGTGTTGCGGAACATCGACTGGCGCAGGCGTGCCGAGACCCCCAAGCTGGTTGGATTCATCAACAATGACGTGTTCGTCGTGCAGTGGGCCGGCGAGGACCGCTCCCTGTCGATGGAGCAGTGGGAGGCCGGCGCCGGCAATCTTCGCGCCGAGTTGACCAAGAAGCTACCCCTGTATGACCGCGGGGGCGCTTCAACGGCACTGAGCCCCAATGGAATCCACCTGGCGGTGGCGACCAAGACCGCTGATGCCGACGGCGCTCTCACCGGGGCCGTGTTCATCTATCAACTCGATGTGCCGCAGGATATGCCCTCACGCATGCTGCCCATTACGGCGCTTGACCCGAAATGGCCTGTGAAGCCGACCGGGATGGCTTTCTCGCCCGACTCGTCCAAGATCGCCATCCTCTTCGAGCAAAACGATAATGCCCTGCTGCTCTGCTGGCGCTTGGCCGACAACCGCCAGATCGCCGAGTATGTCTATCCGGCCAGCCCGATCTCCGATCCAGTCAGCCGGGCGTACACCGCAACCGTGCTCGACTGGCTGGGCGAAACCACCTGGCTGTTGTGCGGCCAGGTGATTATCGACGCCGCGTTCAACCAGAACCTGGGCACACTGGATCTCCACGTGAACGATCTCCGGCAGGATCGACCCAACCTCTTCGCACAGCGCAGGGTCGACGCCCAAACATTCGAGTTGATCTACGATGCCGGTGCCGGCAAACGGCAGTTGGCAGTGCTGAAAGTCAGGCTCGCGCCGCCGGTGGTGCTGCCCGAGGAACCCCGCCCGGTCCCCACGACCCGGCCGTAGCGCAGGCGTGCATTCCCGGCGGGTTCGAACGGCAGTCGCCGTGTCGCCCGCCAGCGAACCAGAGGGAAGAGCCGACGAGGGCGTCGGCTCTACTTGCTCTCCCGCGCCGTACGGTACTCCCTGGCTGCGTTCTGCCAGTCACCATCGTGCTCGTAAACCTGGCCCATCAGGTAGTGAGCCTCCGCCAGACCACTCTCTTCCTTGAGAACGCCGGTCAACAACCGCTTGCCCTGCGGCCACTGATTGTTGGCTATCGCGATCTTCGCCAGCAGCAGATTCTGCTGCCACGGAAGCAGCGATTTCTCCGGTGCCTGGTTCAGCATCTCGACGGCCGGCTTCAACTGCTTGAGCTGAATCAGCGTGTTGATCAGCGCCACCCGCATCGTTGCCATTTCTGGCGCGAGCTTCAATCCATCCGCCAACAGCACCCTCGCCTCTTCGAGTTTGCCCTCGGCCAGCAGCTTCGTGGCCATCTGCAAGTGCCATGTCGCCTTCTGGGCCGGGCCGTCACTGACCACCAGACGGCCGGCCAGTTGGCGGTTCAACTCAGCCCGGTCGATCTTCCCGGCCGCGAAATCAAGGTAACCCGCCAGGTCCGCCGTCAGCGACACCGGTGCCCCGGCCACATGCGCCAGCACGCTCGCATCACTCCGGACCACCAGCGTCGCCGGCCAGGAAAATACGCCCAGTTTGCTTGACAGCGACGATTCGCCATCCGCGATCATCGGCCAGGCAATCGTTTTGGACTGGGCCAGGGATCTCGCATGTTCGGCGGCCTGCGGACCGCTCAAGACGACCAGCACGCCGACCCGAGCCAGATCGGGAACTGCGGCTGCCACCATCTTCACCGTCTGCTCGCTCTGCGGCTGATCGGCGCGTACGAACACCAAGACCATCGGCTTATCGGTAGCGGGCACGCGCGCATCGGCGCCCGAAAGATCCGTGCCCGACCATCGAGCCTGCACGGGCTCCGCGGGATCGGCCGTCGGGCGCGTCGGCTGCGTGGTCGCCTCTCGCGGTTTTGGCAACGGATTGGCGCGGTCATACGCCCAGTTGGCATGGCAACCGGTCTGGCACGAACCGCCTGTCACCGTCTTCTTGAACTCGATCGGCAGTTGCCACTTCCCGAATGGAACCGCATCGCGGATCACCATCTGCTGCCGCGTGGCATGGGTCCCGTGGCACACCGCGCAATTCCGGCCATGCTGCTTGTCGTTGACGTGGACAAAATGCAGGTTCGTCTCACCGTTGCGGAAGCCCGTATGCACGACCTCTCGTTCATCGCGTGCCAGCAGAGGATCGTGGCAGGTGAAACAGAGCTCGTAATTCTTCTCTGAGAACATCTCGTAGAACTGCCTGGAGTTCGTGTGCAACAGAAGCAACGGCTGGTCGCCGCCGTGGATGGTATGGCAGCCACCGCACTGCCCGTCGCGTATCGGCCCGTGCCGGAAATTAGCCGCATCCACCAGTTCCGGGACGGCCGCCACCACCCTGCCCTTCTTGTCCTTGATCGGGTCCTTGTGGCAGGTCATGCAGACCTTGACCGGCAGGTCGCTCAACAGTTTGGCCAGATTGCCGCCGTGCGCCGTGTGGCAGGTCATGCAGGCGCGATCGCCCATGACCGCCGGGTGCTTGTACATCGCCTGCGCCGTCTCCGTCTTCACCTTCTCATGGCACTTGAGACACAGGTCCGGCAGCGAGGCAATCACATGCTTGGGGAAATCCGTGCCGTGGGCGTCATGGCATTCACCGCAGCTCTTCTCGGTCGCCTTGTGCTGGAACTTCGCCCTGGCCATCTGTTGCTTGAAATCCTTGTGGCAGAACAGGCACAGGTCCGCGCCGGCGGCATCCACGAGCTTGGGATACTTCGACGCATGAGGCTGATGACACGCATCGCATGCCCCATCCTTCACCGGCTTGTGCATGAAACGCCGGCTCATGGCGGTGATGTCGTGGCAGCGCCCGCACAGGCTGGACATCGACTCCTCGCGCATCATGCTCGGCGCGGGTCCGCCGTGCGGATTGTGGCACCCCAGGCATTCGCCGGTCATCACCGGCTTGTGAACCACGGGCATCGTGCCGGTGCTGAACTCATGGCAGAACGTGCATAGCTCGGCCTTCTGCCGCACAACCTGGAACGTGTGCGTCTTCGGCTCGGTCAGCTTGTGACACGCGTCACAGGTGTTGCTGTTCACCGGACCATGCACGACTTTGTACTGCTTCACCTTGCCATGGCAATCGGCCGTGGCGCAACCGGCCAGGTCGGTGGCGGTCGTCGGCTTGGCCGGGCGAGTGGCCGGCTGGCCGCTGGCGACCGCCGTCATCAGCATCGGACCAAGTATCGCGATCAGGAACCATTTCATTACGCACCTCATACTGGAACTGTCTGGCCACATGCCAAGGAACTCCTTGCGGTCGAGCTGCCTTCGTAGGGTCCGCTTCAGCGGACGCGAGGACCCGCCGGCACGCCAGCCCGCGTCCGCTGAAGCG
>JANYKD010000019.1 GCA_025361735.1 Phycisphaerales bacterium
CAATTGAACAGAATTCCGTTGGCATGAGTATCAAGTGAGTATCGGTCGTAGTGTGCTGAATCAATGGCGCATCGCAAAATGAGAAACAGCGTATGAACTCAACATTCTGCCACGCCCGTTGGAATCTGGCCGCCCTGGCATGGCTCATTTGCATTACGGCAGTGGGACGAATCGCCGGCGCGGCGTCGGAGCCGCCGTTGCCGTCGAAGCCGAACCTCGTTCTCATCCTCATGGACGATATGGGCTACGGCGACATCGGGCCGTTCGGATCCAAACTGAACCGCACGCCGGCGCTGGACCGCATGGCCAGTGAAGGCATGCGATTGACGAGTTTCCTGGCCTGCCCGGTCTGCACGCCTTCGCGGGCGCAGTTTATGACCGGATGCTACGCCAAGCGTGTCTCGATGCCCGGCGTGATCTTTCCCAGTTGTCCGACGGGATTGGATCCCACCGAGCAGACATTGCCCAAGTTGCTGAAACAGCAGGGCTACGCCACGCTGGCCATCGGCAAGTGGCATCTGGGCGATCAGAAGGAGTTCCTGCTCACGCAGTATGGCTTTGACCATTACTTCGGGCTTCCGTATTCCAATGACATGGGCGGCGGCGAGGAATTACCCAGGGATGGCGTGTTTCGCAGCAAGAAGCCGCCACTACCGCTGGTGCGCGACCTGGAAGTGATTGAGGTCGTGCCCTCGGCCGCGCAGGACAAACTCACCGAGCGCTACACAGAAGAGGCCGTGAAGTTCATCCGCGAGAACAAGGATCGGCCGTTCTTCCTCTATCTGCCCCACACGGCCGTCCATGTGCCGCTGCATCCCGGAGACAAGTTCAAAAGTAAGTCGGCCAACGGCACCTACGGCGACTGGGTGGAGGAAGCCGACTGGAGCGTGGGACAGGTGCTGGATGTGTTGCGGGAACTGAAACTCGATAGCAAGACACTTGTCCTCTTCACCAGCGACAACGGGCCCTGGCTGACCCAGGGAAAGCATGGCGGCACGGCCGGCCCGCTGCACGGCGGGAAAGGCTCGACCTGGGAAGGCGGCGTGCGCGAGCCGACGATCGCCTGGTGGCCGGGGAAAATCGCGCCGGGCAGTTCGAGTGGTGCCATGACCGCCAACCTCGACGTGCTGCCGACGTTCGTGAAACTGGCCGGCGGCAGCGTGCCGGCGGATCGGAAGATCGACGGCGTGGATATCTGGCCGGTGCTCAGCGGGCAGGCGAAGGAGTCATCGCGCCAAGCGCATTGCTACTTCAATGGCAACCGACTGGAGGCCGTGCGATCCGGGCCGTGGAAACTGGCAATCCATCCGCAGCACGAAGGCAAGCCGGGCGAAAAGCCGATCACCGCGGCGATGGTGAAGGCGTACAAGCCACAATTGTTCAACCTTGTGGAAGACCTCGGCGAGAACAAGGATGTGGCCGCCGAGCATCCGGACGTGGTGGCGCAGCTCCAGAAGCTGGCGGCGGAAATGGATGCGGACCTGGGCGTGAACACGCTGGGACCGGGCGTGCGCAAGCCGGGGCGCGTGGAGAACCCCGTCCCGCTGTTGCCGGCGGGCATCAGGTACGCACCCGATACGCCGGCCACGCAGCCTTCGGAACCGATGGATCTGGACAAGATGAAGGTCGGTGATGTGCTGGAGAAGGGCCGTGCTCCGCAGGTGGCCAATCGGCCGGTGAGCATTTCCGTTGATGTGGAGTCGAAGAACCCCAATGGGGTTATCGTTGCTCATGGTGGCTTGGCCACGGGCTATGCCCTGTATCTGCGGGATGGAAAGCTGGTGTTCACGGTGAAGGTAGACAGGGTTCCTGTGGCGATCACCGCCAGCCAGACGCCCGCCGGCCAGTTCAATGCCGAAGCTCGCCTGGCCGCGGACTGCTCCATGACGCTGCTCATCAACGGGCAGAAGGTGGCCGAAGGCAAGGCGAATTCGCTGTTGTCCGTGCAGCCGGCGGAGAACTTCTGTGTGGGTTTCGATGACAAGCAGCCTGTGGGCGATTACGGCGAACCGCAACGGTTCTCAGGGACGATTGAGAAACTGAAAGTCAGCACGAAAGGAAAGCCATGAGGCGAACGATCTGCAAGCAATGATGAAAACGACTATGTATGCACCCTACGTGATTGGTCACCGAGTTCATTGCTGCGTTCTGTCTGCGGTTTGCTGCGTCTGGACACAGTACAAGAACTTGTTCGACCGCAAGAACACCGCCCCGCCGCTCAGCGCCGGCGACGGATTGAAATCGCTGGCGTCCGACTGGAACTGATTTCGCGCGATCTCCCTGAATTCCGGCTTGGCCGCCCAGACGACCGTCCCGCCGGTGCGGGTTACCGAGTACAGCCGCCCGTCGGCCATCACCGTGCCCGCGTAGCACACCTTACCGCGTCCGCGGATTTGCAGTGCCTGACTGAAGACTACCTTTCCCGTTTTGGCCTCCATGCAATATGCCGTCCCGCGATCGTCCACCCAGTAGAGATGCCCGTCGCTCAACACCGGCGTGGGCACGTACGAACCCGTTCCGCTCGACCAGAGTACGTTCGTGGTGCTCACATCGTTGCGTCCGTTACGCTTCATCCCCACGCTGCCGGTTCGGGGGAACCCGCCGAAGGCGTAGACGTTGTCGGCGTCGGCCACGACACTCGGGGCGATGTTCCCATCCAGCGGCGACTGCGCGTACCAGACGAGCTTGCCGGTATCGGGATTGAGGCCCCAGACTTCGCCGGGGACGGCAATCAGCAACTCCTGTTTGTCTCCTTGGATGGCGGCCAGCAGGGGCGTGCCGTAAGTCAGTTCCAGCCGGTTGGCAGGGGCCTTCCAGACCACCTTGCCGGTCGCCTTGTCCAGCCCATAGATCGCCCGGCCTTCGTCGGCGGCGTTCACGATGACAAAGTCCTTATGGAGAATCGGACTGGCGGCCGAGCCCCAGCGGCGGTTGCCCGACATCGTGCCGACGCTGGTCTGCCAGAGCTTCTTCCCCTCCATGTCGAACGCCACGACGCCGGACTTGCCGAAGAAGGCGTAGACGCGCTGGCCGTCGGTGGCCGGGGTATGGCTGGCGTAGCCGTGCTCGGCGATGTAGCCGCCGTAGTTGTCTTCCCGGGCGGCCGAGTCAACCGTTTGTTGCCATATAATGGCGCCATCCTTGCGGCCGATGCACAGCAGGTGCCGCTTGAGCTGGGCGATGTCGCTATCGCCGCGCTCCATGCCGTAGCCGGTGTAGCAGGTGATAAAGACGCGATCACCCCAGACGATCGGGCTGGAACTGCCCGGCCCGGGAAGCGGCGTTTTCCACTTCAGATTCTGCGATTCGCTCCATTGCGTGGGAAACTCCTTCTCAGTGCTGATGCCTGCGCCCCCCAGCCCGCGAAACTGCGGCCAGTTGTCGGCTCGCGACGGGTTCGCGACGCAAACTGACAGCAAGACGGCGTTGCACAGAGCGACCACGAGATTGCGTTGGTGGGTTTGTTTCGTCATTGGTTGATGATCCTGTTGTTCGAGTTCGTAAGGTAATTGCGTGCTGTAGGCAGGGTGCAATTCATCGCGCCACTCCGGCCGCGCCCGGAGGGCCGCCTGGCCGACCTCGACCTCCGCCGGGACCAGCGCCAAGTCCGGGACCGGGGCGTTGCGTGGCGGCGGACAGATCCTTCTTCAGTTCGGCCAGCTTGTCCCTGAGCCGCCGGGCGGTCTCCGGCTCGCGTTTGATCAAGTCGGTTGTTTCCGAAATGTCGCTGGAGATGTGAAAGAGGGACTGCTGGCCATCCTGTGTTTCGATAAGTTTCCAGTCGCTGTCTATAAAGGCAATGTCTGTGGTCGCGATGAGAAACGGATCGCGAGGAATGGTGCGGCCCTCGCGCAGCGCGGGCCACATGTTCTTGCCATCGAGTTTGGCACCGGCCGGCATCAGCACGCCCGTTGCCGCCGCGAGCGTCGGGAAAAGATCCTGCGCCGACACGGGCTGCTGACTGACCGTTCCCTGCAGCACATGTCCCGGCCAGCGCACGATGCAGGGCGTGCGGATGCCGCCTTCATAGACGCTGCCTTTGCCAGAACGTAAGACGCCGTTGCTGCCGCCCTCCCGCGGGCCGGCGCCGTTGTCGGAGAAGAAAAGCACCAGTGTGTTATCGCGCAACTCCTGTTTGTCCAATGTCGCGAGAACACGACCGATGGACACATCCAGCGCGTCAACGATCGCGGCATAGGTGGCGCGTCCGCCGAGGTCTTTGTGTTTGGCCAGGTACTCTTCCGGGGCGCTCAATGGAAAGTGGGGCGCGTTGAACGCCACTTCAAAGAAGAACGGGCGCTTCGGGTCGCGATGCTCGATCTGGCGAATGGCCTCGTCAGCCAGCAGGAATGTGGAATAGCCTTCTTCGTTGACAGTCTGGCCATCGCGCTGCCAGTCGATGCCACCAGCCTGGTTGGTGTGCTTGAAGTAGTCCACCTGCGGACCCATGAAGCCGTAGAAGTGATCGAACCCGCTCTTGTTGGGCGGAGCGCTGATGCCAATGTGCCATTTGCCGATCAATGACGTCTGATACCCGGCCGACTGAAAAGTGCCGGGGAGCGTTGCAATCCCTGCGGGAATTCCGGCCTGACGCGGACCGAGGGGAGTCACGATGCCGTATCGCCGCGGCATCTGGCCGGTGATCAGCGCGGCGCGGGTCGGACTGCAGACCGGGTAGGCATAGAATCGCGCGAGTTCGACACCGTCTTTGGCCAGGCGATCGATATTCGGCGTCGAGAGTGTGCCCTTGTGATAGAAGACGTCGCCCCAGCCGAGATCATCGACGATGATAACGAGGACGTTTGACGGCGTGGAAGGCACGCTCGCGCTGGCCGAAGGTTTCGTCGTGGGAGCAGGCGCGATGGCGGACGTGGTATCGCCAGGCGGAGTTTCCACGCGCGTGCCGTCACCCGTTGGCTTGTTTCCGACAGCTCCGCCAACAGGCGCCTGGCCGCTTGGTGCGCCAGGCCGGCCCTGACCCGGACGCGGCGGGCGGGCTTCTTGCAGGGTCTTCTGCTGCTCCGGCGTGAGGATCTTGTCGAGCTTCGTCTTGGCTTCTTTCTCCAGTTCCGCGATTTGCTTCAATTGGTCTTCGGTCAGGTTCATTTTTACCGAAGCGAACGGCCGGATGAGTTGGAACCCGCCGCCCGGACCGGCCGGATTGCCGGCCGGCGCGACTTGGGCTGGTGTGGGTTTCGATTCTGCAGCCACTGGTCGCGTTGTGGCGACCATGCTCGCCGCAACCGTGAAAGCAACATTCCCGCCGCGCACCAGACGAACATAGTTGTAGATCCGCTCGCCGCCCCCGCCCGGACCCCCGCCACCGCCTTTGACTTTGGCGTCGTAACGTATGGCCCCCGCTTCGGCTACAAGATGACTGCGCGGGCCGCCTCCGGGTCCGTCACTGCTTGTGGTGCTCTTCGCCCGGCCGAAAGAGACATACCATGCGAAGCGATATTCCGGACTCGCCGGGCCGTGATAGCACGAGGTGCTCGTCCAGTAGTATGGGCAATCTGTGGCTCCTTCCTGATTGGTGATCGGGGTGCAGACAAACAGCGGATTGATGGCCGTGCCCACGTTGGCGGCGTTGGCCGCATCCGGTATGCGCCCGTAGTCGACGATGCTTTGCATTTCCCTGACGTTGGGAAGCCGCCAGTCGTTGTGGCCCAGGTAACTCTCCCGGTTCTTTGCCGCTGCCCACGCCAGCGCCTCTTCCCAGTTCAATCCCTTCCTGCTGTCTTCCTTCGACCACATCAGGCCCGTGGCCCGGTCGGTGATGGTCTGGTCCCTATTATCGATCAAGTCGTTCCTGCCGTAGTCCGGATTGCCGCGGACGCATCGGACATAACTCCACATGCCGATGGCGTAGGCTTTGATGTGGCCGGTGGCGAAGTTGACTCCGAACGCTTCCGTGCGGCCGCCTGCAGCCACCGACTTGTCGCTCGACCAGTACTGCGTGTTCTTGACCTGATCCTCGACCTGTGGGGATAGTTCGCAGACGAAGAACTTCGTATCGATGTAAGGCCAGCCTTTGCTGTGGTTGACGATGGAATAGAGTTCTTTGGTATTCGGCAACCGCCAGTCGGCATGCCCCGCGAAGTTGCGGGCATTCAGACCGGCCGCCACCTTGGCGGCATCCGTCCACGAATACTTGTCGGTCGGCGGCTTCTGAATCCACATTAGCCCGGTGTTGAGGTCGGTCACGGTGCCGTCCCCGTTGTCCTTGTAAGCCGGCTGCGCACTCGGATATTGCGCATCCTGACCGTAGAACGGTTGCCCAGGCTTGGGTGGCGCGATTTCGCTGCGGTTGTCATAACACCTGGTCAGGCCGGTGCCGACGACGCAGGAGGGCAAAGGCTGGCGTGGTTCGTTAGCCTGCGTCTTTGGCTGCCCGGCCACTGACATCGCGAGGGTCAGGATTATTGCGATTGCTGCGATCTTCATGACATTGTTCCGGTCCGAATACGGAGCAGTTCACGGTTCAGGAATAACTCCGCTTTGCTTAATTCCCGGCTGGCCGCTATCCGGCCAATCGGTCAGGCGGCGATGACGTCGGACATTGAACCATGTGCGTGGAGCCCACGATCAGAAGATCGTGGACTCCACACGCAGTTAGATCGAGTTGAGATTATTGGGGTGGGCGATCATTCTGTCCTTGGCCGCCGCCACCACCGCCTTGACCGCCGCCAGGACCACCACCGGGACCGCCTTGACCACCACCGCCCGGCCCGCGCCGGCCGCCGCCCTGACCGCCTTGGCCACCACCTGGACCGCCGCCCTGGCCGCCTTGACCAGGACGCGGTGGACGGGCTTCTGCCATGATCTTGACCTGCTCAGGTGTCAGGATCTTCTCCAGCTTGGCCTTGACCTCTTTTTCGAGATCGGCAATCTGCTTCTTCTGGTCCTCGGTCAGGTTCAGCTTATCCTCCGCGAAGCGAGGAATGAGACGGAACCCGCCGCCGGGTCCACCGCCACCACCGGGGCCGCCGCCTTGTCCACCCCCGGGGCCACCGCCCGGTCCACCTTGGCCACCACCGCCGCCCGGAGGGCCGTTCTGTGCCATCAATTGCATGGCAAGGAGGGCAATCGCAATCATGCTCAACCCTAAACTGACAATTGGGAAACGCCGCATGGGTAACTCCTTAAAAAGAGAATGTGAGGACACAAATCGATCCCCGGGCTGCTCTGCCAGGTCAGGCCGGTGTTGTTGTCGTAAACGGTCAGGCCGTCTTTGCTGAGCGTGTAAGTGGACGGTGCGCTGCGGTAGAACCCATCCTGCCCAAAGTACGGCTCGTCCGGCTTGGGGACTTTGAGTAATTGCCCCCGGTCGTCGAAGATGTGCATCTGTCCAGTGTCCACGATGCAATACGGCAACGCCGGCGCTGTCGGTGGCGATTGATCCTGGCTTCTGGCAAAGGCGCAGAATACGGCGATCATCACGCCGGCCAGTGCAAGAGTGCCTTTGAATCCGCGGTTCCTGCTGCTCATCTCTTTCATAGGCGAGCTGTCCCGATGACGAGTAATTCGCTTGACTCGATGGAGATATGTGTATCACCGAGCAGTTCGGTTTATTTGTTTCCGCCGTCGCGAAAAACGGTGCTCTCAGGCGAGACCCGAGTTGTCTGGCCTCGGCCACTCCGTGGTTGCGCAACCATCTGCCCAAGCGCCTCCCGGGCACGCATTGCGCAGGTACATCTTCCGCGGTCCACCGGTATCCCGAGTGGATTCCCAGTGAGCCGATGATCGCACCTTCGCCGGATTCCAGAACACTGAAGATGCAGCCTCCTTGGAAGTAGTGTTGGTCCTTGTCTTCAAAATCGGCATCACTCTCCACGGCGGCCATTTGCGTGCCGGCAAGTCCGCGATCTGGTTGTAGCGAATACCGTGTAGGCCGGGATCTGCAGCGGAGGGGGCGTAGACATCGGCGACATGCTGCAAGACGTTGATCCCCGATCTGTGATGGCAAGTCAGCTTTTGATAGAACACCCGCTAAGAAATACGCGCCATTCCTGCTTCTGCTGGCCATGGTCGCCCACGCTCGCGTTCGTGCCGCGGGAATCTCTCCCGAAGACCCATGCGCCCAGCCGTCGTCACCCAAGGAGATGGCTGCTGTGGCCGGGGTCCCACTGCCCCCCGCAACCGTGGCACGCGGGGCACGTCGTTAACATCTGGTGGAACTTTGAGAAGCCGGTCGAGCATTTTGAGTCGCTGGACATGGACGTAGTCATCGATCGGGAGGTGCCATCGATCTATAATATGTATGTTTCTGTGGTTGGAGTGGCCAACATAAATGGCCTGCAGTTCTATGGCGGCATCCAGACCAACATCAGCGGCTGGGCCAGCAAGGAAATCCGGGAACGAAGGAAATCCGTGCAAGCGGTATGATCGAGCCGATATGAAGAATAGAGAACGAGGCCAGCAGTCCTATTTCACTGAGTGGGTCACTAAGCGGGTCAGTCGTCACATGAATATCACTGTCTTTCAGCTGTTCACTGACTTGTCAACCGCATTGAAGCCTCGTTTCTTCACGGAAAACAGCCCATAAGATGCTTGGCAACAAGAGCTTGCGATTCGCCATTTGGCCTACGGAGCCGAAGGTCGAAGGTCCGACTCTGTCAAGCTGCATTACCCCAAATCCTTTGATTCACGGGCGGTTACGGGAGCTCCGGAAAGACGTTCTTCCCCGGGGAATCGCATTTGTTGGCCCAAGTGGGTCAGTTTTGGGTCAGTCACCTCCGGTTTGAAAAGCCTCGTTCCCGCCACGCGTGCGCCTCGACCACATCTTCCGAGTGTACGAAGGTAATTTCGTGGTCTTGATATCGCTTTGGCAAACCTCCAGAGAACACGGCGATTGTCCGTTACCACCTGCCTGCCCGCGAGCACTTCGGTTTGCAGGTCGGGTGACTGGCTACGAAGCTCTTCGACGTCGGCGCGGCGTCGATATTGGCTTGGCAAATGTTGGCGGCTGAGATATGACGACTCTGTCACAAGCGATAGTGTTTCGAGGATCTTGGTGGCGGGAAGACGGGAAGGAGGGAGCAGCGTAACTCTCCTATTCGACAGCAGCGGCCGTACTGCCTTGGTCTTTTCGGCGGTCGACAGTGGCAAACGAGAGATAAGAGCCAACGCTTCAGTGAAATCCCCGGCTTCGGTTCTGAGTGAGCTGCTTTCTGGGCCGTGCCCAGTACAATTCCGCAGTTTTTCAGGGGTTGATTGGGGACTCATAAGCCCTGGGTCACTGGTTCGACTCCAGTCGCTGCTATTCATCGATCATCCTACGTATTCCCACTCATGGACGGCAACGGGAACACGGCCGGAGTACTTTCCAGATTGTGCGGGTAGCGGGTTTTACGTGACTTGTGCAGGCGTGTTCTGCAATGTCCGTCTGTCGACGAACCGGCCCGGTGAATGTAAATAGAATCGTAAATGGTTTTAATATAATCACTTAACTGCTCTTGCGACTCGTCGCTGGTGTGTTTTGAGTGCGCTCTCCCCTTTTGCGGTTGCCGGGGTTGTCGAGTATTCTGGGGTGACCGATTAGAAAGAGCACCCTAAACCTCTAACCACCCCCTGTGGTAGTGTGTCTGACCTATGGAAGCCAAGGCGAGCGCCATCCCGAATGAAGCAGCGAAGGCTGGCGTCTCGCCGAGTGACGGCGAATTGGCCCAAAGATGCCTGGCGGGTGACCGCAAGGCCTTCGACGAGCTGATCCTCCGTTACCAGCGACAGGCGGTGGCCGTGTCGTATCGGCTGCTGGGCAATTCGCAGGATGCGCTCGAAGTAACTCAGGACGCATTCCTCAAAGCCTTCAGCAGCCTGTCAACCCTGCAGAAGCCCGAGGCTTTTGGGGGCTGGCTGATGCGCATCGTCTCTAATCTGTCGCTCAACTTCCGCCGCGGCCGAAAGCTGCGGACGCAGTTGCCGCTGGACGATTGCCTTGGGCCGACCAATTCCCAGGCGACCGATAGTGGCGGCAGCGAGTGGATGAGTCGCGATGGCGACCCGGTCCACGCGATGGAAAGCGCGGAGCTCGGCGTGAAGCTCAAGGAAGCACTCGCCCAACTCCCGGAAAAGCAGCGGCTCGCGATCATCATGTTCACGATCGAGGAGATGCCGCAGAAACAGGTTGCCGAGGCCCTGGGATGTTCGGTTGAGGCCATCAAATGGCACGTCTTCCAGGGCCGAAAGCGATTGCGAGAGATATTGAAGGACCACCTATGAACCGCGAGCAGATCGAATTCGCCATCAGCCGCTACCTCGACGGAGATCTCTCCGTCGGGGAAATCGCGCAGCTTGAGGCGGTGCTCGCGTCCGATCCATCGGCCCGCCAGCTTTGTGACGAGCTCAAGGCCGTCAACGAGACCCTCAAGTCGTCGGCCGCTCTTCCGGCTGTCGACTGGGACCGTCTGGCCGACACCATCGCCGCGTCCGCCGCCCAGCAGCACCTCGCCCGCGGCGGGCAGCGCCCGGCCGTTCGGCTGGCGGCCAACGAGGCCCTCGAAGACACCGTGGTCCGTGCCATCAACGGCGATATCACGCGGGCAGAACAAGCGGAACTCGACCACCTAACCGAAACCGACGCGGCTACCCGTGACTTGGTCGCTCAGCATCGCGCCCTGGATGTCGCGCTGCAACACGGCCTGCCCCGCCCGGACGTCGACGATCAACAACTTGCCCGCCACCTGGGCAACGCCGTCGCGCAGCATCATGCGGTCGTCGCCGATTCCGCTCCTGCCGGAGCGGCCGTTGACGAATCCACTGAGTGGGCGATCGGCCAACTCATTGATGGCAGCGCCACGATCGCTCAGGAATCCGAGCTGGCCGCGAAGCTGGCGTCCGATCCCGCCGCCCGCCGGGCGCTCAAGGAACATCGTTCGCTCGATGTTCTGCTGAAACACGGCCAGGCGCTTCCCCATGTCGACTTCGCTCTGCTTGGCCAGCGCATCTCCGATGCAGTCGCGGAAGCGGACGCCGCCGCCAGCCGCACCATCTCTATTTCTGTCTGGGGGCGCCGCGCCTCGCGCGTCGCCATTGCCGCCTGCGTCCTGCTGGGTGTGACGATGTTCGCCCGCACGATGATACGCTCGCAGTCAACGGACGGCGGCCCCATCGCGGACACGGCGACGCACGTCCGCGAGATCGTTGCCATGGACGCTCGTCCCACTGAACCGGCCACGCCTCGCGTGATCGAGGTGAGTGTCGGGCCGTCTCAGCGACTTGTCGGCCAGGGCTTTGATTACTATGCCGCCGGCGTGGTTGTCTCCGTGCCTTCGCGAATCCAGATTGCCGAACGTATCGCTCCCACCAGCACTGAAGACTACGGTGCCTTGCCGTACTGACTCGCAGGGTGCGAATTGTCGCACCCATCCCCACGGCGGTGCGGTGAATCGCACCCGACCATCTCGAACCTCTGCAACCCGCGTGCATAATTCTCGCGCCGCGATATTCTCCCAGCCTGCATGAAACGCATTTATCTCATCCTGCTGGAGATCGGCCTGCTTGTCGGTCTGGCCATTTGGGTCGGCTTTTCGCTCATGGAGACCAAGCTCACCAAGCCTGGCGGCGTTGAAGTCACGGTGCAACTGGCTGACGCACGCGACAAGGCCGTCCTCTACCGCGACGCCAACCAGCACTTCCGCTTCGTCGTGCATCAGGACGACGGCAAACTCGTCGAGCTTTCGCCTGACGAACTTGCCGCAAGAATGCATCGTGATCGCACTGCCCGTTCCTGGGGGCAGACGCTGCTCAACATCTCGTCCCCGGCCGGTTACATCTGGGTCGGTCTTGGCTTTCTCGGACAGGTTCTTTTTACCGGTCGGATGATCGTGCAATGGATCGTCAGTGAAAAACACAAGCGATCAGTCGTCCCGCCGATCTTCTGGTGGATGAGCCTGGTTGGCTCCACCATGCTCATGGTCTACTTTCTCTGGCGCCGTGATCCCATCGGACTGCTCGGCCAGGCGTTTGGCTGGTTCATCTACCTCCGCAACATCTGGATGATCTACCGCCCGCAGGATGTTCCCGAGCTTGCCGAGCCCGTGGAAGGCTGACAGCACCCGTGCGATTGCCAAACATACGCGGATTCAGTGCTTGCGAGCATCGCCAGCGCAGTTTACGATGGTGCCGGTTCGCATGACCGTTCAGTTCTTTGCGGAGAAACCACATGATGCTGCGGCACGGATTGCTGAGTATTGTCGTCATCGGCTTGTTTGCGGGCATGGCATTGGCCAAGCCTGGTGTGGTCCGTACTCGCGACGGGCGCACGCTCGAAGGCGAAGTAACCGACAAAGGGCTTGATGGTGTCACGATCGTCACCCGGCTTGGGACCATTTCCATCGCCCGCGATGAGGTGGCCGCCATCGACTATGGCTCGGACATCAAGGAGTCCTATCAGAAGCGGCTGGCTTCGCTGCCCAAGACCGCCGGCGCCAAGGAGCATTTCGAGATCGCCCGCTGGCTTTACGATGCGAAGGCTTTTTCGCTGGCGCGGCAGGAAGTCAACACAGTCCTCTCGCTCGACCCCAACAGCGCTGACGCGGTGCAACTGCGCCAGATGATCGATCGCGAGGCCGCATGGGAAGCGGCCGGCAAGACGGGGCTCGATACCAAGGTTCAGCCCGGTGCGACGAGCCGTCCCACCGCGGGCCTGACCGTGCGCGACCGCAAGTACCTTGACGCCGACCAGATCAACCAGATTCGCATGGCAGAGCTGAAGGAGACCGATCGCACCGTTCGCGTGCGTTTTGACGCCGGCGTCGAGAAGCGCTATACGGAATACGACAACGTCGATTCACGCGACTTTGCCGCCCTGACACCGTTTGAGAAGGCGCTGCGGATTCTCAAAAAGGGTACAGCGGACATGCGCAAGGACGTGAAGATAGTCAACGATCCGCAGTCCATGATGGAGTTCAAGACCCGCATCGCCCCGATCGTTCTCAATGGCTGTGCCGCTGCCAACTGTCATGGAGGCATCAACGCCGGCTCGTTCCAGCTCTTCAGTCCGGCGAACGACGATGCAGCCGTCTACACCAACTTCTACATCCTCACGCGGGCTTCTGCGACGGTGGCCGAAACCCGCCGCAAGATGATCGATCGTACGTACCCGCAGAACTCGCTCCTGGCCCAGTTTGGTTTGCCCCGCGAGCGAGCCGACTTCCGTCACCCCGAAGTCCAGGGACTGACGCCCGTTTTCAAGAGCATGGACGATCCGCGTTATCGCATCGTCGTCGAATGGTTGCGCAACTCGCTGGTGGCCGTCGATCCCAATTACCACATCGACTACATCGTGCCGGGTTCGGGTGCGCCCACCTCGCAACCCGCGGCGCTTCCCGTGCCCGCCGTGCAGGATCCGCCGAAGCAGCCGGAGCCGGCGAAACAACCGCCCCCAAAGGCGGCTCCAGCCAAAGCCGCCCCGGCCAATCCGGGCGGCGGCAACGATGCACAGAACAAACTGGATGAAATCCGCGGCCGCCTTCGGCCTACCGGAATCTAAATACGATCCATGTCTCCGCAATGGTTCCTGCTCGTCATGCTGACCGTTACGCTCGGCGCGTACGGCGCTTATCGCATACGTCGCTCGCGCACCCGTCGGGCCCTGCGACAGCTCGCCGTATCGCGGCAGATGCACTACGTTCAGGACGACCTGTTCAATCTTGCCCAGCGCATTGAAAAGAACTGGCCGATCCCCGATTGCGGTGAGTTTCGTGCCGTGGACCTGATGTACGGCACGCTTGGCGGCGAGCATCGCTTTTTCTTCAGCGTCCACTTCACGCTCGGCCCGCTCGACGGCTACGGCCGCGAGTTGCGCGTTGCCACCTTCGCCGAGTCCTGTGACGGCTGCCTGAATCCGCATCCGACCGTAACGCTGGCCGACCGCGAAGGATCCGTGCTTGAGCAGTACAAGCAGTTGATGGTCGCGTAGGGTCCGCTTCAGCGGACGCGGAGCCGCACGGCGAGGGTTTTCGGGTCCGCTGAAGCGGACCCTACACAAAGCGGAGTCGAGAGGTTACGCCGAAACGCGTCCGCTGAAGCGCTTATCTTTCCCCACATCGTACTGACATAGCGATTTCATATCCATCAACAAGAATCATCAATTTCTGCCATCCTCTCCAGAGCGTCAGCCATCCGGGATGACCGTCGCCTTTGCGGCCCAGGAAACCACCCAGTTTC
>JANYKD010000057.1 GCA_025361735.1 Phycisphaerales bacterium
CGCCTTCAGGCGGTCTGAAGAGCCGCCTGAAGGCGGGACTACGAACAAGCACCCGGAGTCCGCTTAGTTGTTTCTCTGCGGCGCCTCGCCCGTCTCACGGCGTCATGAACACGCGGGCCACCGGCATGCTGAAACCGGGCAGCGTGGATTCGTCGACGAACTCTTTGCCGACGGCGAATCGGCAGGCGCGCTGGCCGGTGCGGTGAAGCAGGATGGTCATGGTCGCCGGATCGGCCACCCAGACCGAAGAGGTTCCGTGGGCCAGCCAGACGTTGACTTTCTCGGCTACCTCCCGCCGCGTATCACCAGGAGAGACGACCTCGACCGCAATATCCGGGGCACCTTTGAAGAAACCCTTGGGAAGCCCCTTGGCGATACGAGCCTGACGGATGAATGAGACATCGGGGGCGACGAGCAGGTCGGGCTTCTGCTCGAGCAGGAAGCCGGTTTCGGCCGCCAGTACGATCCCGAGGTCGTGACGCTCCACAAAGTCCCCAAGCAAACGAGCGATGCGTGCCGCGACAACTCCGTGTTCCGCTCCCGCAGGACTCATCATGATAAGCTCCCCGTAGAGGATTTCGCAGCGGCCGATATCCTTCATCTTCCACAGTTCCGCGGCCGTTACCTGGGCTGTCGCTGTCGTCATGGCTGTGCCTCTACGCGCATTGTATACGCGTCGGCCCGCGACGGAAGGAGCATTTGATTGCGTGGAGGATCAGACTAACAGTAGTCACATGTAGTGCCGCCGGTGTCCTCACCGGCGGAATCCGAGATGTGCCGACTACGCCAAAGACCGCCGGTGAAAGCGGCGGCACTTGCACGGCCAGATCCATTTACCCGGAGCGCATTGCCTAATCGAAGCACATCCAGAGCGGGCGAGGACGCCCGTGCTCCCGATCTATTTCGCCGCCGGCAGCAGTGCCTTGATCTCATCAGTCGTCTTGTTGACCGCGGCCTCGTCGAGGAGCAGGTACGGGTCGTTGTCGGCCGTGCCGGCTTTGACGCGGTCGGCGGCGATCTTGTTGGCGATGTCACGGGCCTGTTTCTTCTGGGCGTCGGTCAGGGTCGGGTTCTTCAGGGCGGCCAGGGCGCGGACACAGAGGTTGCGGCCAGCCCATTGCTTTTGCTGGTCGAGCGTCAGGGCCTTGTCGAACTCGCGACGAGCGTCGGTGCGGACCTTGTCCCGCTCTTTATTCAAGTCGGCCACTTCGGGCGTGAGTTTGGCGAGTTTGGCCGCGTCGTTGTCGCGCTTGGCCGCGCTTTCTTCGCTGCGGGCGGCGTTGTAGCGGACGCCGCGCGGGGTCTTGGCCCAGGCGTCGTAGGCCGCGTTACGAACTTTCAGGGCTTCGTCGAACCTGGCCTTCTGTTCCGGGGTGAAGGTCAGATCCTGCTGCATGGCGACGTAGTCGTCGCCCACGCCGGTGGGCATGGGAACCACTTTAACAGGTGCGTCTCCCGCACCGCCAGCACCGTTGCCGGCGCTCGCCGCACATCCAACCAGGAACAAGCCAAAAGCCGCAAGGAGGGAAGTGAAGTGTCTCATGGAAAGAACTACCACGCGCTCGGGGTTGTGTTAATCGCTGATTTGCGCGCTCACCCATCAGTTCTTCATGACCCACTCGGGAACGGCTTGCGTGGGCTGGATTTTGACTTCTCCACGATTGCCCGAAACGCGGGGTCCGTTGCCAACAAGTCGTCAACGAGCCGGTCGTCATCGCCGGGTTCGAGCGTTTGGATGGAGAGCAACCGGTGATCGGGCATCTCCACAACAAGCGATCGGCCCGAATCGCAGCACTCGTCGAGAGTCCCCTTGGGATCTGTCTCGAGTTCACTCAGCAGGATCTTCTTGATGGCCATAAAAGACCTCATTGCCCACGATCAGAGCGTTGCCAACTTTCCTCCCGACAATCAGGAGGACGACTTCCGACTCCTCTACATTGACATTATACAGCACTCTAAGGTCGCCGGCTCTCAGTTCGAATTCCGCGAACGGATTGGGGCGCAACCGCTTTGTCGCGCGGGTCGGCGTCAACGGCTGGTGCCGCAAGCGAGCAAGGACGGCGGCCTCAACAATCCGCTGTTCCCGAGCGGACAACGCCTGCAGTTGCGATTCGGCAACGCTCGTGATCGTGATCCGAAACTCCATGATCGTGTCTTATCAATCAAGCGAGTTTCGTCTTCCCAGGCATCGCCACCGGAGGCGTTGGTATCGGGCCGAGCTCGAGTTTCTCGGGGGCGAGAGACTCCGTTGACGCCATCGCCTGATCCCAGGTCACACGCTGGCCAGTGTACGCGGCCATGCGACCGAGGATGGCCATCATGGTGCTGTTGATCATGCGGTCGCCGTCGTTGATCGTCTTGCCGGCGCGAAGGGCTGCGAACAGCTCGTCGTGCTCGGTCTGGTACATGTCGTTGGCACCCTTCTCGTTTTCATACTTCCAGGCATTGGGACCGGTGATCGTGTGTGAACTCCAGCCGGTGATGCCGGCCACGCCCTTGGTGCCCGCGATGTGGTCGGTGACGTTGTTCCAGGCATTGCCCTGCTGGCGGCAGCCGAGGTGGCAGCGGACATCGCCGGCGAATTCGTAGGTGACGCCGAAGTGGTCGTAGATGTTGCCGTAGGCCGCATCGGTGCGGACCTGGCGGCCGCCCGTGCCGAAGGCGGCGATGGGCGAGGCATCCTTCATGGTCCAGCCGATCTTGTCGATGGTGTGGACGGCCTGCTCGGTGATGTGATCGCCGCTGAGCCAGGTGAAGTAGAGCCAGTTGCGAAGCTGCCACTCCATGTCGGTCCACTTTTCCTGACGCGGCTTCATCCACAGTTCGCCGGTATAGTAGAGCCCCTGCTGGCTGACGATGTCGCCGATGGCGCCATCGTGAATGCGTTTGAAAATCTCGCGCTCGGGATAGCTGTAGCGCCAGCAGAAACCGGCGACCATGCTCAGATTCTTCTTCTTGGACTCGGCGACGGCCGCCTGAACGATCTTCAGGCCGGGGACGTCGGTCGCCATCGGTTTTTCGGTGAAGATGTGCTTGCCGGCATCGACGGCGGCCTTGATGTGGGCCGGTCGGAAACCGGGCGGGGTGGCGAGAACAACGACATCGACACCGGAGTCAATGACTTTCTTGTAGGCATCGAAGCCGAGGAACTTGCGGTCTTCGAGTTTGACCTGGTCGGGTTTGTTCTTGGTGAAATTCTTGACGGCGGCGTCGAGACGATCGTCGAACATCTCGCCGATGGCCCAGAGGATATTGCCCTTGTCGGCCTTGAGCGCCTGCATGCCCGCGCCCGAACCGCGGCCGCCGACGCCGATGAGGCCGATCTTGATCTGGTCGGTGCCGGCCGCCCGCACGGAACGGGGGATGACCAAGTCAGCCGCCACGCCGGCCGCTATCGCCACGCCACTGGTCTTGAGGAACTGACGCCGGTTCTGATCGACATGTGAATTGTTCATGCTGTATTCCTGGTTGGATGCCATCGTTACGTTAGCTTTTATCCGAATCGGGGTGATTTGTTGCAGTGGAGGGTTCAGGGTTCGGGCGGGGCGATGGTGGGAGGCGGAGTTTCTCCGGTTGGAATTGGGCAAGCCGGAGCCAGGGTGGGACCTTTGTTGTTTGCGTCGTCGGTCGGATATCCTACAGTGGCGTTCCCGGTGACGGCAACCGATACGGGATGGCCGCCCCTGGGTGCCCTTTTCTCCGGGGCACGAGGATGTGTCGTAGTACCGACACCACAGGCGAGACGCCTGTGCTACAAATTGAGGATGTGCACTGGTGCGACGACTGTTGCTGATACTTGGGCTGATTGCGCTGATTGGCGGTTGCCGGCGCGGGATGCCTGCGCCGACGACGATGACCGGGCTGCGGGTGGTGGTTGTGAGCATCGACGGGCTTCGGCCTGATGTGGCCCTGCGGGCGGACATGCCCAATCTGCGAGAGTTGATGCGTCACGGCGCGTATTCGTTCTGGGCCAGAACGACGGAGATGTCGATCACGCTGCCGTCACACACGTCGATGCTGACGGGCATCGTGCCCGAGCGGCATGAGATCTACTGGAACTACGAGATTCCCGACGGACAGTCGTTTCATGCGCCGTATCCATCGTTGCTCGACCTGGCCAAGTCGGCCGGATACTCAACGGCGATCAGCATCGGCAAGAACAAGCTGCGGGCGATTTCGGGCGAACACGCGGTGGACTACGGTTATGTGCCGGAAGGCTACGCCCAGAACTTTCAGGTGGCCGCGGGGGCCGCGAAGATCATCCAGGAACACCGGCCGGAGGTGATGTTCGTACACTTCGCGGATGTGGACGCAACGGGGCACGGGGCTCAGTGGGGTTCGGATTGGCAGCTCCAGGCGGCCAACTCGGCCGACCAGGGGATTGGGACGATCATCGCCGCGTTGCGGGATGCGGGCGTGCTCGGGCAGACGGTGATCCTGGTGACATCCGACCACGGCGGGGCCGGCAATTCGCACGGGCCGGATGATCCGCGGTCGCGGCACATTCCCTGGGTGATCTGCGGACCCAACACGCGCCAGGACTACGATCTTACCCGGCAGAGGGAAC
The DNA here is from genome assembly GCA_025361735.1 of Phycisphaerales bacterium. Taxonomy (GTDB): domain Bacteria; phylum Planctomycetota; class Phycisphaerae; order Tepidisphaerales; family Tepidisphaeraceae; genus JANYKD01. Next base: position 4,568 of record JANYKD010000057.1, read on the forward strand.
TCATCATCAACACGGAAGACACGTTCGCGACGGCCTGCTGGCTGCTGGGGATTCCGGTGCCGGAGGATATTGACGGCAAGCCGATCACGGCCGCGTTCAACGATCCGCCACCGCCGCCGCTGGAGTCGGTGCGGGACTTGCGGGGACGAAAGAGTGAGGGTGCTGAATCTGGGAACTGAGGCCGGGAGCGAAAGGCAAAGTGAAAAATGCAAAATGCAAGATGAAATGATCGAGCGGTGACGATTCAATCCGGAAATATCTACTCCATCGTGGCGGAAATTGTGGTGCAGGCTTCCAGCCTGTGGCAGGCTGGAAGCCTGTACCACAACCGTAATGCCACTTGAGCCGCGATGGACTACTTGCCGGGCGGGGTGAGTTCGTACCAGACGATGCCGACGCGGGCGCGTTCGGTGGGACGTGGACGGATGGTCAGCGGACAGAGCGCGTCGTATTCTTCGGCCGAGAGCAGCAGCAGGACGCGCAGGCCAGGTTTGGCAAAGAAGGTCTCGCGCCAGCAGTCGATCATGGCGGCGGCTTCGTCGGCATAGAGACTGCGTCTGATGGCCGCGGCAAGATGGGATTCAACGACCGGGCCGGCGAGCGGCAGATCGGAAAGAGGCTGGGAGACGCCGGCGTCGGCGCGTTCGATCCAGGCCCCTTTGATGCCGGTGCGATCGACGCTGACGATGAGAGCGCCGCCGTGGGGCAAGGGTTTGGGATCGCCTCCGCGTAATGTTCTCCGCAACTGTTGCTCGCCGCCCAGTACCTGTTCCGGCCACGGCCTGTTGTCCGGTGCCCGTGTGTCGAAACGGACAACGTCCTGAACCAGGGTAACGCCAAGCCGTGCTTTGAGTTGTGTCGGGCCGTCATAGTAGAGAAATCGCTCGCTCTCATTCTGGCTGCTGACCCACGAGCAATTCACGCGTCGAAGTCGAGTCCACCAGGTGTATTGTTGTCCGGGCGGGACATCAGGCGGGCGCATCCAGGCGAGTTGCTCCGGGCTAACGATCATGCGTTGCCAGCGCAAGCCAACTTCGAGAATGTCATGCTCGTCCCCTTTGAACCGCCAATCTCGGTTGCCCGTCAGGGCGTATCCCGGCCGTAGCCACGGGTAGCCGGCGTGGTGGCCGGATAGGACTCCGAAGTTGGGTGCGTCGAGCGGACGCAGCAGTTTGGGAACCCCTTGGACGAGCATACCCGAACCGACGGGAGGAAGCCCCCAGGCGACCTCAAAATCATCCGGCTTCGGATACGCGAACCACGGCCTGCCAAAGCGAATACGCACGGCCAGATCGACCGCCATCGTCTGACTCACGGTCAGATGAATGACGGGTTTAAGAACTACCTGCGACTGCGGCCCATCGCGCTCTTTGAACTCCACGATTCGGTTCCCGGTGCGATGCACAAACGGCGGGATACCCGCCAACTCCGTTTGCACCATCTTGAGGTCGCCGCCATCACTCATCCAGACGCCCCACTCGGCCAATCGCAACCGATAGCCAGCCGGCGGACAGGAGACCATTACACTTGCCGCGGCCTGGCGTTCGCCGGCAGTTTTGCCGTCGGCCAATGAATCTGCGAATCGATTCCGAGTCTTCTCGGACAGCTTGATGGAATAGGGTACATCGCCGGAATTGTCTCGCTCACCCGGGAGCACGCTGTTCTCCACCCATGACCGTAGATCAATCCGCGGTACGCACGCCAGACCACTCGGACTGCCGCTTCGGACCAGAACCACGGGTCCTGGATAATCGAGGGCCAATATGCCAAGACCGTCGATTGCCGCCTCGCGGACGATCGGACGAACATCGTCGAGAAAGCGCTCCATCAGCGGGACGTCGGTCAGATCCCACTTCATCGCCAGCGTACGGATGCCCCAAGCGGCGGCCTCGGGGTCGGCCACGGTCGGCAGAACTTCGCGGAGCCATTGTTCGGCACCATTCGTTTCTTGGTCGACCATCATCTTCAGCCCCACCAGTCGCTCAGGCAGTGTCCTGCCGTCCAGAAACATCCGGCGGAGTAGCGCTTGCTCCGAGGTCCAGTCCATCACCACCGGCGGCGGCACCATCGCTGCCCATCCTTGGGCATCCGTCCGTGCTCGCAGTTGGGCGGCGGCCCATTCGTGGCCAACGCGGCGGACCTGGCCGGCGAGGATGATGTAGGCCATGAGCAGGAGCAGGCCCAGGAGGAAGAGCATTGGCAGCCAGAAGCCGCGGCGAAGATCGGGGGGCTGGACAATCAGCCAACGGGCGACAATGCCGATCCAGAATCGCGCGAGCCACCAAGTGGCAACAAGAACGGCCAGTGGCATACCGGCGAGGAAGAACTTCCATTCGCACGTGGTCTGGTTCAGGGGCAGTTGGAAGGCGTCGAGCCACTGGCGCGCGGTCCAGGGGAACAGAGCATCTTCCAGGCGGATGAGCCAGCCAGTGCCCCAAGCGATGAGGGTCAGACCGAGCAGAATCGGAGCGAATGCCCACCACGACACTGGCGATAAGGCCCATCGGGCAAGCAAGCGGGGATGGCGGCGCGAGTTCGTGGAACGGGGATGTGTAGGATCGAACGGGCGGCCGCACTCCGGGCAACGGCGGCTCTCGTCGAGTCCGCGTAAGAGGTAGCCACAGCCCCAGCATCTGCCCGGATCACTCACCGCGTAGCTCCCTTCAAACGAATGCAGTTTGTGGACGGGAATATACTCTAATCCCAATCCCCGTGCCGGGGGGCCACGAGGCGGTCGCGGTTGGTCCAGAGCATGCGGAAACCGAAGACCAGGCCAAGAACATACCCCACCATTCCGAGCACCGACAGGCCCCACACACGCGGGGGAACGTCGCGGGCGATCAGGATCGACGAAGCCAGCAACAGCGAGCTGATGAACATGCCCACGACCACGCGATTTGTTGCCGACTTCAGGTGCTGGTGCTCCAGATGAATCGCCAGGCGGCCGTTCTCGAGGCGGTCGATCATATGGGTCACGGCCTTGGGAATGGCCTCGGCGGCACGCTCCCAGTCCACATACAGGCGGCCGATTTCTTTCAATCGCGCTCGCGGCGAGAGCTGCTGCCGCACGAGTTTCCGGCGCCAGGGCTCCAGCAGTTCGGCGAGGCTGAAACTCGGATTGAGCAGGCGTGAGGTTCCCTCGAGCAAAATCAGGCACTTGATCAGCATCGACAGATTTCCCGGCAAGCGGAGCCGGTGATCGTGGATGATCCCGGTGATGGCATTGAGCGCGCCGCTGACGTTCATCGCGCCGACCTCCTGCGTGCCGTAGTCGTCGAACAACTCGGTCAGGTCCGTGCTCAATGCCGCGCGGTCCAGGTCGGCCGGGGTTCCACAGACACGGAGGACGGCGTCGGTCATTCGCTGGGCGTCGCGATCGGCGGCGGCCATGAGAATGTCGACGATCTGCTTGCGCAAGATATCGTCGATGCGGCCGACCATGCCGGCATCCAGCAGGCCGATCTTTCCGCCGGGCAGGATCAGCAGATTGCCCGGATGTGGATCGGCGTGATAGAAGCCATCGCGAAAGATCATCTGCACGAACACATTGGCGCCACGACGGGCGAGTTCCTGGCGGTCGACCTCGAGTTTGTCCAGTGCGACCGTGTCGGTGAGCCCGCAGCCGTCGATGCGATCGAGCGTCAGCAGGCGGCCGGTGGTCAGCTCCGGATGCGGGCGCGGAAACACGACCGTTTCATCGTCGGCGAAATTGCGGCGGAAGAGCTGCAGGTTGCGCAGCTCGCGGCGGAAATCCAGTTCGTTGAGCAGCGTGCGGCTGAACTCACGGACCAGTGCGGCCGGCTGGTAGTCGCTGAGGTGCTCGCTCTTCTCGGCGATTTCGGCGAGGAAGCCGAGAATGTCCAGGTCGCGGCGAATGGTGCCTTCGATGCCCGCGTGCTGGATCTTGACGATGGCGGAGCGGCCGGTCTTGAGGCGGGCGCGATGGACCTGGCCGATGGAAGCGGAGGCCAGGGCGGCAGTGTCAAACGTCTTGAAGCATTCGTCGATGGGCCGGCCGAGTTCGCTCTCGGCAGTGCGCGTGACAACCTCCGGCGCGTCGGCCGGAGTGTGCGACTGGAGCTTGCTCAGCTCAGCGGCGAGCGCCTCGCCAACGATGTCCGGGCGCGTACTGAGAATCTGGCCGAGTTTGATGAAGGTGGTTCCCAGGTCCGTGAGCGCCAGGCGAATGCGGGCCTCCAGCGCATGCTGGGACAACACTTCGCCGCCGTGGCTCTTGAGGGCATTGTGGATCGGCGCCCACTCGACTTCAGTGAGCCAGGCGGCCAGTCCGTACTTGGCCAGGACGCGGGCGATATCGGCAGCGCGGGCGAGGTCGCCGGCAAACCGAAAGCGCGAGCGGATCATGGACGGTATTTTCATGGGTTGCCCGGGCGGTGATTACTCCGCGATTTCGGGGGTCTTCCTGCGTTTGGCCCGGGCCCGGCGCGCGGCCGGCTTTTTCCCGGCGCCGGCAAGTTCGCGTGTCGCCGCGCGCACGGCGCTTAGGACCTTGGTCACCTGGGCTTCGAGGGTCTTGTGCACCGCATCGGCGGCCTTCTCGGAGTTTTCGCGCAGTTGGCGGGCGATCTTCTTGCCGTCCTGTTCGGAGAGGTCGGCCTGCTTGGCGAGCTTCCGGCCGAGTTGCTCGACGGTCTCCTTGCCGCTACCCAGCAATCCGAGCCCCGTGTAAATGGACTTCATAAGTAGTGATTTCATACGCTCTATCTTACCACGCTCGGTGGACAAATGTATGGCAAATCCGGCTTGCATGGCGGGAGGACCGGACAATCGCGGATAGTGCCGCCGGTGTCCTCACCGGCGGAATCCGACACACGCGCCGCGCCACACACCGCCAGTGAGAACACTGGCTGCACTTCTTTCGGTACACCCAACGGAACAGTCTCAACGACCTCGCGTAAACGCATGCTTCAGGGGTTGGGCGTAGTAGTACCAGATGGCGAGCACTTCACGGGCCATGAGGTAGGGCGTGGCGGTTAGGATGTAGGTCTGTTTGGCGGGGACGGTGTAGACCTCGACGCCGGCACGCTGGTAGGCCATCTTCACGCGCGGGAGATGGTAGAAGTGGCTGACGGCCAGCACGCGGCGGGCTTCGAGTTTCTCAAACATGGGCAAAGTATTGCGAACGGTGGCGGCGGTGTTGAGGCCTTGCTCGTCGATGAGGATGTCCTGCGGGCGGACCTTGAGGCTGATGGCGAAGGCTTTCATGGCCGCGGTTTCGTGGGTGGCGCCGTCGCCGGGGCCGCCGGACATGATCAGCGTGCGGACCATGCCTTTGTTGTAGAGTTCGCAGGCGGTGCTGACGCGATCGGACAGCGCCTGCGAAAGCGTGCCGTCGGCGTAGGCCCGCGCGCCGAAGACGACCACGGCATCAGCCGGGCGGCGGTAGTCGGTGTTGCCATAGCAGAGCATCTGGGCCACGGGCATGCCCACGAAGCTGATGGCGAGCGTAGCGAGAGCGCCCGTCCAGAAGCGCCAGCCGGATGCAGGCGCGTGTTGCCGACGAATAACACCGATGACCAGCACAAGCAATACGCCGGCGACGACCCAGGAGAACGGGACCGGTACGCCGCCGGCCAGAGTGCCGTTGTGCAGCAGATCGAGGTAATTCAGGCCGTTGAAGACACTGGTGATCAATGCGGCCGCCACCAGCAGGCCGGCGGAGTAGCGCATACGCGCGACGGCGCCGGGCCAGAACACGCGCAGCAGGAGAATGAGCGCAATGCCGCCAAGGAGCCAGTCAGCGCCGTGACGACCCAGCGGAGTAAAATCGATCCACCACTGATTGGCGTTGAAATTCGGAATGACCAGTTCGCCGAGCAGATTGAGCAGGCACATTCCGCCGACGAAGAAAGCCAGACCGCGAATGATGCCTTCACGGAGTGTTCCGTGCGGAATGCTGGCCGACGGTGTCGACTCAGGACGCTTTTCGCCTTCCATGGCAGCGCCTTTCCCTCTCTCGCACGCGGCGAGAGAGACGTATGAACCGGGAAACAAGCAAACACCCGACATCCATTTTCGGGTGCTCCGAACACAACCTATACCGCGACCGGGGCGAGCAATTCCATTGCCGCACCGGGCTCGGCGACCACATTCACCAGCGAGCCAACCTGGATCGACCCGCGTTCGAGATCAATTGCGTTGTCACTGGCCGGGAGTTCCACGACGATATTCACGCCAGCCCGTACCACAATCAGGCCGGCCTCGACATAAAGCACCCGGCCTTGAATCACCCGGGGACGCCCGAAGATCGGCGCGACAAAACTGCCGCCGGCCTGGGTGGTAAAGACTTTGCGCGCCATGGCGCGAATGAGACAGTTGATGCGCCGGTTCAGCGGACCCGCGTAGCCGCCAGGAGAGGCGAGTTCCAATTCGTAGGTAGTTCCGTGGGGAAAGAAGGTCACAGTGTCCTTACTGGCGACAGACACAGTACCGGCGGCCGGGAAGTCATTCACGCTGGGCATGGGATGAATCTACCGTGGAAGACGCGGGTTGTCATCCGGGAAGGCGTGAGACTTCTGCAATCAACTCGCGCGGGGCGCCAATGCCGCAGACGATGACGCGGCCGGTGTACGGCCGCGATGCCGGGTTCGCGAAGCCTTTCTTGGCCGCGACGAAGGTGACAGTCGCTCTGGCGCGGATGGCGTTGCCGAGCGGCTCGCCCGTGTCGCAATCGAGGCCGCTGGGAAGGTCGATGGATAGCACCGGGGCGCCGTTGTCCGCGACAGCGGCCACAATAGCGGCAAAGTCGCCGCGCGGCGGCTGGGACAGGCCAGTGCCGAAAATCGCGTCGATGATGAGACCCCCCTGCCACTGGCGAATCAGGTCCGGGGTGGCCGGCTGGATCGGGAGATTCATCTGGCGGACGATATTCATGTTAATCGCGGCGTCACCCTTGTAGCCTGATGGATCAATGGTGGTGGCGAGGAGGATTTCAATGCCGCGGTTGTGCAGATGCCGGCCGATGGCCAGGCCGTCGCCGCCGTTATTGCCGCCGCCACAAAGGACCAGGGCGCGGCGATTGCGGCGGAGCATGGCCAGGGCAACGCGGGCGGCACCGGTGGAGGCGTTCTCCATGAGGACGATGCCGGGGATGCCGTAGCGTTCGATGGCCAGGTGATCAAGTTCACGGACCTGGTGGCGGGAGAGGTAGGTCATGGTTCACCCAATCCCCAGCGAGAAGGCGGTCTGGATCGCATTGAACAGGGCGTGTACCACGATGGGTGCCCAAAGCGAGCCGGTGCGCTCGTAGATGTAGCCGAGGCATATGGCCAGAAAGAAGATGGGCGGGTAACTCCACGTCGGATGCACGGACATGAAGGCGATCGAGGCGAAGATGATGCCGAGCCAGATCCGACCGGGGGTATCGTGTGTGAATACCCGGCCGTCGGCCTCGCGCCGTTCGGTGAATGTGCGGCGGAGAAGCGTCTGGATATGCCCGCGAAAAAGCAGTTCCTCAAAGACGGGGGCAATGACAACGGCCGAGAAAATGGCGAGGAGTCGCAATTGCAGATTGCCTGGCTGATCCATGGCGGTCAGCAATTCGTGCTTGGCGTGTTTCAAATCGATGGCCCGCCAGAGTACCTCGGTGCCGAATCCAACGCAGAACATCGCGGGGATGACGAAGCACACGCCGACGATGCCAGCCCGGGCGCCGGTGCGAAATGAGCCTGGCGACAGCCCGAGCCGCCCAAGGCCGCCAGGGCGGAAGATGATGCTCGCAGCGCCGAGGACCACAAGGCCGGCCAGTTGGCCGATAATGCCGGTCCAGACAATCGCCAGCGGCGGCAGGTTGGCCGGGATCGTGGTAGTGCTCTGAGTGGTGGGTGCGCGAAACAGGGATAGGGCGGCCATTGAAGCAAACATCCACCCGGCGAACCCTGCGAACGTGACGCCGGCAATCAGCCCCATCGGCTCAGCCGGATCCGTGCGCAGCGGCCCGCAAACCGTTTCCGGCTTGTATGCCCGAGCCAGGCGGAAAACCGCGGCGGCGACGAGCAGGCTGCCCAAAAGGACGGCCGATTCCCCGACAGAAGATATCCCGGCAATAATTGACATGTGGAGCGTGTGCCTTAGAGTTCGCAACCTCGAAAGTCCGAAGATGATATCGTGAGTACCGTCTTAGATAAAATCGTCGCCACGAAGCGGGAGGAAGTCACACGGCGCAAGGTGCAGACGCCTCTCGACGTATTGAAGGAGCGTGTCGCCGCACTGCCGCGGCCGCGAAACTTCTTCCAGGCGGTGACGACTCCGAACAAGAAACGCTTAAACCTGATCGCGGAGGTTAAGAAGGCTTCGCCATCGGCGGGTGTGATCCGGGCGGATTTTGACCCGGTTGCGATTGCTCTCAAATACGAGGCGGCCGGAGCGGATGCGCTGTCCGTGCTGACGGACGAGCCGTATTTCCAGGGACGCCTGGAGTACATCGAGCAGGTGCGGGCCAGGGTGAGACTGCCGGTGCTGCGGAAGGATTTCATCATCGACCCCTGGCAGGTTTATGAGACGCGAGCCGCCGGGGCGGATGCCATGCTGCTGATCGCCGAGTGCCTGGACCTGAGCCTGCTGATGGACATGCAGATTCTGGCGGCCGAACTGAACCTGACGGTCCTGATTGAAGTACATGATATGGAGAACCTGATCCGGGTTCGCGATCGGCTGGTCGGGTTCCCGCATTCCGGGTACAGCCTGCTCGGAATCAACAATCGGGACTTGCGCACTTTCAAGGTGGACTTGGGAACGACGTTGCGGTTGGCCGAACTGGTGGAAGACCGGGGCGTGCTGGTGAGCGAAAGTGGCATCACCACCGCGATCGACATCCGGCGCCTGGAGAAAGCCGGCGTGCGGGCAGCGCTGGTCGGCGAGACGCTGATGCGCAGCGAGAACATCGCGGATACGGTCAAGGAATTATTCCTATAGCCCTTGACCAAGTCGGTGGACCACGGCCATAATGGGTAGGTTGGCACGTCTGTCATTTTTGAGGTAGCGCCATGTCTCGTACAATCAACGCAAAACGCGGCTTCACGCTCGTCGAACTTCTGGTCGTGATCGGCATTATTGCCCTGCTGATCTCGATCCTCCTGCCGGCGCTCCAGAAGGCCAAGGAGTCCGCGAATACGGTCAAATGCGCTTCCCAGATGAAGCAGATCATGCTGGCGATGATCATGTACACGGGCGACCACAAGGGCCAGTTTGCCTTGCCGCCCTCGATCGGAAACACCTATCCGGGTCCGACCGGCACCGATCAATTGTCCAACAACCAGCGGTCGCTGGCGTATTATATGAACACCGACACGAGCACCGGAGGCGCGAGTGTGGGCGTGATTCGGTACGATGTCGGGGCGTTCTGGCCTTATCTCAGCCGTGGCGCCAACAAGCAAGCCGCGAACGCCACCGCCGGCCTGGGCTCGCTCAAAGCCGTGATGAATTGCCCGAGCGACAACGACTACATCCGCAGTTCCAACACCGGAGGGGCTTCGGCCGTCAACAACGCCGTACCTCGCAACTACACTTACTCGTGGAACGTATTGATCCGCCCCGACTATCCCAGCGTCGCCGCCCCCTCTGCCGACGCCGCGCCCAAAATCACTCAGGTCCGCAATTCAAGCATGAAGATCCTGCTTCTCGAAGAAGCGGGACCCAATGACGGAGTTTGTTGGATCGCTGCCAAAGACTTGGACGATACGCCAGC
>JANYKD010000066.1 GCA_025361735.1 Phycisphaerales bacterium
CACAAGTGTGCCACCATGGAAGAACTGATGCGCGAGGTGGTGGATTACATCCGCCGACGAAATCGAGACGTTCGCCAGCAGCAATATAAGGTGGCCGCATAAACAACTCGCATGCTACACGAATCGCGCACGGCTATTTAGTCGGCCGAAATCCGTCTTCGTCACGGAGTTTGTTCATGTAACAGGCGAGCGCAACACCCTATGTCTAAGTGTTGGTGACTTGGGGAGTTAGCTGCGAAATGGACGAGCGGGCACCCTAACAGCATCGCGGGGGACGACGAAACGCGAAATACGACTTGGAGAGGAAGCGGAAGAGCGGAAAGGATGAACAGTGATCGGAGGAATGGGGCACGAAGTGTGTGGGCTTCCCCATATCTGTTTCCCGTATCTGCTCCCTGGACTGACTGTCCCCGGACTGACTGTCGTGGACTGACTGTCGTGGACTGACCGTGATTCACCACGCAGAATCCGATACACTCGGCAGGTCGTCCGACTCGGCAAAAGTGAAGCGTTGGCAGTAGTCTCCCATCCCGAGCCGCAGGATCAGATGCAAATGACACCCGACCCTTCCGTCATCGCATTTCTGCCCTGGTTCATCCCCGCCGCCATCGCAGGCCTGATTATCTGGGTAGACCGTCGCGAACCAGTCCCCTGCCCGCCAGCATGCCGCACCTGCGGCTACAACCTCTCCGGACGCGCGCCGGACTCCGTCCGCTGCAGCGAGTGTGGTGCCGAACTCTCGGTCGAGAATGCCATAATCACCTCACGCCCAAAACGCCTCGCGCTATCATCGCTGATTGGGTTCTTGTTGCTGCTGTGCATGTCGGTGGGCGGAATCATCGCTCTTGCCTGCAGATTCGAGTGGACGAAATGGTATCTGACCACTGCTCCCAACCACTTGATCGCCTGGCACGCCCGACAGCAGGTGAGCCCGTTTGAAACCCTGGCGCTGAATCAATGGTTTGACCGATGCCGCGCCAAGACGCTCTCATCTGCTGAGGAAGCGGCGATGTTCGATGATCTGCTCACCTGGCAGGCCGATCGATCACGCGCCTTGCCCCCGACGTTCGGTGATTTCCTGCAGGAAATGATGAACGCCAATCGCCTTTCGCCTGCACAGTCGCAGAAGTGCGTGCAGGGTTTTTTCGGCGATGTGAAATTCGTAGCCCGCTCCACGATCCGCGTCGGCGATCCGGTCCCATGCTCGTTTCGGTTCGCCAACCCTCGCGGTCAGTTCTTCTTACACGGGTACGGTTGGTATGCATCGTTCCAGGAACCGCCGGCAGGGCCTCCGCCCAATGAATGGAGTCGGGATTGTTATAACCTGCCGAGCTCCTGTTTTGAGCATGAATTGCCCGAAGCATTGGCAGCGGACAAACTCAACACGGCTGCCCTGGCACCGGGCGTGCATATGCTTCACGTGCTCGTGGCGATTAAGATGAACGCGGGTCCCGCCGTCGCGTACCGCAGCAGCATCAACATCCAGGTTCTTCCCGCTGGAACCGCGCCTGGAACGCCGGTCTTCGACCCGAACAGCGCCGATGCGGTCGCCAAGTCCGTCCAAATCGCCATCGTCCACAGCATGGATGGCCAGCTCGATGTAGATGTCCGCCTCGGCCCGGCGGGCGTCGATCGCGCTTTCAACGTGTACATCGAGCACAACGATCAGCGGCACTTCATCGGCGGTTGCCGCGCCAAGGCCGGCACATCCGATTTCCACTCTCGGGTCGCGACCGGCTACCCACGGATTGAGTCCGCGCAAAAGATCAAGTCACTCAAGGTGATCCTCGTCAGTTGCCCCGATCTGCTGCTGATCGCGCCAGACCAGTACAAGTATTGGGAAGGCACAATCACATTCCCTGACGTGCCCGTCTATGACGACTGGGCTTCTGCGAGCAGCAACCAGACGGCGCGGCGATACCTCGTCACTCCGACCACTCAACCCTCCTCGCGCGGACCCTGATCGTCCACGCCGCCTGCTATCGCCTCTCCACGACGGTCTCCCAGGTGAGGGGTCTAACACTATTATGCACATGATGTCATTCGCCGGCGATCCACTACCACGCCCCTCCCCGCCGCCTTGAGAATCGGGGCCGGGTCGCCTGGGTGAATTGGCGCGCAAAACAGAACCACCCTCTAAAAAGCAACGCTCCGTTTCCGGGGCGTTGGCCCAGGGACGCTATCCTTGAGGGGATCCGTTACCATGCCATTTGGCTCAATCGAACCGGTCACTCCGAAGAGTCGAATCCGCAGATTTCGCCGATTGACGCGGATGAAGAGGCGAAGGGCAGGCGGATTTGCGTTCATGCCCGGGGATGGGGACAATCCTGCGGCAATTCAACCGGAGGTCCGTATGACGGTTTCGCGTCGGGCGGTTTTGAAATCGGCGGCGTTGGCGGCGGCGGTGACAATTGTGCCGCGGCATGTGCTGGGCGGGCCACGCTTCGTGGCGCCGAGCGAGAAAGTCAACCTGGCGCTGATCGGGGCCGGCGGACAAGGGAGAAGCAACATCCGGGAGTTGTTTAATCAGGCGGATTGCCAGGTGATGGCCATCGCGGACCCGATCGAGTCGGAAGATCTGGAGGCGTACTACTACAAGGGCCTGGGCGGACGGCGGCCGGTCAAGGAGGAAATCGAACAGGCGTACGCGGCCAAGACACCGAATTTCAAGTGCGCTGAGTATGAAGACTTCCGGATCATGCTTGAAAAGGAGAGGTCGATTGATGCGGTGCTCTGCGCCACGCCGGACCATGTCCACGCGTATGTGTCGGTGCTGTGCATGCGGGCGGGCAAGCATGTGTTCTGCGAGAAACCGCTGACGCACAATATCGCCGAGTGCCGGTTGGTGGCGCAGGTGGCAAAAGAAACGGGCGTGGCGACGCAGATGGGGAACATGGGACACTCGAAGGAGGGGATGCGCCAGACCGTCGAGTGGCTGTGGGATGGAGTGGTCGGCCCGGTGCGCGAGGTGCATGCGTGGGTCGGCGCGGGGCGATGGAATCAGCAACTCAGGGGCCGGCCGGCCGGGATGGCGGTTCCGCCCGGCGTGAACTGGGATCTGTGGCTCGGCCCGCGCGAGCCCCGGCCGTATGATGCGGCGTATGCACCGGTGAAGTGGCGCGATTTCTGGGCTTTCGGCACCGGGACGTTGGGCGATTTCGGCTGTCACGATCTCGATGCCGCGATGTGGGCGCTGGACCTGCAGACGCCGCAGACGATCGAGGCGCTGCCGGCCGGGTATACCGATGCGGAGATCACACCGTATGGGGAGATCATCTACTACACCTTCGGCCCGCGCGGTGACAAGCCGCCGGTAAAGGTGACGTGGTACGACGGCGGGCTCAAGCCGCAATGTCCGGCCGTGCAGCCTGAAGGCCGATCCCTGCCGGATCGCGGCGTGCTGTTTGTGGGCGACAAGGGCGTACTGCTGGCCGAGGGCGCGGGGGGCCAGCCGCGACTGCTGCCGATCGAGAAGACCCGGGAGTACAAGCAACCAGCCAAGACACTCGTGCGATCCAAGGGGCATCACCGCGACTGGCTGGATGCGTGCAAAGGCGGGGCGGCGGCCAGTGCGAACTTTGAATACGGCGCCAAACTGACGGAACTGGTGCTGCTGGGCGTGCTGGCACAGCGGACGGGGAAGCGGATTCATTGGGATGCGACGCAAATGAAAGCGTCGGGCGTCCCGGAGGCTGATGCGATGATTCGGGAGCCCCGACGAAAGGGATGGGAATTGGCGTGAGCGGTTGCGGCGGTGTGCTATTCCTCGAACAGGATCGTGTGGTTGGCGGCGAGCGCTTTTTTCTCGATCTTCTTGCCGGAAGGATAGAACTCGACGCTCACGTCCACGGTTTTGTGATCGCCCAGACCGAAGTGGCGTTCGGTCTGGGCATGCGAGTAGTAGCTGTGCGCCGACTGGCTGGAGATGATCTGCACCTGTTCGCAACCGAGCAGACGCTGCGGTTGGTCGGCCGGACTGATGCGGATCTTGGCGCCGGCAGCGGCGCGATTGCCGGGAGCGCCGACCACGCGGACGTTCATCCAGTTGCGAGCAGGTAGTTCATTGTGGCAGACCTTGACCCGCGCGGGCTCGCGATCCGCGACAAAGCCGATCAGATCGAGAGCACCGTCACCATCGATGTCACCAAAGCACAATCCCTCGTCGACGGTTGCCTTGGAGTAATCGTCAATTCCCCAGGCTTTGTTCATATAAGAGAATGTGCCATCACCGTTGCCGCGCAAGACCCAGAGGAAATTCCGTCCGCTCCAGAGAATGTCGGCGATGCCGTCGTTGTCCAGATCGACGACGACCGCCAGGCCCCATGAGACATACGCGGGCTTGCGCGCAGCCTCCATGCCGATCAGCGCGTTCGGCCGCTTCTGGAAATGGCCGTGGCCATCGTTGAGGTAGATCTCGGGTTTCTTGTTCTCCAGCACGATCAGATCGGGGCAGCCGTCCTGATTCACATCGCCCACACCCTTAATGGCAAAACCATCCTGCTCGGAAATGCCAACCTGCTTTGTCACATCGGTGAAGCCCAGCTTGCCATCATTGAAGAAAATGCGCGACTGGCCGGCGGGATTGTCATAGCGACCCCAGTGGACGATCAGATCGATCCGGCCGTTGCCGCGCAGATCGGCGTAGTGGATGTTGGTCTCATTACGCGTGGCGCCAGTCGGAATGCCGCCGGCCGGTTTGAAGCCGCCTTTGCCGTCGCCGAGTTCCCAGACCACGCCGGGGCGTTCGTGCAGCCAGTCGACCTTGCCATCGCGATCCAGATCGATCATCGCATTCTGGCGGGCCTGGCCGGCGACGATGCCCGAGTCGCGGAAACGCAGCCGACCGGCCGACGATTCATTGATCCACCATTTGCCACCGCCATCGCCGTGGGTCATCTGCAAGTCAAGCTTACCGTCCTCATTGACGTCGTACGCCAGGTGGACCTCGGTGCCTGTGAATTCGGGCGCGAGATGAAAGTGCCCTGCTCCATCGCCGAGCGCGGCGATTGGATCGCCGCCGCCGTGAGCCCCGGTCACAAAATCGAGGATGCCGTCGCCATCAAGGTCGATCAGGTACAGGCCGCTCAGCCACCACTTGGGATCCTTCAGGTACTTTTCATCGATGATCCGGGCGAGACCGCTTTCCTGCGATGTCTCGATGAACTTACCGGCTCGGCCGCCCGGTGCCTTCACCTTCCCGTTCTCACCGGCCAGGACCACGCTGCCCATCAACAAGAGTGCCGTCGCTACCCAACGTATGTGTCGCATCGCTGCTCCCAAATGGTCTTGATAACCGAGCCGCTCATTTATACCAACTGTGCTGGTAACTCGCCCAGCGATCCACGGGCTCTGGAACCGAATCGGCTGGCGTGATTGCCAGTAACCGCTTCTTCAATTCCGTGATCCGCACGTTGGCGGAGGATGCGTTGCCGGTATTCTCAAAGCCGGGGCTGTGAGCCCAGGTGCGAACGGTTTTGCCCCAGCGCACCGTAAACGCTTCGAAGGACCTATCCGGCGCTACGTTGCTTTCAATCGACATTTGCAGGATTCCGGATTCACCCAAGATACGACGAACCTCGCCCACCTCGGCCGCTGTTAATCGGCCTTTGCTGTATGCCCTGCCAGCCTGCGACGCGGATACAGCCCGGACCATGTTGCCGTCGGGCCAGATTGCCAGCAGCAGTCCATCCGGCCGGTTTGAACCCGGGCCAACGTAACCAGGATCGGCGTACATGAACACGAAGGGAACACCTGCTTGATCTTCCGAGAACGCGAGCCCGGCATTCGCGATTTCGGCGACGCTGCCAGCACTATCGGCGGAGCCATCACCGCGGTCGCTGGTGCCCCTGTTGCAGCCGGCTGCCAGCACGGCGACGGCGACCACCGAGAAGGCGAAGAGGCGGATTGCGCGGACTGGAGTGCGTCTCATATGCCCCTCTTGACGCGAACGGCCAACGAAAGTTCCGGGACAGTTCAAGGGGATCCGAACCCATTCCGCCGATGCCGGCTCATCAACCCTCCCCGGTCGCCCGCGCGGGCTCATGGGCCACTCCGCGGGCGCAAAAGCGGGCCGTTGCGGATGTCCAATCGGATACCCGGGCGCGGAGGGAGTTCGCCAAAATTAGGGACGTTCTTCGCCGCTGGCAAATCCAGCATCCGGGCATCAATGAGCCCTGGTTTGCCGCCGAGCATGTAACGGATTGTGAAATGGGCCGGATCGCTGGCATCAGGCTGGCCGGCGTAGAGGCGCAGTCGCTCGTCGGGATTGAGGGCTATGCTCGTGCCGTCCCCCAGGAATCCGACTGTGCGGTCGTGCCAAAAACCCCTGCCGGGCGACGCGCGATAAAGGTGGGCGAAAAGATGAAACTCCCGCGTGCCCGGACTGGCCGGCAATGTGGACAAACTGAGCCCGCAGACCACGTGCACGAGGCATGACTTGCCCGACGGCGTTATCCGCTCATGAAGGAACACCACGTTCTCTGGCGGCGACACTTCCAACATAACTGGAAACGGCACTTCCTTTAGAGCGTCGTGGGCGTACTCCACGGGCTTGCCGGTCCATGATTCCCATGGTTCGCGGTGATAGCCGGGGGACATGAGGCGATACGGCCGGCCTTGTTGAAGCAGCGCCGCCGACATGGTGGCGTCTTCCTCGAAGACGACGGTCTCGGGTGCGATCGAGAACATCGCCAAATTACGACCCACACTCATCGCAGACGATCTTGAGGCTGTGAACTTGCGCCAGCACCACCAGCCCGTGCCGGTAAGCAGGAACAGCACGCACACGCAGGCCGCCCACCACCACCACCGGCCGCGCCGTCGGCGAACGACGGCATAGTCGAGGACGGGGACGGTTGCATGGGGCGTGGTCATCAATCTCCCTTGCCACCAGATCTGTTGGCAGCCACAGCCGTGCAAAGATCATCCCCTGCACGCCAGGCGCGTTCAAGCGGAATCAGGCGAGAATCGCTGAATGCCCTCACGCCGACCATCTCCCGGAAGGAGAGGGAGAAAGAAGAAGCACGGCCGGGGGGCCGTGCTTCGTGGGGTTTGCTTCTCCGATGTACAACTGCTCAGGCAAACAGTTCGCCCAGCACCTTCTGTGCGGCGCACACGCCCTTGCCGAGTTCGACGGGTTGCTTGAGCGCCCGCAGAGCGTGTTCGACGGCGGCCACGGCGGCCAGCGCATCATACGGGTCGGTGTAGCCCATGTGGTTCACGCGGAAGATCTTGCCTTCCATCGTGCCCTGGCCGCCGGCGATGTGGATGTTGTGTTTGCTCTTGAGGTTGTTGCGGAAATCCTTGTCGGCGACGCCGGCCGGGTATTTCACGGCGGTGACGGAGTCGGCCGGGTTGCTGCTGAAGATCTCCAGGCCCAGCGCCTTCATGCCCTGCCGGAAGGCCTCGGCCACGGTGTGCGTACGCTTCCAGACGACTTCGAGCGTTTCGGACTTGACCATGCGCAGGGAAACGGCCTGGGCTTCGATGAGCGTGTTGGCCGGAGTGAAGGGCGTGTCGCCGTCGGCGATGCTCTTCTGATACTTCTTGAGGTCGAAGTAGAAATTCTTGATCTTGGCGTCGGCCATGCGCTTGGTGGCGCGCTCGGAGAGTGCGACGAAGCCCAGGCCGGGCGGAAGCATGAGGGCCTTCTGCGAGCCGGTGATGGCTACGTCGACGCCCCACTCGTCCATCTTGAAGGGCATGGCGCCGATGGAGGTGATGCCGTCGACGATGAGCAGCGTGCCTTCGCCGCCGACTTCGCGGACGACCTTGCCGATACCGGCCAGGTCACAAACGGTGGCCGTGGAGGTCTCGGAATGGACCAGGCTGACGGCGTCAAACTTGCTCTTCTTGAGTTCGGCCTCGATGAGGGCGGGCGTCACCGGCTGGCCGTAATCGAGCTTGAGTTCGACCAGTTCACAGCCAAACGTCTTGGCGTAAGAAGACCAGCGTTCGGCGAATTTGCCATTGCTGACGTTGAGAACGCGCTGGCCGGGAGCCATGACCGAGGTGAACCCTGCCTCGAAGGCGGCCGTTCCCGAGCCGGTGATGGTGTAGACGGTCTGTTTGGTCTGGAAGACGTATTGCAGGAGTTGCTGGACTTCCGCGAACATCGTGCGGAACTCGCCGGTGCGGTGGTGGTGTACGGGCTTGGCAAGCTCAAGCAACGTAGCCTCGGGCACGCTGGTGGGCCCGGGGGTGTAGAGACGATACTTCATCAACATGGTTGGCTCCTTTTTGTCTGAGTGGCCACTGGTTAGGGCGGGATAATAGGGCAAGTGCTGGCGGGATGCCAGAGGCGGAAATGGACATCGCGAAGAGTGAAACGGAGGCCCGACGATGCTATCTTGCCCGGCCATTCTCATCCTGGGCGCCATTTCCGGGAGACGGTCCCGCGACTACTTCCCGCAAAGGAGCATGGTCGACCCGATCGCCGGAGTCTATCTCGATGTGTTCGCCATTCTGCTCATGATTGTCGCGGCCGTGGCGGGGTGCCTGCTCCTGCGCATGCTGTGCAGGATTCTCAAGCACTATTGGAATCTGTCGCCGCACGAACAGGCCAGCATCTGGCCGCCGCGATGCAAGCACTGCGGCTATGACCTGCGGGCCTCCATCGAGCGCTGTCCAGAGTGTGGTAACCCGATTCCCGAGCCGCCGCGTCCGCGCCGCAGGCAGCCACTCATGTTCCGCGGCTACGTCGGGCTGTCGCGCCATGGGCCGCGGGCGGGGCCGGAGTAGCCTTGGCCGATACTCCGCGCTACGCCTGCCCGGCATCGAAGACCTGCTTCACGTCCGCCTCGGTCTGGCCATCGTCGTCATGCAACGCCTCCGGGCCATCCAATAGTATACTATGCCGCCGCAGGCGGGATGTGTCGGAGTACCGACACCACGGCCTGGAAACCAGTGCCGCGAACTGTTGCCACCACTGACTACTAACAACTAACAACTAACAACTAACAACTAACAACTGGCAACTGGCAACTCCGTCTCAGTCCTGAATACTCAGCTTGGCTTCATCGCTATTGGCCTTCAGTTCCGGCGCGTAGACCGCACTCCCTTTGGACGGCAGGGCGCTGAATCTTCCGGGAATCTCGGCCCGCAGGCGATAGGCGACACTGTGTTTGCCGCGGGCGAGTTCGCGGCAGAAGAAGCTTACACGCTCGTCGTGCAGTTCCATGTAGGCATGCAGGTCGTTGCCGTTGTAGCCGCTGCGCACCTCGACGGGCTCGAAACCGCTGGCCTTGAAGTCCTCGAACATCAGGTACTCGTAGTCGTTCTTCGAGTCGATCTCCATCTCGACCTCGACCATGTCGCCGCTCTTGAGCATGGCGCCATCGGCCAGCGTCTGTCGCTGGAGCTTTTCGACCTTCTGGTCCAGCGCCTGGCCGCGCGATCCGGAAACCTTGATCCTCTGGTCCACCGGCACCAGTTTGTAGAACTTGCGGTTGACGGTGACTTCCAGCCCGGCCCGCTTGATCGGGTCTTCCAGCGTGAAGTTGGTCACGTACGCGTTGAAGTAGAGCGGCCCGGTGCCGGTCTTGGTGAACTCGATCTTGTGTTTGCCCGAGGGCACATCAGCGCCAGTGATGACCAGCTTATTGTCGAAGCTGAAGAGGTTGGCGGCGTCGATCTTCACCTCCTTGACCTGCTTGCCGTCGATGGCGATCTGCACGGTCATGTCGGGCGTGTCCTCGCCACTGGCACGGATGTACTCGGCCAGGGCTTCGATGGCGATGGCCGTGTCGCGCGTGCTGTTCCAGTAGGTGGCGTGCTTGCGATTGTTGATGAGGTACTTCGCCATCCGTGGCGCCACATCCGACTTGGGATTCGTGCGACAGAGCAGCTTGAGATAGTAGCCCATAGCCTCGACATCGCTGCCGTACCAGTACCACCAGCGGTTGTCATCGGGCAGCCGCAGGTAGGCGGTCTGATTGGCGTCATCCTTGACCACGAACTGGTTCAGATTCTCCAGCGCGATCGCCAGGCGGTCCTTGTCGCCCAGCTTGTGCAGGGACAGACCCAGCATCGCCTTGGCATAGGCCGACAGATCGACGCGGTCGCGGAAGAGGAAGTTGAGCATGTTGGCGTCTTTGACGCCGGCGTCGACGAGCACCATGTGGACGAAGGCGTCGAGGTTGTCGGCCTTCTCCTTCCACGGCTTGGTCTTGCTCGCGGCGTTGGTCAGCAGGCGCACCTGTTCTGCCTGGTGGCGTTTGAGCCAGTCCACGCCGCGTTCCATGACGCCGGGAACCAGCGCAACGTCGTTGGCCTGGGCCACCTGGAACCCATGCACCACCAGCGCGGTGGTGTGGGCCGAGGAGTATTCGCCGAAACCGAAGAACCAACCCCATCCGCCATCGGACAACTGCATGTTGGTCAACTTGTTGACACCGGCTTTGACGACGACGCGCATCTCGTCCTCGTCCCAAACAGGGTTGCGCTCTTTTTTGGCCTGTTCCCAATACTCGGGAGGCATGCGTTTCCAGTCCTGTGCCCGCTTGGCATCGTCGCCAATTTCCTGGGCGTTGAGATTGGTGCGTTTGGCCTTGATCGCCTTGAGATCCAGCTTCATGTTCAGCAGCACCCGCTGGGTGATGACGGCCGGCAGGAAACTGGCGAGCGTCTCGTCGGTCGTGCCGTGTGGATTCTGAACAAGGTACGGCAGGGCATCGACCATGGCCGAGGCGACGCTGGGGGAATAACGCACCTCCAGGCGGCTCTGCTCGGGAATGCGTTCGGCCGGCACATTGATGGTGATGCTGGCCGTCTTGTCGGCCGGGCGCATGGCGCCGGAAAACGAGTCCGTCTTGAGCATGCCGTGGATGTAGACCGGGAAGGTCATCTGCATCGCGTCCGATTCCTCATCGGTGATGCCGGAAATGCGGATGGTGGCCTCGCCGGGTTTCACGACGATCACGCGCCAGTCGACGCGCTTCTCGGCGTTTGGAGTGACCTCGACCGTCTGCGTGAGCGACGCTTTGCTGCCGTCCAGCGGCATCAGGCAGTCGCCGGTCAGTTCCAGCACGGCCTTCACCTTCTTGGCGGTCTTCAGGTAGTTGTGAATATTCGCAGACAACACAACTTCGTCCTTCTGGACAAAGAACCGCGGGGCCTGCAGGCGGACGAGCAGGTTCTTGGTGGTGACGACCTCGGCATCGCCCTGCCCGACGCGCGTGCCGGACCCCATGGACCAGATCTTGGCCTTCCAGGTCGACAGGTTTTCGGGCATGGTCAGTTCAACTTCGCCCATGCCATCGTTGTTACTCGCGAGGCTGGCAACCCAGAGGGCCGTGTCGGCAAAATTGCTGCGAACGGTCGGTTGCACGCCGGGGGATTCACCGCCGCCACCGCCGGCGGCCTGCTTCTCGGCTTTGTCCATCATCCCATCGGCCGCCGGCTTGGGAGCCATGGCCGCCATCGGCGCCGACGGAAGCATGGCGCCAAGCGCCATGCCATTCTCGCCGCCACTCCTGCGTTCGGCCTGCATCCCGCGCGCCCCGCCGCCACCGAAACCGCCTCCCTGGCCGGGCTTCGCGCCCGCGCCGCGGTCCTGGCCCGGGTCCTCGTCGGCGACCATGCCGCCGAAGACCCCGAGGTATTGCATGATGACGCTGCCCGAGCGCGCCAGCGGACCGCTGGTTCGCAGGCTCGACTCCGTCTGCGGCGAATGATGCCGCCGCCATTTCCAGAAAAACGCCTTGATCTCCGGCACGTTCGATCCGCCGGAGATGTACTCCACGGCCTTGTCGTACACGCTGATGACCGCAGACGCGGCCACGGGCTTGCCCGTGGTGTCAGTCAGCTTGAACTGCACCTTGGCCTTCTCGCCCGGCTTGTAGGTCTTGGCCGACGGCAGCACGTCGACGTTGATAACGCGGCTTTCCGGCGGCACCACAATTTCGCGCATCTCGTCGTAGATGTGGGCATCGCTCACGGTCAGCGCCTCGACAAAGAAATTGGGCATGTCGCGCTGCACGACGGCAATTTCCTCGACCGTGCTCTTGCCCTTGAGGCGGATCAGTTTGGGAGCAAGGTAGACGCCGTTGGCCGGTCGCAGGAACACCAACACCGTTGCGTCGGCGCGGTTGGTGTTGACCATCAGCTTGACGGTCTCGCCGGCCTGATATTCGCGCTTGTCGGTCGTGAGTTCGATGTCGTTGAACCGGTACTGCTGTCCATCGAATCCTTCGCCGCGCACGACGAAGACATAACCGCCTTCGATGGCGTGGTTCTGCTTGTCCGTTACGGTATAGCTGAGGCGATATTGCCCCGGCGCGGTCGCCTTGATCTGCTGGCGGGCCACGCCCTCTTTATTGGTTTCCAGTGCCCACTTCTCCACTTGCGTCTCGACAGGCTGCAGGTCGTTGGCATTCTTCTCGGCCGGCTTGTAGGCCACCTTGAACAGTTTCAGCTCGCCCTTGCCCTGCACGGGCTTGTTGTCCAACGTGCGCGCGGAGAATTCGGCCTGGACCACATCGCCAACCAGGTAGTGGCCGCGATTCACCCAGGCATAAACCTTGAACGGCTTGCGGGCCACGAGCACGCTGCCCTGGCCGACGATCGTGCGACGCGACTCATCCGTCACCTCGGCCGTGATTTCGTACTTGTGGTCCTCATCGCCGTGAACAGCCTTGGCCAGCGCGGTGTCGATCTCGATCTTGATCGTGCCGTCGGCGCCGACAACCGCCTCGTTCTCCAGCACAACCTCCGGCCGCTCCCATCGCTGCGGCCACCACCAGCGCCACGGCCGGGCGCAACCCCATCGTTCCCAGCCCGGATACCATGTGTAGTCGCACGCGAACCACCAGTAGCCCGGTTCATAGAACCAGTCCCAATACCCCGTCGGATACCACTGCGCGTGGTGGCTCGTCCGCAGCACCTTGTACTTGACCTTGGCCTGCGTGACCGGTGCGCCAAAATAATATTTCGCGGTAACAGTAGCGCTGATCTTCTCGCCGAGCATGACCGGCTCGGTCGGCGCATCGACCTTCACTTCAAACTCCGGCTTCTTGTATTCCTCAACGCGGAAACTCCCGCCGCTGAGGTTCTGGATGAAGATCTGGTAGGCGCCGAGCTGGCAATCCTTGGGCACTTCCAGTTCGCCGTCGAGACCGCCGAACGCGTCGGTGTTAAACGTCTTCTCCCAGAACTTCTCGCCGCGCGGGCCGTTGACGGTGATGGTGTACGACTTGTTGCCGTACGCGGATGGGCCTTCCTGGTCGTACTTGGCGTGGCCGAGCCAGAACTTGAACTTCACCGGCTGCCCCGGGCGATAGACCGGGCGATCGGTGATGGCGAAGACCTTCACCTGATTGTACTCGGCGTCGTAAATCCGGCCGCCCCAGATGTGCGAGAAGCCCAGATATGCCATCCGCCCCTGCGGCGTGGTGGCCGTAATCAGCCAACTGTAGTTGCCGGCCTGCTGGTCCTTCTTCAACTTGAGCTGGCCATCGGCATCGGTGAATTCGGCGAAGTCCTGCGTATCGATCTGGTAATTGTTGTTGCCTTTCCACTCCTGCTTGTAGCCGAAGAATTCGAGATTCGTCTTGCCGACCGGCTGGCCGCTGACGGCGTCGGCCAGGAAGTAATACGAACCGTTGTCCAGCGTCTTCTTGACGATGATCGTGTCGGCGACCCAGACCACAATCTGGGTGAGGTTGCCACCATCCATCTGCCCCTTGATGAGGTAGGCCCCCGGCGTCTTGATCGGCACCGTCACCGGCACGCGGCGATCAAAGTGCTTCTCTCGCGGATCCAGCGCCATCTCCCACCTGGCGGCCTGTTTGCCGATGTACTGCTTCTGATCCTTCTCCACCAGCCGCCAGCCGATGTCGCCGATGTTGAGCTGTTCCCAGTTGAGCTGCTTCGGCCTGGCCTTGATGTACGCCTTCACATCATCCAGCAGCTTCTTGACGTCGATCTCGTAGGCCTCGAAGCTGACCTTCTTGCCATTGCGAAACACGAGATGAGCCACCGGTTCCTTGCCGGCCGGCTCGGTCGGATTGGGATCGAACCGGCCCCAGTTGCCCAGGATCTGATCGACCTTCTTCTGCTTGTAGTTCTCAGTGCCAGGCCCGAATGCTTCGATGCTCTTCTTCCAGAACTCGGCCGCACGGTCGTATTGCTGGCGGTCTTCAAAGAGCTGAGCCAGCAGGTTGAGCGATCGTTCGCCCCAGGCCTTGTCGGAACTGATCTCCTGCAGGATCTTGATGAAATTGAATTCCTCGGGCAGCTTGAAGCGCTTGATCCCCGTTGCCAAACGCGCGATGGTCTCATCCTCTTTGAGCGTGCTCACCGCGTACGGCCCGCTCTCATCCTTCCGGCCGTCATCCTCGCTGCGGCCAATCAGCCGGCCATATCCCGCGGCCGCCATGGTCTGCACATCAAACTGCCCGCGCAGAAACTCGGCGAAGACAAGACGTGCCTGTGCAGAGTACTCGGGCGAAATCTCCTGCGCCTGCGCCAGACACCAGCGCCAGCGTTCGCCGTCCGTCCTGGCATCCTTCCACGTCTTGGGAATCGAATGGAGAACCGGCGTCCCGTCCTCATTGACCGCCGCCCCCCGACCATTGCCGCCGTAGGAATAGGGACGGTTGTCCTCGTAATCCGGCAGTTTGGCCAGGTCCGTGAGGTACTGCAACCTCCACGCCCCGTCGCCGCGCCGGGCGTCCAGCAGCATGTCGGCGAAGGCGAAATCGAAATTCGCCATGTCGTTCTTGTCGGTATCCGTGCGCAGATTCTCTGACGCCTGCACCATCAGTTGCAGGGCGCGGATGCGGTCACGCTCACCCGTGAACACGCGCTTGCCGTCGCCACCGCGCTGGTTGCCGCGATAGAACTTACCGGCGACCATGCTACCGTAATGCTCGCCGTTGTCGGCGCTGCGGGCATAGGTCTGGGCGGCCGTCTGCAGCAATTTCCAGTTCTTCCCGTGCGCAGCGATGACTTTCTCCCGGAAATCGTCGATGTCGCTGACCCGCCCGAGCCGGCGCAGACACTGCATCGCCTGCGTCAGGTCCGTCGAAACCTGCGCCGGGTCGTCCGCCGGGTCCAGTGCCAGCCGCGAATAGAGGCCAAAGGCATCTTTGAAATTGCCCTTGTCAAACGCCTTCCGGGCGGTGTCGCGGTCTTGCGGCTGCGACTTCTCGGCCGTGATGGCCGGTAACGCACTCAACACGATACCCAGCAACCCGAGAAGATAGAGATATTTCATGCTTCCATCCTGCGAAGAGAATCCATCCGACAGTCTCAGCGCGTATAAAGGGCGCGGAGCCCATTCTCTATCAGACGCACGAGAAAGGCGAGAGTTCCCGCGGTAGGGCGGTTTCGCCGAAACCGCCGTCCGGGGCGGACCGCTCAGCGAGCCGTCCCTACCAGCAGCGGCCCCACCAACGCCACTGGGCCTGGCGGGTAGTATCGTCATCGCCATCACCATTTCCCTCCACAGGAGGCCTCTCATGATCTCGATCACTCGGCGGCGTTTTCTGGGTACATCCGCGGCCGTGGCCGGCGCAGTGGCACTTTCGTCCGGCAAAGCGGCTGCCGCGGAAAGCCCGGCCAACAAAGTCGTGCTCGCCCTGATCGGCGCGGGCGGCCGCGGTTCCGCGCTGCTGGCGGGGTTCTCGACGGTTCCGGGCGTCGAGTTCAAGTACATCTGCGATGTCGACACCGCACGCGGCACAAGCTCGCTGCAACTGCTGGAAAAAGCCCTGGGCCGAGCACCGCAGCGCGTCGGCGACATGCGCCAGATCTTCGACGACAAGGATGTCCACGGCGTGATCATCGCCACGCCCGACCACTGGCACGCCCTGGCCACGGTCTGGGCCTGCCAGGCCGGCAAGGATGTCTACGTCGAGAAGAACGCCTCCTACAGCATCTGGGAAGGCCGCAAGATGATCGACGCGGCCCGCAAATACAAACGCATCGTGCAGTGCGGCCTGCAGAACCGCTCGGCGCCATATGCGAATACCGCGCGCCAATACCTCGCCTCCGGCAAGCTCGGCAAAGTCGTGCATGTCAAGGTCTACAACATGAATCCCGGCGGGGCATTCAAGGCGCAACCCGACTCGCAATCGCCGGCCACACTCGACTGGGACAAGTGGATCGGCCCGGCCGCCATGGTGCCGTACAACGTCTCCCGGCATCGCGACTGGTACAGTTGGTACGACTACTGCGGCGGCGAACTGGGGAATGACGGCAGCCACCAGCTTGATCTGGCTCGCAATGTGCTCGGCGATCCGCCGCCGCCAAAGCATGTGCATTCCGCGGCCGGGAATTACGCGTACGGCACCAAGCGCCAGACGCCGGAGTTCCAGGAAGTGACATACGAATTTGACGATTTCGTGATGACCTGCAGCAGCGGGACCTTTCCGTCCTATCTGCGCAAAAGCAACAACGAGGAGCGCAACGGCAGCAAGTTCCCGCTCTGGTCCATGAACTGTGAGCGCATCGAGATCTACGGCACAAAACAGTTGATGTACGTCGGCCGGCACGGCGTCGGCTGGCAGGTGATGGAGGGCGAGGGCAAGGTCGTGGCCGAGGAAAAGGGCGTACACCCCGACAAGTATCACCAGCCCAACTTCATCGACTGCATCCGCTCCCGCAAGCTGCCCAATGCCGATGTCGAGATCGCCCACGGCGCGGCCCTGCTGGCGCATATGGGCAACATCGCCTATCGCTGCGGCAACCTGCGCGTGGAGTTCGACCCGGCCACCGAGCGATTCGTAAACTGTGACGCCGCGAATGCCCTGGTGCGGCAGCCGATGCGGGAGAAGTACCGGATACCCGATGAAGTGTGAGCCGTGTCGGCGAAGGTGAATGACGAAATCCGAAA
>JANYKD010000091.1 GCA_025361735.1 Phycisphaerales bacterium
GGCGTGTGCCGCCGGTGTCATCACCGGGGGGTCTGCCGTGCGCGGATTCCGCCGGTGGGGACACCGGCGGCACTGAAACACCACATGCCATCGCCCGACCCGGCACCGTCATGTTCTACTGCGCGCTGCTGGTGTTGGGCATCGCCGCGACGCCGCTGGCCAATCGATACTGGAATCAATTCGTGTTCACCTGGCCGCTTTCACTGATCGTGGTCCACCAGATCACCCTAGCGGCGATATCGTGGTCAAAACAGCCGGAGCGGCGCCAGGCGGCCGACTGGGCTGGGGGCGCGGGCGCGGGCTTGTTCGTTCTGACGTGTCTGCTCTATTTCAACCTCACGCGGCAGTTCAGCCTCGCTCCCGCCTGGTATTTTCTCGTCACGTTTCCCGCCGCTTGGCCGGTGGCGGTGCCGGCCGCCCGCAGGCTTTGCCGACCGGGCAGACTCGCAGGCGATATCCTTTGGATGGTCGTCGTGTTCACCGTTTACTTCTGGGCGTCGGGCGGCGTGATGCTATTGCGAACGGCGTGGCACAATGCGTTCTATCGCGTGTGACCGTATGGCGGGACACGATGGGGATTGTGAGGCGGTTACTCACAATTCCCTGGTCATGAACACGCTATTGGGATCTTCCTTATAGTTCGAGAATGGAGCGCAGTATCTGAAGCCAAACTTGGCATACAGCCGCCGGGCGGGCTCGAAGAATGGCATCGAGCCGGTCTCCAAACTCAAGCGACGAAAGCCCCGACGGGTCGCTTCACTGATGATGTGTTGCAGAAGCATCGAAGCGATTCCCTTTTGCCTGTACGAAGAGGAGGTGCGCATGGATTTCACTTCGGCTTGTCGGCTATCGAGCTCCTTGAGCGCTCCGCAACCAATCAGATTCTGATCATCCCAAACCGTCCAGAATGTCACGTCGGGTTGGCGCAGACTCTCCAGATCGAGAGCATGCTTGCTCTCAGGAGGCGAGATTGCCTTCATATCCTTGATATGCTCTTCGAGGAATTCGGCAATCCTGATTCCGGACAGATCGTCCACGATTATCTTCATACGCACCTTCAGGCAGTCTGCGAACGCTGCTTCAATTTAACAAGGCTCGCACGGGCTGGCTACGACGTGGCCGAACACCTCCGGACTCCAAAGGAGATGGCGGCCTGTCGTGAAGCCTGTCTCGCGGAGGCAAACGGCGATTCGTCTTTCATTGCCTAGGCCCTTGGCGATATCGCGCGTGCCAGGTGCATGACCCAGGTCGCGCGTGACTCCGGCCTTTCCCGAGAGCGCCTCTACAAAGCTCTTTCAGGAGTTCGCACCCCCGGCTTCGACACGATTCTCAAGGTCGTGGCAGCGCTGGGCCTGCGATTGCATGCCCAAGCGGAGCAAGTTTGATCTCCGGCCTGATATCGAGAACTGCAACCTTTTCAACTCCTAATCCTGATCCGTCTTCCATTGGTTCAAGTCGTCCACTGGACGCGGAAGTCTGCCTTCAAGCCACTCCACGCACTTGTCTGGCGTGAATGAGGGTTCGGTGGATTCGATGACCCAGGACAGAAACTCCACTCCGCCGTTCATATACGGAGGAGGTGAAACAGGCATAAAGACTGTCGGAAGCCGCTCGCCCAAGGAGACATAATTCAAGACGTGACCGAGTTCCTGCACATGCCGCCAAGCCAGAGCGTGCGTTGTATCCAACGTAAACTTGACCCACCAATTCCCGTTCTCAAAAGAACCGTAGCCAATGGACCTTCTGCCCGCAGGCACATCGATGGCCGGCAGTTTCTCTATGAAGGAGAGTAGTTTCTCGAAATCGTGTCTGACGTTCATGATTTCTCGATCGATCGTATTTTTTACTACAGGCTGTTGTTCGTCATCGACTCAGGCTCAAAAGATGATTGTCGCGCGATTGAACCGCTCTGTAAACGGCGACGGTTGCGATGGTTGCGTGGGGCATCTCACGCAGCACAACCCATACAGATCAGCTGCTCCCACGCCGAGAGCACGGGACACTATGAGGGACGAGTATCCCATGGAGATCAAACCGATCAAGACCGAGCGGGATTATCGCCGTGTTCTCAAGGAAAAAGAGACGCTCATGGATGCCACTGCGAATTCCCCGGAAAGCGACCGTCTGGATATTCTGGTGACGCTGGCGGAAGCATGGGAAGAGAAACATCACGCGATCGCTGCAACTGGCGGCACGAATGTCTGATCTGTACGAATCGCTACTCACGGACTCATACGGATGACCCGGTTGCCCCATGGGCCAAGGATGTCGAGCGAAATGGCGCCTGTCGCGGTAGCGGCGAGATTCTGCCCGGTCTCGGCATCGGTGGCCCTGAACCTGGCGGCGGCGTCCAGTTGCAGGCGGGCCTTCGCGGGCTCCTGTGACCAGTTGGCCAGCACGACCAGCAACTCACCAGTGGTGGAATTGCGGAGCCCCAGCCATTTTACGGTGGCAGGCTCCACGCGGAGCAGGGGGCGCTCGTCCCAGTAGTTGTGGACGGTGACGGCCGGGGTGCCGTAGCCGAAGGCGGTGAGGAGCTTTTCCTGCGGGCCGGTGCGCTGGATTTCGTGGACGGCGCGGAGGCCCCATTCGATACGCTGCTGCTGGGCCTGCGGGAGGGATTTGACAATCTCGTTGTCGCGGCCGGAAACTTCGTAGAGGGAGAGCGGCAGATTGCCGACCTGGCGGGCAATGGTTTCGGTGCGGAGCCACTCGGGCGAGAAGGGGCGTTTGACGGCGAGCTCGTGATCGAGGTTCACTGTGCCCCAGGTGTGGACGGGCAGGACCAGCGTGTTGGTCATGTGCAGCGTCCATTCGAGTGGTTCGGTGTGTTCTTGGCGACGCTGCTGGAGAACGTGCCAGACGCGCTTGTGGTACTCGCGGACGGCCCAGATCGTCAGTGAGGGCTGAATGTAGCCGTCCTCGGCCAGATAGGCGGCCGTGGTGCGAGTGTCGCGCGAGGGGTACAGATAGGTGTTGTCCCAGTAGAGGCTGACGCCGCGCTGGAGCCACTGGTCGGCCATCCAGGTGCCGAAGTCGGCGTAGGAGCGGGGAAAGGTGATTTCGGAAATATCGCTGAAGGAGCGGTGGCCGCCGGCGAGGTCCACGCCGTCGGGCTGGGTGCGGGCGGCCGGGCCGTCGGAGGTTTTCCATTCATCCTGATAGGCAAGCCATTCGGGACGGGAGTGGGCGGCGCGCATTTCTTCCTGATAGACGGCCAGCGGGCGAGTCATGCCGACATCCCTGGCACGCTGGGCAAAGTGTCGCGTGAAATAGGCCCAATCTGACTCGTTGTGGGTCTTGGGCGGGTTGTGTTTGGCGACATAGTCGGCCAGCCAGGTTTCGTCGAGCTTGCCGCCACGGCGGACGTCGAGGATCTTCTCGACGATGGTCCAGTCGTCGGCATAGGGGCCTTGCGAGGCGCACTGGATGCCGCCCCAGGGCACGACCGCGAGACCGCCGGGGGCGTGCGGAAGGCGCGTGCGCCAGTCGGCGGGCATGGGCTTGGTGGGGGACGCCTGCACGCCGAAAACGATCTCGCGCGGTTGCGAGAGAGTAGCCGGGGTGTTGATGAGATAGACGCGGAGGGTCAGGCGGTCGCCATCGCGGCGGAGTTCGTGGGTTGGGGTTTTGCTGTGGTCTTTGGCGGTGATCCAGCCGCGGTCGTTTTCGGCGAAGAACGCGAGGCCGCGCTCGGCCGAGCCGAGCCAGATGTAGGGGACGAAGTCATTGCGCCATTTCTCGGCGCGAGCGGTCTTGGAGC
Organism: Phycisphaerales bacterium; assembly: GCA_025361735.1. Lineage (GTDB taxonomy): Bacteria > Planctomycetota > Phycisphaerae > Tepidisphaerales > Tepidisphaeraceae > JANYKD01. The sequence goes on from JANYKD010000091.1 coordinate 3,764, forward strand.
CATCCCAGACGATGCCGTCGCCGGCGGGCGTGGCGCCGGAATAGTTGTGACGCAGGCCGTCGGCGATGGTGTGCATCAGCGGGACTTCGGCGGCGCGGAGTGGGATGTCGATCCAGAGCTTGCGGATCTCGGCCGGGCTCGCGCCGGGCGAAAGCGTCATCGTCACTTTCATGCAGCCGTCGACCTCGATGGAGGCGTGCGCGGAGATCTTGACGGCGTCGGCGGTGGCGGCCGATTCGTAGCTTGCCTGCGTCGGGCGGCTGGAGACGAAGCGACCGGTGGCGTCCTTCCATGTGGCGGCGCCCGCGGCCGTTTCGAAACGGATCGTCATTGGTTCGGCCAGCAGGCCGCGGCCGAGCGACTCGACCTGGTTCCACAAGCCGAAGCCGTTCATGGTCATCCGCCGCGAGACGACCGATACGCTCTGGTCCTGGGCTTTCACCGGTTCAAACGGCGGGAAGACGGTGTCGGTGATGCCCAGTGTGTTGTTCTCCCAAGGGAAGTGGCGGCTGTAGAACGCGAAGTCGCTGCCGGGGACGCTGCGGCCATCGCGCAACTTTACCGACACGCGGAGCGACAGGTTGCCGTCGGGCAGGTCCGGGAGATCGAGTTCGCCAGCCGGCGGATCGGTCCAGGGGCGCGTCCAGGTCTTGAGGCTTTTGCCGTCCGGGGCGCGAAGGTCGAATGTCGCCTCGGTGAAATCGGCCGACGGCAGGCGCGGGGCGAGGCGATAGAAGATCGTCTTGCGGCTGGGCAGGTATTCGCCGGCGATGTCCACGGAGGGCAGTCGCACGTCGACGGTCAGCTTGGACGGATCGCGATAGCGCCAGTAGGCGTTGGTGGCCTCCCGCGGCAGCAGTGCGCTGTTGTAGATGCGGATTTCATCGAGCAGAGCAATGGTTTCGGTGGGGTTGAAGACGAATCGGTCGGCGGTGCGTTTGGCATAGTTGATCAGCGGCCGGCCGTAGGTATGGCCCGCGAGCGCGCCGTCGAGATAGATGCGGATGTCCGGGCCATGCCACGTGAAAAGCAGGTGATACCAGCGGGCCGGGTGAAACTCGGTCGGGGTGTGGATGAAGTGCAGGCCCAGTTCCGGATCGCCGAAATAGAGCGTGGGCTCATGGGTGGAACTGTTGAGGAGATAGAAGTTGAAGGGCTCGCCGATGAAGGTGCGGTTGCGGTCGGAGAGGCTGTTGACGCCTCGCGGGCGCATCCAGAATTCGAGGCTGCCTTCACTGGCGTCGAACAGTTTCGGGGCGGTGATGGAAACGCGCCCGGCGAAGGCGCGGCCGCGTATGCCGGGGGCGAATTCGCCGGCGCCGAGTTCCACTTTCGCGCGGGCACTGCCGGTTGACTCCGGCCCGCCATCCAGCGGGACGATGGCGACGGGGGCGTGTTCCGGCACGAAATGCGGTGGGCCGGATGATATCGGCCGGGCGGCTTGCGCGTCGGTCCAGCCGGTGTCTTCGGGAGGCCAGAACTTCGCAATGTTCCGATGCACGCGCACCTGGTCGACATCGCCGGTGATACCCGCATCGCCCTTGTCGTTATTGCCGATGTACACGGGCTGGGGCTTGGACTCCTTCTCTCCCTGCACGGTGAGTCCCTCGCCCCAGTTGATGGGCACATCGGCTATTTGCCGGCCATCGACGAACAGCCGCCGCGCCGGACCGCACACGCCGGCGACATGGACCCAGCGATCCAGAGGCACCGCGCCGGGTTTGCTGCTGGTACGGATGCGTTTGCCGTAGAACATGTTGACGGTGTCGAGGTGCAGGGCGCCTTGCGCATCAACCAACAGTGCGAGACCCTTGCTGACGTCGACGGCGGGGTTGTAGGCGGGGTTTTGATCGACAGCGGCTGGGCGATAGAGGATACAGCCCTCCTTGGCCGGGTATTTGGCGAGCTTGATCCAGGCCTCAATGCAGACCTGTCCGCCATCGAACACGGATCGCATGTCGCAGCGGACGCCGCTGGTGCCGTCGAGGCGCAGACCGCCGCCGAAGTGGCCCTGGGTGATCCACTGCGGTTTGCCGATGGGCGAGACGGTGTCGATAGAAGCGTTGCCGGCCAGCGGGTCGCGATCGAACTGCATGAGGCAATACACGGCATCGTCGCCGGCGGATTTGTATTCCGACCAGAACGCCACATCGGTGGCCAGGGCGGTCGTGGTGGCGAGAAGTCCGGACAGGAATGCGAGGGCCGATGTTCTGAAGGTCATGCGGGTGATACTCCGCAACTGACTACCAAAAGCCGGGCGGGTTGTGGCCGGTCGGGGAGGTGCTGCTCATCGCGTTTGGCAAGGGTAGGGCGGTTTCGCCGAAACCGCCGCCGGTTGGCGCCCACGGACGGCTCGGCGAGCCGTCCCTACCAACGCTGCTTTCGCAGCACCTGCCAAAAGGGACTGGCACGCCCGCCGGGGGTTCCTGACCGGGCGACATCAACCTTCGCCGGGACGGCCGGTATAGACTCGCGGATCGCCTGACGGAGCCCATGGACCATATCTTATGAAGAGAGTTATTACCCTCATCCTCCTTCTGCTTGCCAGTCCGGCATGGGCTGGTCGGCAAGATCGCGAAGACAAGGCCGAGCACATCTGGCAGATGGACCGGATGCTCACGATCCGCATACACATGTCGGCCGAGCAGTGGCGGATGATGCAGCCGGAGAAGGCCTCGCGGCTGGCGACGGCGATGGCGGTGGTGCAGCATCCGACGACGCGGCAGGCGCTGGACGCGGCGGCCGGGATCGAGGCGAACAAATCGCACCGCGAGGGCGAACGCCGGCCTCCAGGGCTGACGGGTAATGAGTATGCCTATGTTCAGGCGGCGGTCACGATCGACGACAAAAGCTTGACGAATGTCGGTGTGCGGTTCAAGGGGCAGTGGTCGTATTCACTGGCGGGTGCGTCGCCGCGGCGGCCGCTCAAGCTCAACTTCGACTACTTCGAGTCCGGGCAGCATTTCCACGGAATTCAGGCGATGGCGCTGGCCACCAACGCGCTCGATCCATCGCAGTTGCGCGAGACGCTGGCATATGCCTGCTTCCGCGACGCCGGCGTTGCCGCACCGCGCACGTGCCTTGCCCTGGTCTACCTGACTGTGGACGGTGTGTACGCCAACGAGCTGCTGGGTCTCTACACTGCCGTCGAGGAAGTGAACAAGGATTTCCTGCACGCCCACTTCGACACGGCCAAGGGGCTGCTGATTCGGCCGGAGCGCACGCGGAACCTCGCCTACTTCGGCGATGATTGGATCGAGTACAACCGTTACAACATTCAGAACGAGGGCACGCCCTTCACGGACGCCCGGTTCATGGATTTCACGCGGATCATCAATCGGGCCGGCGACGAGGAGTTCTGCACGGCGATCGTTGCCGCGCTCGACACGGACGCGTTTCTCCGGTTTTTGGCGGTGAACGCGCTGATCATCAACCTCGACAGCCTGCTGGTGAACGGGCACAACTACTACGTCTACGTTCATCCGACGACGGGGCGGGTGACGTTCATTCCCTGGGACCTGCATCTATCGTTCGGCTGGAACGGACAGACGCTGGCGGAGTGGGCCGGTCTCACGATAGATCGCCCGTATCGCGACAGCAATCGCCTGCTCGATCGGGTGATGACGGTCGGCTGGATGCGCGAGGCTTATCGGGGATATCTCCGCGAGTTCGCCACGGGCTGTTTCGCCCCGGAGAGGATGCACGCCCGGATCGATCACTTGCAGGAGGTCGTGCGCAAGGCCGAGGCCATCGCCCAGGCCGAGGGCAAGACGCTGCCGGTCTCGATGCCGGTGGGCAACGCCAAGGCGCGGGCGGAGCTCAAGCCGTTTGTGACCGCGCGGGTGCAGTCGGTGCTGGATCAACTGGATGGGAAAGTGGAGGGCGACCCAGTCAGCGGTCGGCCGCCAAAGCCGGTGGCCCCTGTCGTCAAGCCACCGTTCTCGATCCGGTTGCCGGCGCTGCCGTCGTCCAAACCGGCCGTTCCGGCGGTCGCAGTACCTAAGGCCACAACGCAGCCAGCGATTGCATCGATCGTATCGACGACACGGCCGGTGGTCGCAGTGGTGCCTCAGCCCGTCGTGGCGGCAACCACGCGTCCAACGCCGGGGTCGACAACGAGGCCGGTGGCTGCGGCGACGACTCGGCCGGCGGTCGCAGTGGCGCCTCGGCCAGTCGTGGCAGCAACCACGCGTCCAACGCCGGCGTCGACAACGCCGCCGGTGTCTGCGATGACGACTCGGCCGATTGTGATATCGACAGCCCGCCCGACGGTTGCACCGACGACCCGGCCGACGGTCGCGTCAACGCCCCGTCCGGTGGTTGTACCGCCACCGAAGGTCGTCGCTCCGGTGGTTGCAGCCAAGGCCTACCAGCGTGTGCTGCCGCCCAACCCGCTGGCGCAGTTGCTCCTGAACACCATCGACGTCGAGCGCGACGGCCAACTCACGCGGGATGAGGTGGATGCCGCCACCAAGCATGTGTTCATTGTCCACGGCTGGATCCATCGCGGGGCGGTCGACGAGCCGACTCTGGCCGCGACGTTCGATCACATCGGGAGGCTGCTCGACGCATTTCCGACGTCCACGGATGAGACCCTTGCGGTTGATCCGTTGCGGCCGCGTCCGGCCCTGACGTGGGCGAAGGCCATCATGCAACGGGCCGATGTGAACAAGACCGGCCAGGTGACGCTGGAAGACCTGCTCGCCACCGCCGGCCGGATGTTCAACGAGGCCGACACAAGTCACGATGGCTTGCTGAATATCCGAGAGATCAGCGGGTTCCTGGATTTGCTGGTGCCGAGGCAGTAGGCGGGGCCATCGCAAAGACCAGTAGTTTCGCCAAAATGGGGCCAGCATCCTGGCTGGCCATCCTGCGGCGTACACCGTTCGGTAGTCCGGGCCAGAGAGGACGCTGGCCCCACTTGCGGAGACCCCATGGCACACGATCACACTACCGCTCTTTCCCGTCGTGATTTCGCTCGCCTCTCCGCTCTGGCGGCGATGGCAGCCGGAGGGGTGGCCGGTGCGGCCGAGGCGCCGGCGGCTTCGACGATCGAGCGCATCTACATTGTCCACTTCTCGCACACGGATTTCGGTTTCACCGATCTACAGAGCGTGTGTCGCGAGTTGCAGGTGCGCTACCTCGACATCGCCGTGGACGCGGTGCTGGCGACGATGGACGGCCCGAACGAACGGAAGTGCTACTGGACGGCCGAGTCGGTGGTGGCGGTGGATGACTGGTGGCAGGCGGCGGCCCCGGCGCGTCGGGAGCAGTTCCTCAAGGCCGTGCGCAGCGGCCAGCTTGAGATCACCGCGATGCCGTTCAACCAGACGCCGAGCCTCAACGCGCCCCAGTGGCGGACCATGCTGCACTGGATACCCGAGGATCTCTGGCAGCAGTTCGCGCCCAAAGTTGCCCTGCAGAACGATGTCAACGGTTGTCCTCGGGCGGGTGCGGTGGCGTTGCTCGACCGCGGCATCAAACACCTTTGCATGGGCATCAACGCCGACAGCGGCGGCCCGCCGTTCTACCGGCCGTCCGCGTTCTGGTGGAAGATGCCCGATGGCCGGCGGCTGTTCGTCTGGCTGAACCTGAGTTATCCCGACGGCTACGATTTCTTTGAAAGCGCCCACTGGCGCCGTGGCCCGGTGCCGGGTGCCGCCGACACGCGCTATCGCCCGCCGCGCGCCGGCGATTTCTTCCGGACGGATGAGGCCTCGCTGGGCGCCGCGCACGCCCAATGCTTGCGTCGTCTCGCCAGCCTCAAGCGCGATGGCTATCCGCACAACGTGCTGACGATCTCCATGACCAGCCACTGGCGCATGGACAACGATCCGCCATTCCTGCCGCTGGCCGACTTTATCGCGGCCTGGAACAAGGCGGGGCTGAAACCGGAACTTGTGTTCACGACGGCGTCGAAAGCCGTGTTGGCGATGGAGAAGGCTATCGGAGAGAAGGTTCCGCAGCACGAAGGCGAGTTCACCGACTGGTGGGCGAACGGCATGGCCTCCGCCCCGTGCGAGGTCGCCGCCAGCCGGTTGGCCAAGCGTCTTCTTGCGGCCGCGCAGTCTCCGCTGTGGGGTCCGCCCGATACCGCCGTCACGCGCAAACTCGACCTGCTCTACAAGGATCTCTGTCTCTTCGATGAGCACACGTGGGGATCGAGCATGAGCGTTGCTTTGCCCTGGAGCCTGGACACGCAGGCGCAGTTCAACGAGAAGGCCACGTTTGCGTTCAAGCCGATGGCACATGCCGAATGGCTACTGTCGCAACGTGCGCGCACGCGTCTGTTGCGTGAAGGCGATGGCTTCATCGTTGCCAACCCATCGAGCGCCCCGTTCACCGGTTGGGTGCGGCTCATCGCCACCTGCCTGCGCGGCGACTTCAAATCACTCGAACAACCCGGCGGGGCTCCGCTGGCATTGTATTTCGAGGATGGGATCCAGCCCTGGGGCCGTCCGCAGAGACCGGCCGACCTCACTCGCGAGGATGAGAGCGCCACTTTCTCCGACGCCGCAGGCAATCAGGTAGCCAAGTTCTGGATCGAGCAACTCGACGGCGGCAGTTTCATCAAACTGCGGCCCAGCGAGAGCGCCGTGCAGGACAAACCCGCCAATGCACCGCGCCCGACGGTTACCCCGGACGCCAGTGGCTGGCCGGCATCGGCCCAGTGGCCGGGCATGAATAAACCGCTCTTCCTGCCGGGTCTGGGCGAGTTTGTGGCTATCAAGGTCAACGCCTTCGCCCCGCGCTGGACGCTGCACGACATGGCCGGCTCCGGCCAGGCTCATCGCGACCAGTTGCGCAAGGAGGCGGTCCAGGAGACCCGGGCCACGCCGGCCGGGAAGGCTACCGTCGTGGAGACGCCGCACACGCTGGTCTTCACGCAGGCGATCAATCATCCGCGGCTGAAATGGGCCACGCGCAAGCTGGAGCTATGGAAGCGGCAGCCCCGCGCCCGCCTGACGCTGCGGCTGTATCGCACCTCCTCTGCGGATCCGGAAGCGGTCTTCGTCGAATTCCCGTTGCCCTGCGAGGGCACGCTCCCGCGACTCAGTTGCGGCGGCATGCCCTTTACCCCGTACACCGATCAGATCCCCGGCAGTTGCCGCGACTATTTCGCCATCGACGGCTGGGTCCACTACGCCACGCCCGATGGCCACTGGCTCTGGACCACCCGCGACGCCGCGCTGATGACTCTCGGAGCCCCGCAGGTCTGGACCCGCCGCACCACGCCTCCGGCCGACACTCACCGCGTGCTATCGATGCTCTTCAACAACTTCTGGTACACCAACTTCGTCGCCGACGAACACGGTGCCATGGAGTTCCAGTTCGACCTGATCTGGCGCGAGAAATTGGCTGATGGCGAGTCGCCCGCTTTGGCCGAGTCGCTGACGGCCGAGCCGGTGGTCCTGATCAACGACGGGACGAAGGATCATCCGATTGTGCTGGATCGGTTGTTCAAGCCATAACTACGCGTGACAGGCTCATGGCCGCTGCTCGGCGTGCTCTGTCCGTGTGGCGATCA
>JANYKD010000100.1 GCA_025361735.1 Phycisphaerales bacterium
TCCTGCAACTGATCGCGGAATCCATAAGCTCCGCCGGACTGGTAAAACCCGCTCCGTCCCCAGAACCGCGCCGAGAGTGTCTGGTAGAGCAGCCAGTTGTTGACCAAAAAGTTGACTGCCGGGTCCGGAGTATCGATCCAGAGACCGCCAAGCAATCGCTTCCAATGTTGCCATACCGCCTCAAGTGCAGCGCGCGCGCCCTCATCGCCGCCGAAGGACTGCACCAAGTGGCGAGCCTCGTTTTCATTGGCCGCTCCGCCAAGAACGAATACCACGTACCGCGTCTCGCCAGGTGGAATGGTGAGGCGCACCTCCACGGCGGCACAGGGATCCATTCCGGGACCGACGCGGTTGCTGAGTTGCTCCCGACCCAACGCCGCCGGGTTGGCGGGCGAACCATGGTGGCCCAGGAACTCGGTGCGGTCGCCGGTTACGTTGGTCTCGCCGCCGCTACCGGCGAAGAATCCCAGGCGGCTGCCAAAGTCTACGTTGAACTTGTTGGTTGCGAAGATCGCCCCGGTCTGCGGATCGACCTGGGTGACGATGAACGGCTGCGTCCGTTCCACCTGCTCGCCCAAGACCCAGCGGCAATAGCCCACCACGCGCACCGGCCGCTCACGATCGCTCAGATTACGGAGGCGGATATAGGATATCTTGACCGATGCCTCAGGAGGCACTGCCTGAATCATCTCGGTGAAGAGTCCGTTTTGCGTGTGTTCAAAGGCGGTATATCCCATGCCATGGCGGCAGACATAAGGCGTCGGGCCAGGTGCCGGCTGGGGCGAGCAGGACCAGAACGTGGTCGTCTGCAAATCCTGGACATATATTGCCTCGGTTATGGGATCGCTGACGGGGTCGTTATGCCAGGGGGTCAGGCGATATTCGTGGGCATTCTGATACCAGGTGTATCCGCCGCCGCTTTCGCTGACGATGGTGCCGAAGTTGGCATTGGCGATGAGGTTGACCCACGGCGCAGGCGTGGTCTGCCCGTGGGGTAACTGAATGATGTATTCGCGCCCGTCAGGCGTGAAACCACCGATGCCGTTGAACAGCATCAGATCGCGATGGGCGAGGACAAACTCCTCTGGACCCGGCGCTTCGGCGCTTCGGGAAGGCTGTATTGTGGGGATATTCTGGCGAACGTCCCGGCGCGTCCGCCGGAGAATCTGCTCGGCAAAGCTTCCCGAACGGTCATGCAGCACCACCCGCGCCGCGGCTTGGAACAGCAGGCGGTCTTCGTCGGGAATCTGGTCCAGCGAACGCACGAAAATGCCCGCCGGCTGATCGAGCCATTTGGCGTGGCCCATGACGTCCACCATGCCGATGATGTCCTCCATCAGCGTCTGGCGATATCCGGCAAACGCCTCGGTCCAGATCACCAAGTCCGCCGCCAGCCCTTTGTGCCGCCAATACGCCTGGGCCTTGATCGCCGACCGTGCCACATCCAGCCCCGCCCGCTCGGTGATCCGGCAGAGTACAATCGGCAGGTCACCCGAAACACCGTAGCGCCAGAGATCCGATTGCGGCTTGTTATTGCGAGACAGAATGCTGGCATCGGCCCGATATCGCGGGCTGAGATAAAGGATTGCCCCCGCGAGTTGGGCAAACAGCACTGCATCCTGCTCTTCAGCGCCCACATTGTGCAGCAGCACCTGGCTATGCGTCCAAGCCGTCTCCAGCACGCGTTCGGCCATCCGTGGGTCGTGATAGCGGTCGATGAGTTCAACGAGGTGTTCACGATGCTCGGATGCCCCCATCACCGAATGGAGTTCGACCGTCTCATTGGCCTTGAGGCGAATGCGCAGACGAATCGCCATCACCGGATCGAGCACGGCACCCACGGTGTTGCTCAGTGGTCCGGGGCTGACCATCGCGGCCGGGCTGGACGGGTTGCGCCCGCGTCCGAGAAACTTTCCCCGGTCGGTTTCGTACGACACTTCAACGTCAGCACCCCCGCTCACCAGCGAGAAAAACATCCAGGGGGACGCTTCATCCGCTGCCCGAGGCCGGCGGTTACACAAGATCGCCGATCGCGCGGGCAGGAACTGCGTCTCCAGAAACAGGCTTTGAAATGCCGGATGCGCCGCCTCGGCCCGCGGCTCGGCCAGCACCACTTCGGTATATCCGGTCAGCTCGATGGTCCGGGATCGCCCGCTGGTGTTGGTAAGGGTCATCCGCCTCACCTCTACATCATCCTCGGGTGAAACGGCGACGAAGGTGGCGATTGCCAAGTCGTTGTATCGGCAGCGGAATTCCGCCTGCCCCTGGGAGAATACTGCGCGGTAGCGCGCTTTCTTGGCCGGCATGGGCTGGTATGTGGCCGACCACGTTTCGTGGCGATTCACATCATGCACGTAGAAGAAGGTTCCCCACTTGTCGCGGGTCAGGTCCTCCCGCCAGCGCGTCAGCGCCAGATTGCCCCAACGGCTCTGGCCTGATCCGGCGCTGGTCACAAAACAGCTATACCGGCCATTGGACAGCAGATGCACTTCCGGCACGGTTGCGTCCTCAGGCGCAAGCGCCCGCGATGCGATGACTGTCTTATCGCCCACTTCCGCCGCCGAGGGCACCGACTGATGCGTGATGGGCCGCTCATCGCGTTCAACCGAGGGTACACGCTCCTGCAGCAACAGAACCGCTGCGCGCATCTCCGCGTTGGCAAGGAATCGCCGCTGCATCGGCTGGCCCAGCAACACCCGCTCCAGGCTTAGAAGCGTCATCCCCGTATGGTGGGCCATGAACTGCCGCACGATGGAGCAGGTCTGCCCCTTGGGGACGCGGTCGGCCGTGAAATCGACGGCCTCGTAGAGTCCGTAGCGCCCGACGAATCCCTGACGCGTCATGGCCTGTAGGTTTGCGGTCGCCTCGACGGCATCGACCATCACCGCCATCGCCGACGCATAAGGCGCCAGCACCAGGTCGTCTCCCAACCCGCGCTTAAGCCCCAGTCCCGGCACGCCGAACGCGCGATACTGGTAATTCATGTGAGCGTCAAACTGGTTATAGCCAGACTCGCTCACGCCCCAATAGGGCAGATATTTATGCCCATAGCGGCGTTGGCGCTCGACGGCCGCCACGCCCGCCTCGTGCAGCAGTGTATGACTGTAGCTGGGCATGATCAGCATCGGCATCAGATACTCGAACATCGATCCGCTCCAGGACACCAGCGTGGCGGGTCCTTTTCCACCGGCCGGGATGCGCCCCAGCAAAAACCAGTGCTCCAAAGGCAACTGCCCGCGGGCCACGCCGATGTAGCTGACCAGCCGGGCCTCCGACGCCAGCAGGTCATACTGGCTGGGATCGAGCCGATGGTTTTCGAAGTCATATCCGATCGAGAGCAGGCGCCGCTCTGGGTCAAACAGGAAATCCAGATCGATGTCCGACATGGCCTGGCACTGGGCGACCAATTGACGCAACTGCCCGATTCGTTCGGTGGCATGGATCGAACAAGACTGATCATCGCAGTTTCCGAAGTCGGCCGCCTGTCGTGCCAGCGCGGCCAGAGTCACATCGGCCCGAAGCGTCGTATCGGTAGCCAGCGTCGGGACCAGCCACAACAAATCATCACGCAGGTCATCCGCCTGGCCCGCCAGTTGATCCGACCAGTAGGCCGGTTCGGTGTCAGCAACGACCATGCTGCGCAATTCGCGCGCCGCGTCGGCGACTGCGTGAAGTCCAGATGCCGTTTGGGAGAGCAGGTCGGTCGGACAGGTTGCCAACTGTGCTTTGAGTTCATCCACGCGTTGCTGCACATGCCTGTATACCTCGGCTGCCAGAGGCTCACCCGCCTGATTTTCCTTTGGCTCCAATTCTTCTTCAAAAAGGCCCAGCGTACTTAAGAGTCCCTCTCGCCACCGTGGCGGCAACACCGGCCGATCCACCAGTTCAGCCAGCCCCTGCTCCAAGGTCAGCAGACAACCCACCAGGTTGCCACTGTCGACGCTGGACACATAACGCGGATGTAGGGTACGCCCGTCGCGGGTGCCATACCAGTTGAAGAAATGGCCGCGATAGCGCTCCAGTTTCTCCATTGATGCGAAACTGCTCTGGAGCCGATGCACGAGTCGCCGGCCGCTGATGTAGCCGAAATCCAAGGCCGACAGCGTACCCAGCAGCCCCAGCCCGATGTTGGTGGGTGAAGTGCGCTCGGCAATCTTCATCGTCGGAATCTCTTGGATATTGTCCGGCGGCAACCACCCTTGCTCGGGGTTGATGAAGTGCTCGTAATACGCCCAGGTCCGACGTGCCAGCCGTCCCAGAAACGCCCACTTCTCCGGGCTCAAAGGCGTCGCCTTTTCGACCTGATCACAACTGATAAACCACGCCACCCCCGGCGACAACAGCCAGATCGCCCCAATGAGAACCGCCAACGGCATGGCCGCGGGGTTGATCGTGACCGCCAGCACCAACAACAACACCGCGACGAGGATGCCACCGGCCATCGCGCTACACACAGGCCCCAAAGCGGACTTCGTAGAGCAGTCGGCTTCGTCGGCCGTCTGCCATTGCAGCATCAGGCGGTGACTGACCCCCATTCGCCACAAGGCCCGCCCAATCCCATCCAAGTAGACCACCGCATAATGGGGTAGGAAGAGTAGATCCAGCGACGAGATAAGCATCGATCTCGCTTCAGATCGCGTCACTCCCAGCAGATGCCGCGACCATCGGACCCCTTTGCCGCGCCGCACGGCCGCCACTGTCATGCGAAGCAGATCGGGGATAAACCACACCACCAGGAATCCGGCAGTCCAAACCACCGGCCCCGGCCAGGGAAGCAGCATCCCCAGATACACCGTCAGCAGTGCAACCGCCGGTAGCGAACTGCGTCGCAAATTATCCAGAATCATCCAGCGACTCAGGCGACCCAGCGGGTTCTTCTCGCGGCCTTGAGGCGTGCGGACCCTGCGCGAGGCCCATCCGGCAATCTGCCAGTCTCCGCGCACCCACCGATGCCGCCGGCTCACGTCCGCCAGATAGCGAGAGGGATGCTCTTCGATCACCTCGACATCATTGATGAACCCGCAGGAAACGTGGCAGCCTTCAATTAGATCGTGGCTGAGAATGGCATTCTCCGGAAACCGCGAGCCCACGCATGTCTCGAATGCCTCTACATCATAAATTCCCTTGCCGATGAACGGGCTGCGGGCGAACAGGTCGTGGTAGGCGCTGGATACTTCGCGCGTGTAGGGATCGATGCCGACCTCGCCGGAATAAAGGCGACTGAACAGCGATTTCGTGGCGCTGGTGAGATTGATCGCCACCCTGGGCTGCAGGACGCCGTAGCCTTCGCGAACGCACAGCGTACCGGCATCCACCATCGGCCGGTTCAGCGGATGCGCCATCGTTCCGATCATCTTCCACGCGGTCTGGGGCGGCAGTTGCGTGTCCGTATCCAGCGTGATGACGTGCCGGACATCGCGCAGCCGTAGCACGCTGCCCACGATTTTGACAAATGGTTCCGCGCGTCCCTCCAGCACCAGGCGATTGAAATCACTGAGTTTGCCACGCTTCCGCTCGTGGCCCATCCAGACGCCTTCGGACTCATTCCACAATCGCAGCCGATGCAGCAGATAGAAGAGCGGCCGGTCTTCAGTGGCATACCGGAGGTTCAACTCCGCGATCGCCTGACATGCGGCCGCCAGAATCCCATCGTCTTGGGAGATTGTCTGCGTCCCGGCATCCGGAGAGTCGGTCAGCAACACAAACAGCAGATTCTCGCAGCGATTGGCGAGATAACGTAGCTCCAGGCCTCCGGCCAGCGATCTGGCCCCATCCATAGAACTCAGCATGGTCGGCACCACCACCGCCGTGGTGTGCTCAATAGGAACCCCCTTGGAATAATCCAGCCGCGGCAGCGACCGTGGCCGAAGCAGCAGCGTGGTCAGCCAGTTCACCACTTGCAGAGACGACCGCGAGGCAACCAGCCATGCCGTGAGTACCACCGCCAGCGTAAACCAGTCTCGCTGCGGCGCACCCCATCGATGCCGAGTGTATTCGGCGGCCGGCAGGACCATCGCCACCGTGAAAATCACCGCAATGCCCAAGTAGCCCGTCAGCCGATGCCGGCGAGCGAACCGAACCAACGCCGCTCCCATTCCATCGGGCAAGCCCACGGCCTCACCCAGTGCTGAACGCCCGGCATCCAGCAGGTAATAGCCTACATGGGAACGGCGCGGATCATCCGCGGGCGCCAGTTTAGCCAGGCGGACGGCTTGCTCGGCGACCTCGCTCTCGGGCTTGCCGCTGCGCCGCGCCAGCCGCTCCACCGCGTGGCGATAGCGGTCGCGCGTACTGAAATCCATTTGTCCATATACACTGCACGCCTCGCCCCGCAGCGTCTGCTCGATCAGGCTCTGACCTTCGACGAACTCTCGCCAGTTGGCGCTGTTCAGCAACCGCAGACTCTGAATGCTGTGACCGATCGACACCTGCTCCACCGCTTGCGCCTGGCTCTCGGCCTGCTGTACCTGCTCGATGCTCTGCCCCTGCTCCCCCAGTTGCTGTTCCAGCCACGTCAAAACCAGCCCCAGCGCGGGATGCTGTCCGTGCAGGTTGGAGACCAGTTCCGTAAGGAACGGCATGCTGAAACTGTCAACCTGCTTTACAAATGAAGCCAGTTCCGTGATCACCGCGTTGCGATCCGACTTGGCGGCCGCGAGAAATCGTTCGGCCCACAGGATGGCCCGGTCACGCTCGCACC
>JANYKD010000132.1 GCA_025361735.1 Phycisphaerales bacterium
AAGAAATCCCGCTGGGCCTGTATCAGATTGCCCGGCAGGCGCGCCCGGCGATAGGTGTCGTAGTACGCCAGCGAACCGCTGAACGCCGGCAGACCAATGCCGTTGGAAATGCCCATGGCCACGATGCGCCGCCAGGCGTCCTGCCGGCTGTTGATCATCTGGCGGAAATTGTCGTCCATCAGCAGATTCGGCAGACCCGGATTGCTCTTGAACGCCTTGGTAATCTCTTCCAGAAACGCCGCCCGGATGATGCACCCGGCCCGCCAGATCATGGGCAGATCGGGGAGGGTCATGTGAAAATCGAACCCGCCCTTGTCCTTCGGCTTGTTCGCCGCCGCCAGCATCGCCATGCCCTGCGCGTACGAACAAATTTTCGAGCAGTAGAGCGCATCCTTCACATCGTTGATGAACTGCTTGAGATCGCCGACGAGAGGCTTGGGCTGCGGGCCACCGAGCGATTTTGCAGCCGCCACGCGTTCATCCTTGATCATCGACAGTTCCCGGCTGTCCACCGCCGCCGCCATCGTGGGGACGGGGACGATCAGATCGTTCGCGGATTTGATCGTCCACGTGCCGGTGCCCTTCATGCCGACCACATCGCGAATCTGTTCGACCAACGCCTGCTTTGGATTTTGCGGATCGGGGAAGTTGATCACCTTCTCGGTGATGTCGATCAGGAAACTCTGGAGCTCGCCGGTGTTCCAGTCGGCAAAGGTGTCCTTCAGCTGCGCGTTGTTCAAACCGCCGATGTTTTTCAGCAGATCGTACGCCTCGGCGATGAGCTGCATGTCGCCGTACTCGATGCCGTTGTGGACCATCTTGACGAAGTGGCCCGCCCCGCCGTCACCACAATAGGTGACGCACGGAACGCCATCGCTCGGGGCTTTCGCCGCGATTTTTTCGAGGATCGGGCGGACGTGCTCGTAGCTCTCGCGGTCGCCGCCCGGCATGATGCTCGGACCCCACAGCGCGCCCTCTTCACCCCCGCTGACCCCCATGCCGAAAAACTTGATGCCGGTGGGTTTCAGATACGCCACCCGCCGTTCGGTATCTGTGAACAGCGAATTGCCCCCATCCATCACGATGTCGCCCGGTTGAAGCAGCGGCTTGAGTTCCTCGATCACCGCATCGACCGGTTTGCCGGCCTTCACCATGATCAGAATCCGCCGCGGCTTTTCGAGGTTGCCCACGAAGTCGGCGATCTTCTCGAACCCCTTCGCATTCTTCCCCTTCGCCAGCTCATTGATGAAATGTTCGGTCTTCGAGTAGGTCCGGTTGTAGACCGCGATGGGGAACCCGTTCCGCTCGATGTTGAGCGCGATGTTCCGACCCATGACTTCCAATCCGATGATGCCGAATGCCTGACCGCTCATGATCTGATCCTCATTTGAAAAAGTGCAGAGAGTCACCGAAAGACCGGCATTGTGGAGTTTTCGGGAGGGTTGGCAATACGATACCGTTTCAAAGCTCGCTTATACTGCCATCATGCCCTCTCCCAAACACGCCCCCCGCGATGGTTCCCGCCGGTATCACGACCGCGTCGCCCGGCAGTATGATTCGATCTACGAGGATCCCTACTGGGAATTCCACGATGAATTCACCTGGCGATCGATCAAGCCTTTTATTCCCCGCGACCTGTCCGCCCATTGTCTCGATCTCGGTTGCGGCACCGGCAAGTGGGGGTTGAAACTGTTGAAGACCGGCTTCGCCACCACCTTCGTCGATCACGCCGCCGCCATGATCGAGAAGACGCGAGAGAAGGTCGAGGCGATGGGGCCGAGGGCGAAAAAGGCCACGCTGCTGGCGGCCGACATGGTCGATCTGTCCTCCCTGCCGCTCGATCATTTTTCGCTGACCCTGGCGATGGGCGATCCCCTGTCGATCTGTTCCGATCCATTCAAAGCCGCCCGCGAGATGTACCGGGTGAGCAAACCCGGCGGCATCATCATCGCCACCGCCGACAACAAACTGGCCGCCCTCGATCATTTCATCGAGCGCGGCAACTTGGACGCCCTGGCGGAGTTCATCCACACCGGCCGCACCCACTGGCTGACCGCCGATGAGCGAGAGCAGTTCGAGCTGACCACCTTTACCCCTCTGTCCCTCCGCAGACTCTTTGAGAAATCCGGTTTCGAGGTGCTCGAAATCCTCGGTAAAACCATCCTCCCCGTGCGGAACAACAAGCAACTGCTGGCCTCACCGGACGCGGTGGAGCGATTGCTCAAGATGGAACTGGAACTTTCCAAAGACCCGGCGGCGGCGGCGCGGGCGGGACACTTGCAGATCGTGGCCCGAAAGCCTGCGATCCACGCCGGGATCGAAGCCGCAGGCGACGACCCGGATTCCGCATCGACAGGTGCGGAGCCGCGCGCATGCCCGTGAAAGAGCGGCAACCGCATCCCCGATACGCCACCGCAGTGGGCCGAAGGGGGTTGACTCCACGCGCGGCCCCAATCCCGGCCTCTCATCCACCACCACCGCGCCGGCCGGCAGCCCTACTCCAGTTCAGGCAACCGCTCCGGCGGCACGAGCAGACGGATCGACCGCGTCGCGCGCGGCGTTCTTTCAATGAACCCCTTCTTTTCCAACATCAGAATCATATCGTGAACGGACGGTGGGCTGACCTGGAAATGCCGCCGCATGTCCACTTCGGACGGGGGCCGGTCGTTGAGCTTCGTGTAGGCGTGAATGAAAGCGAGGAACTGCCCCTGGCGGGCGGTGGCCTGCGGCACTCCCCTAATTCCCGCTGCCCCGGATTTTTGGGCCCCGACCCTCTTTGCCACAAAGTCTGTTTCCGTTCCCTGATGGAAGAAGAACATCCCCTTCAGCGATCCATCGCGATCCAGCACCGCCCACCCCCGGCCCGACACATGATCCATCTCATCATTCCCCTCCCACGTCCACTCGACCCCGGGCTTGCCAACCCGCTCGAGCAATCGGTGATCGACAGCGCCTTCGACGTAGCCGAACGCGAACTCCCCCCGGTGGTCGGTGTCGAACCGGATGAACGCCGGAACCCCGCTGTCTTCCTCATTCGGGTCGTCTCCCTCCATCTCGACGATGCGCCACGGGCCGAGGATCTCCGAATTTTTTTTCTTCATGAACTCGATTAAAGCGACATGGACTGCCCCACGGATGACGGGCGCGGCGAAGGGGCTAATTGAATCTCGCCTCGAACGCTTCGGGGCTGAGGTACTCTAACAAACTGTGTAACCTTTTGCGATTGTAAAATATTTCAATGTATTCAAAGATCGATTGCCTTGCCCGCTCGCGCGTGGCGTACTGCACGCCGCGGTCGCGCAGACCGTTTCCCCTTCGGCTTCGATCGCGGCACACACGCGCCGGCTGCCGTATACGCACCGGTTCTCCTCATGCACTTTTTTGATTTTCACTTTCAGCGCTTCCATGCGTTTGGCCGCCTCGGGGATCGTGTACCCCTGGGCATTCACCAGACTCACCGTGGAAATCTCGAACTCACGCGTGTACTTTCGATTGGCCATCCATCGCTCCTTTGCAGCAGATTATCCTCCATTCGCCGCGCCCGTCATCCGTGGGGCAGTCCGGTTCCCCGTTCCCGCATCATTCAAACATTCATCATTCGTCATTGATTCGTGAATTCGAATTTCGTCCTTCGTCATTCCTCCCGCCTCCCGGAAGGTGTCGCGGGGGATCACGGTGCCGAGGCGTGGGCGCATGCCGGTGGCCCACGGCGGTGCTGTCGGTGGCGAACATGGACAGCCGACGCCTGATCGGGCGATTCACATCGGGATCGGAGCCACGCATCCTTTTTCCAGCACCAGCACCCGGTCGGCCAATCGCCCGGCCTCACCGTGGTGGTGGGTGACGTGCAGGGTCGTCACGCCGGTGCGTTGGCGAATGTTTTTCAGCAGGGCGTACATCTCTTCGCGGGTCTGATCGTCCAGGGCGCTTAGCGGTTCATCGAGCAGCAGCACGCCGGGATGAAAAGACAGGGCACGGCCCAGGGCAACGCGCTGCGCCTCCCCGCCGCTGAGGCCGGCCGGCCGCCGCACCAGCAGGTGGCCGATGCCGAGCAGGTCGGAAATTTCACAGACCCGCGCGGCGATTTCGGTCGCGGGGGCACGGCGGATTTCCAGGGCGAAGGAAAGATGCTCGCGCACCGTCATCGTGCTGAACAGCGCCTTGTCCTGCGGCACGTAACCGATGCCGCGCTGCCCGGGGGACAGGTGCGTGACCTCGCGGCCCCCCAGTTTGATCCGCCCGGCTTTGACGGCCCGCAGGCCGCAGATCGCTTCGAGCAGGGTGGTTTTGCCGCAACCGGTGCGGCCCATCAGCACGGTGTACTGCCCGGGGGGAACGATGAAACTGACGTGGGTCAATGAGAACGCACCGGCGGAGATCGACAGCCCGGATACTTCGATCATCGGTCCTTCGCCTTTCCGGTCGAATCATCCGGGAGGCTGCCATTGTCCATCAGTCGGATGAGCAACAGCACGAGGATCGCCGCCGCGACCATCAGCAGCGACACCGCGACCGCCGCCTCGATATGGCCGGCGCTGAGCTCCAGAAAAACGCTGGTGGACAGCACTTCGGTTTTCATCCGGGTGGCTCCGGAGAAGATGAGGATCGGCCCGAACTCACCGAGCGACCGCGCCCAGGCCAGTGTGCCGGCGGTGAGAATCCCCCGCCGTGCCTCCGGCAGGGTGACCCGCCAGAACGCGCTTCGCCGGGTGCAACCGAGCGTGAGCGCCACCTGTTCGCCGCGCGGATTGATCTGATCGAAGGTCACGCGCATCGTCCGCACCGCAAACGCACACGCCACCGCAAACTGGGCGAGCACCACGCTCGGCACGGCATAGGTGACGGGCAGATGCAGCGTGTCCTGGAAATGCCGTTCGATCGACTTGCCCCCCAGCCGCATCTGAAACAGGATCAACAGGCTCAACCCCACCACCAACGGCGGCAGCACGATGGGGATGTCCAGCACCGCATCCACCCAGCGACGGCCCGGAAATCGGGTTCGCGACAGCAGATAGCCCAACGGCACCGCCACCCACACGCTGAGGATCGCGGTTAAAGTGCAGGTGATGAGACTGAGCCTGATCGCATGGCGAATCTCCGGCGTGCGCAGGGCGCTGCCGAGGACGGCCGGCGTGGTGAACGACACATCCGCGGCCATCATCGCCAGGATCAGCACGATATAGATCGCGCCGATCAACGAAAGACCGGCGAGGAAAACGCGGTCGGAGCGACGGGTGTTTGCGGAGATGGACATAAGGCCGTGGCGGATGACGAAACGCGAACTCACGAATGGGCAGCATGTAACATAACGAGGGTCCAGTGTCATTGCGGAACCCCGCATATTTTTTCGCAGATGTGCATGATCACACACGGTCATTCCGTGCGAGTATGATTGCAGCCTTGAGGTATCCCCATGACTCTCTCCGGCATTTCCGTTCCCCCGCCGCCCACCCCGCACTACACCGGTGAAGTGGTGTTCGTCTATGCGTTCGATGTCGCCTACGAAATGCGCCGCGCCCCGATCAAGATGCTTCTGGGCCAGCCGGTGGCGCAGTTCACCGCCGACGCCAGCAAGCGCAGCCCGCGTCAACTGTTTTTCTATCGCGCCCAGATGGTCCGCCTCCCGCCGCTGGAACGATTCGGGCCTTACGGGCCGGTGCGCGTCGAGCGCAGTGTGAAGATCCTGCCGGTGGGAGCGATCAGCATCACGATCCGGATGCCCTTCCGGGTCGAGCGAATCGCGGACCTGGTCGCGTTTCACAATCTCAAGTACAGCAATGGAACCTCGCTCTATGAAGAGGTGCGGCAACTGGCGGATGAAGTCCGCCGTGAACTGGTGCCGTATGCCGTGCGCCCGGTCGCCAAACTCGACGAGGAAGAGGGCTACACCGTTTTCTGTCTCCATGCGCCGCTGATGACCGCGACGGCATCCCCCTTGAGAACGGAGGATTGGCTGCAGGCCAATCGACGTGAGGTGGCGGCGCTGCTGACCGCCGAGCCGGATCCGGTGCAACTTTCCGATCAGGAGTTCATCGAATCGACCGGCAAGTATTTCAGCTACTACGACCGCGATCTGGTGGTGATCGACTGGGACGCGGCCATGATTATCGATGAGCCGCGGTATCTCGACGAAACGCTGTACATCATGGAGCTAGCCAATCTGCAGTTGGCGGAACTGGAGGCGTACGACCGCCTGCTGGATGATGCGGTGGACCGGGCCTACCGCGATCTGAACACCAAGCGGCTCGACCGCTGGCAGGGCCCGCGCATCCAGCGGGAACTCCGCGAAATCCGCGTCGATCTCGCCCGGCTGAGCGATGAGCTCTCGAACATCACCAAATTTTTCGGCGACTGGCATCTGGCCCGAATC
>JANYKD010000186.1 GCA_025361735.1 Phycisphaerales bacterium
AGCTTAAAGCCGTGTCCTGAACGGCAACAGGCATAACATCAATCTGGGCAAGGCTTTCCGTCATTCATCCGCCGTAGCAGCCCGGCTTCCCAGCCCCGGACGCCGACCAGAAAAAGTTCAATAGCCGTCTTGTCGCCCCGATGATTCGTAACCCCTTGCACTGCAAGGGGTTCTTCTTTGGGGGTGTGACAGGATTTGAACTATACCGCATTTTCGGGCGGATTTCGCGGGTCCGCGAGTGATCGGTTTCCGGGAGGATTCTCAATCGAGACTGCGTCGGGCCTTCTCCCCCGTCTGCACAGAAAGGCGTCGATGTCTTTCTCACCGGATAGCAGGAACTTCAGGAAATTCCCGCCCTTCCGTCGCAGCGTGCAGAAGACGCCCAGGAACAGTAGATAGTCGCCGATGCCGTTCTCCGTGAATGCCCCGCCGATCACCCGCCTTCGGCCTGCGAACAGCTTGATCGCATTTTCGGCCGCGTTGTTGTTCCACGCCACCCCGTCGTGCGACAGAAACGTGAACAGCCGTTTACCATACTTGGCGAGGCGGCGCTGATATCCTGCCGCAATCTTGGACTTGTATTCGCATCCCGCGACCCCCATCAGATACTGCTCTGCGTCGCCTTTGTGCTTGTTCAGATGGTGTTTCTTCAACCCGTAACGATCGATGGTCTGGACGATCGGCGTGAAAACCGCGGTAAATCCACGGGCCAGTTCAGCAAGTTCCGCGTCCAGCGGGTAGCGTTTGAGGTCATCGTTAATGTCTCGGACGAAATGGACCACGCACTTCTGTTGCTCGCACGAAGGAGAGTCGTAGACGCCGTAGAAGTCCGACACGAGCACGCCCGTGAAGCCCTCCAATACCAAGTCAAGCACCGTGCTGTCTCGGCTAGTGCTGAACAGATACACCACCTCCTGAAGGTCGGTGATCGCCCAGACGTAGCCGCTCTTGGCTCCAAGCTGCACTTTCGTCTCATCGACGTACAAGACCGGGCCCGCGCGGAGTTTCGCCAATAATAGTTGCTGTGTCGGCTCGTACGCCTTGGCCATCCGGGGCTTGATCTTCTTAAGGATGTCGGCGACGAATGAGTAGCCGAATAGGTCGTTGACCTCGCTCAGCACATCCGCAAATGACATCCGCAGTGCGATGTGGGCATGCACTGCCCAACTCGACAAGCCGTGCCCGAACTTCACACGCTGCGTCGGGTACTCGTCGGACATTGTGGTGCAGGGACACGAGCCGCAGTAATACCGTTTCGTCTCATACCTGACAACCCACCGTCGCACGCCCGAGTCGGTGAACCGGAGGTCGAAGATGAGCTTCCCATACACGCGACTGCCATAGGCGTGAAGCTTGGTACTCCCACACTTTGGGCAATGGGAGGGTCGCCGGCAAGCGATTACCTTGTTGACGTTCGGGCATCGCAGCCGGACTCTCTTCCTCCTGATGCTGTCCCGCACCGCGGGGTCAGTGCGAAAGAACACCTTGTTTGTCTGATAGTTGAAGTAGGCGCACTTGATAATCGTCCCGATCTCCGGAGTCGCGGGGCTGCCCATCCCGAACTGGCGGATGGGGTTGGCTGGCAGTTCGTCCGGCCCGACGGTCTCAAGTCCGCACGCCGCTCCTTGGGATAGCTTGGCCAGCACGTCAGCGACCGCGCGGAGGGCTGAGCAATCCTCCAAGTTGTACTGCACCAACGCTGTCTTCAGGGCGTCGTCGTTGGTCGCCTCCCACCCGTGCCGCCAGATGAGGCTTTGAAGGCCTGACGCGGTGAGATCCGACCATGTCGCTCCGACGAGCGCCCCAATAACCTTCAGGCTCCGGGAGTGGACGGGGAAGTAGACGCAGCCGGCCATTGCCGCCAACACGTCCACGGACTTGGTCTTGAGCCGCTCGATCACCGCCTCGGTGCCTGCGGGGGCGCCGTACCGGTCAGCCATATGGTCGAAGAACGTCCGCTCGTACCGGCCGTAGTGGTAGGCGGTGAAGGGGCCGATGCCATTGAGGAGGGCCAAAAGGCCGTGCCAGATCCGCCTCTCGTCCTCCGCGCTGTCTGCCCATAGAGAGCAAGTACGGGTCCTGCCGCCCTCCTCGACCACGGCACCGATCAGGTAGTAGGAGTCGCGATCGGGCACGCCCTCCACGTCGAGGAACACTCGCGTCGTCGCTGCCGGCGGCAGTTCCGGCAGGCGGGCCAGGTAAACCTTCTTCTCACGGACAGCCATCGCTTGAAGGGCGGGCAGGTGTCGTCCGGCTTTACCCGGCCGCTTACCGGTGATGCTCTTGGCCCGGAAGGTGTAGGAAAGCTGGGTGACGGTGAACACCCCCCGCTCCCGCCATTGCTCGATCTCGCCAGCCGACAGGCCCCTGAGCAGGCTGATGTCGTCCTTCTCAACGGCGGCGGCGTGGCACCGCTCTTGGAACTCGCATACGCGGCAGTGATCGTTGAGCGTGAGCGGCGGCGGAGACGCGTCGCCGACTTGGGTCGCCAACTCGTCCATCAGTCGACGGGTCTTTGCGCCAATCTCAGTCATACCGTTGGGTTTGACGAGGGCGACTCTTGTGGCGGTACGGTCGCGGCCATGAATGATCTTCGCGTGGCTCGGCAGTGAGCCGACCAACTCGGCCAGGACGACCGCATGGAAGGCGGCGATCAGCTTGTCATGTCCCGTGAGCTTCTCGCGATGTGTGAAGACCAACGGGACATACTGCTGTTCGCCAGCATTGGCGTCGCCCGAGATCCGTTCCAGAGCCTCAAAGCCGACCGAGAATCGTCCAGAAATGGTCGAGGCGTTAATTCTTGGGCCACAGTATTTGTGGATGCCTGCGACAATCGATTCGGGCTCATCAAGCAACTGACCGGCTCCGAGGCGGTCCCGCCATCCCCGCAGCGATTCCTCTCGATAGCCCCGGTCGAGGTCGGCCAAGAGCAGTTCGTAGGCCGAACTGGTACCGGTCTCGCCCATCACCTGAAGATGAGCCTTGTACCTGCACTTGAGGAAGGACGCGAATAATCGGGCGGTGATCGGAATGGGAGCCTCTCTCGCCCGCGAGTGCCGCGAACAGTGAAGCCGGTCTTGCCGGCTGCAGGGCCCAACGCGTTTTAGAGATGATAGGCTGACCCGTCGTCTCTTTCCGTTGGGCGGTCGGGATGAGAATGAAAATGGCGCGCCGGCAATCAACTGCGGCCTACGAGCCCGTCATGACCTGACGCCAGAAATCGCGCAGCGTCTGGACGGCCGCCGATGGATTTGATGCTGCCAGTTGCGCCTCCGCTGCCTGGGCAGTGAACTCATTGGCCCAGGCAGCCGGTGGATCGGGCAGGACGGGCGGAATGGCGTGGGTGTTGCGCCGGGCGAACGTTGCTCGAACGGCCTGTGCGACCTCGGGTGGCGCCACGCTACCGGTTTCGATCAGCAAGACCAGATCCACCAGGTCTTTCGACCGCATGTTCACGCGGTCCGTCCACGGGCGCGTGTAGGCATGAACCTTCTCGGCAAACTGCTGCGGATTTGGAATTGCCAGCACGTGCGCCGGCGGAATGCCCGCGAAAGCCAGCAGGTCGTCGCCAGCCAGCGCGTCTGGTGCCCCGCCGGTTTCGTCGCCAAACCCCAGGTCAATGTGAAACCGCCCGTATGTCTTGCCTGCCAGGAATGCCTCGCACGGGAAGCGGGCTCCGCCCAGAGGCGCGCCAGCCAGTTCCGTTTGGGCCTCCTCAATGCGAAACGTCAGGTGGTCACCCAGGTCGATTTCGGCTGCAATTTGCAGTTGTTCACGGATGCCGCGCAGGCGGGTCTGTAGCTCCTGGTCTCCGGTGGTGTCGCACGTGAGGTCGATGTCGCGAGTCGTGCGAGCCCGGGGGCGGTAACGAAGTTCCATGGCATAGCCGCCCTTGAGCAGCCAAGGCGGATTGGGCCTGGCAAACAGGCGAGCAAGGAGCCGCTCGATGACGAGCTTGAGCCGAAGCGTGTTGATCGGAAGGCCGCGCTCGGCAGCTACCGTCCTGAGGCGGGCCTCAAGCGACGCCTTGAACGCGGCGGGGGTTGCGTAAGACTTGGCCATTTCATCATCCGGTCAGCACCGCGAGGCGCTCAAGGCGTGCGGCAGACGCCGTCCTCGCAACGGCCTTCCTGAGTTCAGACTCGCGTACCAGGCCGCGCCGCAGAGCATCTTCAACGGCACGGGAAAGCTGCTCTTCGGTTATGCCCGGCTCGGAAGCCACATCAAGGAGCGTTCGCAGGGGCGTCGTCACCGAGAAACCCTCCCGGGCCTCGCTGTCCTTTACGGGCAGTTGTGCCTTGTGCAGCGTGCATCCCTGCGGCGGTCGTTTCCGGAAGGAGGGCGGCACGGTCAGGTGGATTCGCTGAGGCAGGACCTCGCTGAGTTGGTGGAGTAGCAGCGCGCTGGCGTGGGAAACGACGGCCTGTGGCTCATCCGCGCGATCGCGGCTCCAAAGCGACAGACGGATCAGATCGTCGTGTTCGGCTGACGGAATCGTGGGCAGCCGATAGAGCCCGTGGCTGACTCGCTCGAAATTCCGCGCCTGAAGGTGGTAGGCCAGGTGGGGATAGTCGTACCCGGATGCCGCCGCCTGCTTGGCGGTGAAGTATCCGCCCTGGACGGCTGCCAGGGCATAAAGAGCCCGGAGGGATTCATGGGTGTCGCGGTAGTTCATGCACAATCCTTCAGATTATTTGAAGGATTATGCGCTTCTGCCGGCCTTAAGTCCAGTAGGATGGCCGGAACATCGATTGGAACGCGGCGTGGATGTCGTAGTGGGCGAACATCCATCGGGCTGCGATCTCGCTTTGGAAGAGTCATGAAGGTGCTCCTTCTACGCCGCCATGAGAAGTGTTTGGATGGCCGGCTCAAGACCGTACGCGACGCGAACAAACAGTTCTAATGGTGTCCAGTCACTCCGATTGTTCTGTAAAGTCAAATCCCGCCAGTGGTTACAGGGGCAACTATTGGCAGGATTTGAACTTCTGGTCCTTTGAGAGTAGCGGCGTACACGTCTGGGGGCCGCCAACGACGCTTGCTACGGCTCTTGATGTGGCCAAGGCATTATGCCGTTGCGAGTGCTCGTCACCGCTAGACGTCTCGCGTCGGCGGTTGCCAGCGTCATCCAGAACCAGATCCCTGCCGTCTTGCCAGCCAATGCCGGTTTCTAGGCGGTCCTGTGCCGGAACAGCCATGCGGCAGCCGACAGCGTGATCGCCGCAATTGTGGCCATGGGCCAGAGCTGTGGCCAGATCGTGCTCAACGTCCCGGCCTGAAGGAAGACTTCCCGGCAGGAGGCAATCACGTAACGAAGCGGATTGGCGTATGTCGCCACCTGGAGCCAGTGCGGCATGTTCTCGATCGGCGTCGTAAACCCGGAGAGGATGATCGCTGGAACGATGAAGATGAACGAGCCCAGCAGTGATTGCTGGAGCGTCGACGACAGCGAGGAAATGAACAGGCCTACGCCCACGATACATACCAGAAACACGCCGAGCGCCACGATCAGTGCCAACGCACTTCCTCGAAATGGCACGCCAAACCAGAACACCGCCACCGGCGCCAACAGCAATCCATCGAACAGGCCACAAGCTGCGGGCGGAAGTGCTTTGCCGATGAGGATCTCTCCCGGCTTGAACGGCGCCACCAGCAGTTGATCGAATGTCCCGTTTTCCCGCTCGCGCGACACGGAGAGGGCGCTGAGCACCGTGACCACGATCATCGATATCTGCCCGCTCAGCGCCGATACGATGAACCATCGGCTGCGCAGGTTCGCGTTGAACCACGCTCGGCCGACTGGCTGAAGCACTGGCGAGGCAATCTCAGGGCCACCGGGTTGAAACGCCGTGCCTCGTTCTGAGTTGTAGCGATCCACGATTGCATTCACGTAACCCAGTGCGATGGCCGCCACATTGGAATTCCGTCCATCCAGAATCACCTGAACCTTCGCCGGCTGACCCGCATGAAGATCGCGGCTGAACGTCTGCGGAATCCGCAGCACCAGTCGCGCTCCCTGCTGGTCGATGCACTCGGCGACTTCGCGATCACTGTGGAGCTGCCCGACCAGGCGAAAGGTCGGCGACCCTTCAAAGTGCGCCAGCAACTGCCGTGATTCAGCGCTGCGGCAGTCATCCAGCACGGCATAGCGCACATGGTCCAGGTCAAAAGTGGCCGCATAGCCGAACACCAGGAACTCAACGATCGGCGGCAGGATGATCATGCTGCGGCTCTTGGGGTCCTTCATGATGGCGACGAACTCTTTCACCACCAGCGTCCAGATACGCACCATTGTTTGGAGAACGGCTTTCATCGGTCAGCCTCTCTGATCCAAGTTACAGTCGTTTGCTCATCCGGGATCGGGCCAGAAGCACCAGCGCCGTCGCCATGATGGCCAGCACCAGGCCATCCCACACCACCACACTCCAGACGTCGCCGGCAAGGAACATGGTGTGGCTGGCCGAAATGAAATAGCGTGCCGGAATGATGCGGCTGAATGCCTGGATCGGCCAGGGCGTGCTTTCGAGGTCGAACAGCAATCCGGACAGGAAGAACGTCGGCAGGAACCCCACGATCATCGATGCCTGCGATGCCACAAACTGGACCCGACCGGCCGCCGAGATGAACAGTCCCAGGCCCAGTGACGCCAGGAGAAAGAGCGTGGAAATCGCCAGGTAGACCGAAAACGATCCGCGAAACGGCACATGGAACACCGACATGCCCAGCCCCACGCTCAGCCCCAGGCCCATCATGCCCAGGACGAAGTACGGAAGCAGCTTGCCGACCATCATCTCGTTGACGCTGAGGGGCGTCACGAGAATGGCCTCCATTGTGCCGCGTTCCCATTCCCGCGCAATCACAAGGGCAGTCAGCAGGACGCCGATCAGTGTCATAACCATCGCCACCAGTCCGGGTACCAGGAAGCATGTGCTGTCTATCGCTTCGTTGAACCAGACTCGATGCTCTACGGAGACCGCGGGTGAACGTACCGGCAGGCCGCGTGACTGCCGCTGCTGCGCCCAGACTTTCAGCACGCCGGCGGCGTAACCTTGAATGAGCGATGCGCGATTGGAATCGGTTCCATTGACGATGATCTGCACTCCAGGTGACTGCCCCAGCGTCAACTGCCTCGACAGATCCGACGGCACATGCACGATGCCGTCGACCTTGTGGCGATTCAGCAGGTCGCGAGCCTCCGCCAGGCTTGTCGCACGAACCGGCTTGAAGTAGCTGCTCAGCGTGAAACGGGCGGCCAGTTCGCGTGCGGCTTCGCCATGATCTTCCGAGACTACCGCTACCGGCACATCTTTCGAATCCAGCGACACGCCATAGCCGAACAGGAACAGCAGGATGACCGGCATCACCAGGGCCAGGAAGATGCTGCTCGGGTCGCGGCGGATCTGGAGGGTCTCCTTTCGCAGGAAGCCGCGCAGGCGCATGAGCCTGGCTCGCATGACCGTCATGATGCCGCTCCTTTCGCCGCAACCCGATCCGCGTGTTCGGCCAGAGCAATGAAGGCGTCTTCAATTGTCGGATCGGGATGCTGTTCCGTCCTCGCCATGGTCCTGATTTCGTCGGGGGTGCCGTGTGCCAGCTCGCGTCCCTGCGACATGATCAGCATGCGGTCGCAGTATTCCGCTTCCTCCATGAAGTGCGTCGTAACCACCACGGTAACCCCGCCTTCGGCGAAGCTGCTGATGCGCTGCCAGAAGTCGCGGCGTGCCAAGGGGTCCACGCCGCTGGTGGGTTCATCCAGGAAGAGAATGTCCGGCCGGTGCAGCAGGGCGGCTGCCATCGCCAGACGCTGCTTGAATCCGCCCGGCAGCATGCCCGCCGCGGTATGCTGATACTTCGTAAGGTCAAACTCGGCCAACGCCCAGCCAATCCGCTCCTTGAGTTCTGCCCTGGACAGTCCATACGCTCGGCCGAAGAAACGGAGATTCTCCAGGACCGAATGCTGGCCATAGAGCGAGAACTGCTGCGCCATGTACCCCAGGCGCTGACGGGCGAAGGAACCGGAACGGCGAAGATCGCGGCCCGCCACACGCACCTCGCCCCCGGAAACACGTGAGAGCCCGCAGAGCATGCGGAACGTTGTGCTCTTGCCTGCCCCGTTGGGGCCCAGAAGGCCGAAGATCTCCCCACGATGGACATCAAAGCTGATGTGGGAGACCGCCGTGAAAGCGCCGAAGGTCTTGGTCAGATTGCGCGTATGCACGACGCCTTGGCTGGTCTCATCCTGCTTGTCCGTGGCGTCAGGCTTACGGCCCCGCAGATTGCTTCCGCCGGCCGTGGATGTGGCCTGATGAACATGCGTGCCGGGTGTCCGCACATCGGCCAACAGTTTCATGAAGGCATCCTCGAAATTGGGGGCCGTCGGGTGTATCTCGACCTGAGACGGCTCCGGTATGGCGCGGGTGAGAGCAGCACTGTCCGGCTCGCTGGTCACCACACGAACCCGCCCGCTGCGAATCGTCGCATCAATGATGCCCGGCTGCCCCACTAATCGCGCATGGATCGACCGCGGCCGCGCTCCTTCGGCCACCCT
Source organism: Phycisphaerales bacterium (assembly GCA_025361735.1). Classification (GTDB taxonomy): domain Bacteria; phylum Planctomycetota; class Phycisphaerae; order Tepidisphaerales; family Tepidisphaeraceae; genus JANYKD01. Next base: position 8,546 of record JANYKD010000186.1, read on the forward strand.
CAGGACAAATGTGTGCCCGCGCATCCGCTGGCGGAACACTTCCGGCACGCCCTCATCCAGCATCCGCCCTTCATGCAGTACCACAATCCGCCGGCACTTCTCGGCCTCATCCAGATAGGACGTTGCGACAAGCACGCCGATGCCCTCCTGTGCAACCATTTCATGGACGATGCGCCAAAGCTCCCGGCGCGAGATCGGGTCCACGCCTACCGTCGGCTCATCCAGCAGCAGCAACTCGGGACTTTTCACCAGTGCGCAGGCCAGACCAAGCTTCTGTTTCATGCCGCCTGAGAGCCTGCCGGCAAGTCGCCCGGCGAATGGTGCCAGTTGGGTCATCTCCAGCAGTCGGGCATAGCGCTGTTTACGCTTGGATGGATCCACCCCCTGAAGATCGGCATACAGATCCAGGTTCTCCTGGCAGGTCAGATCCTGGTACAGCCCGAACTTCTGGGGCATGTAGGCGATTCGTCCCTGAATCCGCAGCGAATCGCGTACGGAATCCAGGCCCAGAACCAGGACCTTCCCCTTGTCCGGTACCAGCAGACCGGCTGCCATCCGCATCAGCGTTGTCTTTCCCGCCCCGTCAGGTCCCACCAAGCCCACAATCTCCCCCCGCTGAACTCGCAGCGAGACTCCCCGGAGCGCCTCCACCGGATCGGCCGACTTCACCGCGAAGTGCTTGTGCAATTCACGAATGTCCAGAACCTCCGCGACTGGCCCAATGCCATCGGTGGATGATCTGCCGGACTGTCCTGGTTCCGATCGCGGTATCATCTGTGTCTCATCCCTGGGGCCGGGTGGTTGCCGGGATAGTCCGCGTCGCCGGGCCCGGCGCGGCTGCGGGAGGTGATTGCTCATCGATCACCACGGTGGTCGGCATGCCCAGTCGCAGGTGATCCGATGGGTCTTTCAGATAGACGCGGACTTCATACACAAGCTGCGTCCGCAGGTCGGTGGTTTCCACGGTTTTCGGCGTGAACTCGGCCACAGGGGAAATGTAGCCGACCCACCCGTCGAAGCTCTGGCCGGCGAATGAATCGGATGTCACCGAGGCCTGGGCACCGTGCCGCACGCGACCCAGGCTGGGCTCCGGCACGTATGCACGCACCCACTTGGGATCGGTCAGTGCGAGGATGTAGACGGCGCGGCCGCGCGTCACGTAGTCACCCGGCTCCAATAGCCGACTGCGAATGATGCCGTTCGTTGGTGCGTGGAGTTCTGAGTCATGGAGGCGAATTTCCAGCAGTTTCACGCGGGCGCGGCTGGCGTCCAGTTGTGCCCGCGTCTGGTCAATGTCTTCCAGGCGGTATCCTTCCATGGCCAGCGCCAGCGATTGCCTGGCCTCTTCCACTGCGGCCGTTTCCACACGCACCAGGGCCTGGGCATCTTCCAGCTTCTGCTGGCTGGATGCGCCGCTTGCCGCCGTCTGAGCCAGCCGCTTGGTGTTCTGCTCTGCATTGTCAAGCCGGGCCTGAGCCGATGCCACGCGTGCGCGGGCTTGCTGGACCTCCTGTTTACGTGTCCCCGCTTCCATCTTGCGCACCGTGGCCTCCTGGGCCCGTACCAGGGCGCTTGCCTCGTCGTGTTCCGCCTGCAAACGCGACGAATCGAGCGTTGCCAGCACGTCTCCGGCTTTCACATGCGCCCCCTCCTCAACGCGCATACTGGAGACAAGTGCATCCCCGTCAAATGCAAGCTGGACCGTGCGGATATCGATATTGCCGAAGAGTGTCAGCGGCACAGTGGACTTTCTGGCCTGATCCTGGAGCCGCCAAGTCACATAGCCTCCGGTGGCCAGAGCAGCGATAAGGACGAGAAGCATGATCTTCTTCACTTGGCGACCTCCGAGTGCGAGTTGCTGCTAATGGGAGTGCTGCGGGCCGGAGTGGAAGCTGGCAGTGGCGGAAGTTCCATCTACACGCGGCAAGTGTTCTGCCGAGATGCGACAGCGCGCTGCGCGGACGGCCACAACCCTCCGTCGAGCCTCGGCCAGAGACAGGTTCTGCTGCGACAGCTCCGCTATCAGACGGGCGAGCTCGTCGTCTCCGAACTGGGTCCACCACCTCGCCACCCGCTCCGCCTGGAGGCGAATTCGCGTTGTTTCAGCTTCCAGAGCTTTGGCCCGCCACGGTAGCGTGGTCGCGGCCGTCAAATCGGGCCGCCTGTAGCCAGGACCCAAATGGCAACCGGAAACCAGCGGCATGACCATCAGAACTTGTCTGAACCAAGGCATGTGTCGGTCCGGTATCTTCATGGGAGCCTCTTGAGGATCCGATCGAGCACTTATACACTTGTATCACTTAACGCATCGTACAGCCCGGACGACGATAAGTCAAACAACTGTATAAGATACGAAAGGACGAAAATGCCAAGTCGTACGCCGAAACGCAAGGACGCGGTTCAGACTCGCGCCGCTTTGCTGCAGGCCGCAGCGGAGGTCTTCGCCCGCCACGGGTTCAAGGACAGCAACGTCCGCGAAATCTGTGATCGCGCTGGCGTTAATCTCGGATCCGTGAGCCATTATTTCGGAAGCAAAGCAATGCTGTATCGGGAGGTGTTGATTCTGATGCATCGCGAGCTGCTCAGCCGCGAGCCGCATCCGGTTCGGTTCCCGGGCCAGAAACCGGCCGCGGCACTGATGCAATGGATACGCTATCTACTACGGTTCATGCTCCTGCGACGCGTGGCTCATCCCCAAGCCGGACAGCTCATATCGTGGGAAATCAGTCAGCCATCTGGCGCTTTGGATGAATTCGTGACCAAGATCATGCGTCCGATCTGGCAGTCTGTTGAAGAGATTGTGGCAGAGCTTCTGGGTTCGGCCGACAGTCCCGAATTGCGAAGCCGGTGCACGAGCTTTGTGTTGGGGCTGTGCGTCGTGCGAGAGATGGCGAGAGAAGTGTTCCATCGATTCGGTCAACCGGTTCCCAAGACCGGAGCAGAACTGGATGCGCTGGCCGAGTCGGTTTGGGGATTTGCGATCGGCGGTATCGAAAGCATGAAAGGCCCTCGCCGTATGGCAGGGGTTGTCACACCAGAGAAGTAGGGGCGCCCTTCAGAACGAGTCAGTCAGAAGTGTAATCCGCAGTGTTGCGTTCCTCCTGGTACGACGGTGGTGCCTTTATGCCGCCAAGAGAAGCTGCTGTATTCGAGGCTCCAACCCAAACGTGTCGCGAACAACAAGTTCTAATGGTGTCCAGTCACCCCGATTGAAGGTAAGTCCGGACGAAAAGCAGACATACATTGCCCCCCCCTTGGCTGGGCAGCGCGACAGGAATCTTACTCGATTTCTCTGATGTGCCTCATCGGGGTCGCTCCATCTTGCGGGACAGCATCACTTGGTGCCGAGGAGCAGCTTCATCGCTTCGCCGATGAGGTAGTTGGTTTCGGCGTTTGAGTTCCAGCGAGGGCCCTGCCCACCGGGTGACTGATCCTGCGGCCGCCAGAACGTCTTGGTGCCGACGAACGCCACGTTGCCTTTGAATTCCGCGAGCTGCGCCACAGCAGCCTGAGCTTTCATCAGCGAGAACACGAGATGATTCTCCTCGGGGCCATTCACGCCGGTTTCGACGATGACGAGCGGCAGCGCGGCGGCCCCGAGGTCCTTGCGAATGTCGCGGATGAAATGAGCCACGTTGCTTTCGTATTCGGCATTGAATTTGTTGTTGATGTGGTCGTTCCAGCCCTGATGCCAGCCAAAGCCGCAGAGCACATACCGCCAGGGTTCTGTGCGCGGAATGTTGACGGCCAAAGGTCCTAAGCTACCTGTGTTCGAGATAGCATTGGGCAAGCAACTCCCCCAATTGGACAATGCCCGCCGTGGTGATGACCAGCTTCTCTTCCTGTGAGGGAAGATTGAAGGCCTTGATGTGGATGAAAGCAGGGTCCGCGGCGGCGATGGCAGCGAGGCTTGCGGTCACGTCAATGGCGTTGAGGCCCTTCTCATCGGTGGGCGGCTGTTGGCTGACATACCATTTCAGCGCAGGAAGCGCCAGGTCCTGCCGACTTTTTACGACCGTGGATTGCAGCCATTTGCCAGCGTCTTTGCGATAACGTCCAAAGGACATATCGTTTTCCCCGACATGATAAAATATGCCGGCCAATTCCACCTGATGACCTTTGGCTTGAAGTTCCTTGATGGATTCCTGGATGAAGGCGATGAATTGCGGGTAGAGGTTCCGGTCTTTCGCGTCCGTTCCCTGCGGCGCCCAGTCGTTCATCTGCGAACCGCTGTGCGTGAACTTGGCGATGGCAATGTTGCCGGGAACCTTGCCTTGCAGCGCCCTTCCGAAGCTGAGTTCGGGACCGAAGGTGTCATAGAATCCAGCTGGGCCTAACGGCTCCCAGCCATTGGAAATTTTGTAGCCACCACCAAGGCTGTATTTGAAAGCGATCTTTTCATTGTCATTCGCAAGTGCCTCCTTTCCTCCCAGCGCTTTGAGTTCCTGGATGAAAGCCCGTTCGCCTTCCATATTGCGATGTCCGGCCAGGATGAATAGCTTG
>JANYKD010000229.1 GCA_025361735.1 Phycisphaerales bacterium
CCGTGTTTCGGAACTCTTGGCGCTGGCCACGGTGATCTGGGCGCTGAGCTTGAGGTTCACGAATTCGGGCGTAAGCTGCTGGTTGCCCTTCTCCCGCTCCTCGATGGCCGTCAATGCATCCTGGGCCGCGAAAACAGACCGCCGGGCGGCGATCGACTCATCCCACGAGGTTTCCACCTCACGCAGGGCCGATTTGACGTCGTTGGCGACCGTGTCCGCATGAAGCTGCCATTGCGCAACGGCCTGCGTGTACTGGAGGTGCGTGCGTGCCTGGATGGCTCGCGCCTGGCGGTTGCCGATGGGCACTTCCACCTGAATGCCCAGGCCCCAGTTCACGAGTTTGCTGTCGTCCCAACTATTGAGCGAGTCGGTCCAGTTCAAGCCGATGCCTTCAAAACCAATCTGCGCGGTGAGATCGACCTTGGGCAGGGCATTGTTGTCGGCCGCCTTGATGATGATGCGGGCGGAGTCGATGCGGATCTGCTGCTGTAGCAGTTCCACGCGGTTCTGCAGCGCTGTGGCGATCTGGTCAGACAGCGACAGTCTTACGGGCTGCGCGAAGGCCTCGTCCGCTGGCTTGATGACAACGCCGCCCGCGACGGGGTATTCGGGATCGCTCATCAACCGCTTGATCTGGTCGGAAAAGTCCTCGACCCGCGCTCGGGCTCGAACGAGTTCCGTGGCGCGCGATTCGACAGCCGCGCGTGCCTGCGCCACCTGCACCATGTTCACATCGCCCACCATTCTCTTGATGAGGATGTCCATGGTGATCTCGGCGGCCTTGAGAAGCTGCTCCTGGATCTCCACGTCCTGCTCGCCCTGGACCAGTTTCCAGTACGCCTCTTCGACCTGTTGGAGAATTTTCTCGAGTTGGTCCCGGGTATCAAGCTGCGAAATCTTCTGGTCGTTGCGGGCGATGGTGATGCGCGCCCGGTTGACGACACCGCCGAAGTCACGGAGCAACGGCTGGGTGGCCTTGAGGATCACCTGATCGTCCCAGCTCTTGCCGCGCGTCAGGGCCGTGGAAAAATTGCTCTGCTGGGCATAGCGCTGTTCCGTGGTCTGCATCGTGGCTTCGTAGTGCGTACCCAGGTCGGTATCCTGCTTCATGCCCGTGGCCAGGACGTAGCTGTTGACCTCGGGTGGTGCAAAATTGTTGTTAATGATGCCCTGCGGATTCTGCCGCTGTCCCTGGGCGTTGCTGAACCAGGTCGGATCGAAGCGGGCTTCTGCTTCGAGAATGCGGGTTTCGTCAATGGCCGACTGGTAACTGGCCACGCGCGTGTCGAGGTTGTTGGCGACAGCGCGATGGATGATCTCCTGGAGCTTCAAGCGCACGGTCGGCTTGTTCGGCTGAATCGCCATGGACGGGCGCGTCTGGGCGGGATTCGATACGGGCTTGGTGATGTCCGGCAGCGACGTCGGGAGCTGGCTCAGCTCGCGCATAACATTCTCGCTTGCCTGCCGCTTCTGCATGGCTTCAATCGACTGCGGATCGAATGGACTGGGCTGGCCGATGCCGCATCCTTGAAGCATTGCCGTGGTGATTGAGATTACCGCGAGGCCGAGAGTCTTTCGCATCATAGTATAGCGCCAATAATTAAGGGGCGTATCATAGGGTCTTTGCCGCCCATTGCAAAATTGCGTAAACCGCAAAACTAGCCAGCATGATGCCTCCCGCGAGGTTGGCCAATCGCATGGCGCGGTGCTTGGCGATCCCGCCGATGAAGGACACCAGCCCGGCAAAGAACACCACCCAGGATATCGCCCCAAGAAACACCCCGACCGATAACAACGGGAGTTCCCGGGCCGGATCCTGCAGATTCGCGGCCTGGCCGGGCACCCCCACGAACCAAAACACGAGCGTCATCGGGTTGAGACTCGTTATCAATAACCCCGTAACGTAGCCGCGGTGGATGGAGGTCGTTTGGGCCGAAAGATCGGGATCCACGTCCCTGGCAAAGTCGCGGAAACAGAGCCAGGCAAGGTAGGCGAGGAAGCTGCTCCCGGCACAGGTAAGAAGACCGACCAGCCACGGCCTGTCGAGCACGGGCCGGATACTCAGACTGACAAGAATGGCATACGAGACATCCACTGTGACAGCGCCAAGCCCCAGGAAGAACCCGGCCGGAAAGCCGCCGCGCAGCGTCCGCCGGGCGATTTCGACGTTGACCGGCCCGATGGGGGCGGCCGCGCCGAGTCCAAGAATGACGCCTTTGATAATCGCGGCGAACATGGTGAGAACAGAGTGTGGGGGTTGGAAGACGTTTGTCAAACATGTCCCTGAGAGCGCGGCCATTCCGGCGCGGCAATTTTTCCGGGAGAACAGGGCCAATCAAAGTAGCACGGCCGTCTCGGCTGTGTCCGAAGACTTTGACACAGGCAAGGCGCCTGTGCTGCTCCACGTGCTCCCGGAGAACTTGCCGCGCCGGGCCGTCCTCGGCCGCCATGCACAGCGGGCGAGGACGCCCGCGCTCCCAGGCATCGGACCATTTCGAGTCAGCGTCGTGTTGCGGTAACATGACGCCGCGCCGAACCCGCGTGCAGAGAGGTTGCCGATGATCCGTGTGCAGCAACTGGGCAAGACGTTTCGCTCCCGCAGGCGAGAGATCGTCGCGGTCGAGGACCTCAACCTCACCGTCAATGCCGGCGAGATCTTCGGCCTCCTCGGCCCCAACGGCGCCGGCAAGACCACGACCGTCCGCATGATTTGCGGCCTGATTCGCCCCACCAGCGGCGAGGCCTGGGTGGATGACATCTCCATGACCGAACGCCCCAACGAGGCCCGCGCCCGGATCGGTCTGGTTCCCGGCGAAGCCGGCGAGATCGCCAATCTGACCGTGCATGAATCCCTCGATTACCACGGCGCCTTCTACGGCCTGGACCCGGCCACCGTGCGGCGGCGTAGCGAGCCCTGGATCGCGCGACTCGGATTGGCCGATCGCGCCAGGGATCGCGTGAACACCTTCTCCAAGGGCATGCGCCGCAAGTTCCACCTGGTCCGCGCCATGCTCCACGAGCCGCGCGTGCTGCTGCTTGACGAACCGACCGCCGGGCTCGATCCCGAGGTCTGCGAGACGGTCTGGGAACTTCTGCGAACGCTCGTCGCCGAACTCGGACTCAGCGTCATCCTCTGCTCGCATCACCTCGAGGAAGTCGAGCGGCTCTGTGCCCGCGTGGGCATCCTGCGGCGGCGACTGCTCGTGGAGGGAACCCTCGCCGAACTGAGCGGCGGGCGACGCCGCTACCGCATCGAACTCGCCAACGCCCTGCCGGACGCGCCGCACACCCTCCAGGCCATCCCCGGAATTCACGGCATAACCGTCGACGGCCGCGTGCTGCGGCTCATGCTCACTGGCGAGCCCGAGCCCATCATCCCCGAGGCCGTGCAGGCGATCGTTGCGGCCGGCGGCAGGGTACTCACCGTCGCCCCGGATGGCCGCGATCTGCGTAGTCTCTATCGCTCGGCCATTGCCGAATCCGAGACGGAGGATGAAGCATGAGGTGGTATCCACTGCTCAAGGCGATGGTCGTCAAGGAAGTTCGCACGAGCCTGCGCGAGCGTCAGCAACTCATCGGCCTCGTGGTTCTGCTCTTCGTGTTGCTGTTCCTGTCCGGCACGGGGGCCAGCCGCTTTCGCGCATTGCTACAGGCCTCCGCCACGACCCGGCCGACGACGCAGGCGACAACGCTCCAGAGCCAAATTGCGCAACAGGTGCTCTTGCCGCCGCACCTCACGTCCGTGCGCTGGGCTTGCGTCCTCGCCGGCATGGGAGTCGGCGTGTTCTTCTCGCTCGGCCTGCTGCTGTCTGCCGCCCTGGCGACCTTCGCCGGCGAGAAGGACAGCGGCACCCTCGAAGTGCTTCTCGCTTCGCCAGTCGAGGATACGCAACTTTATGTATTGAAATGTATTAGCGTGCTGCTGCCATCCGCGGTCCTGGGGTACCTCTTCCTTCTCGTTCCTGCCTCGCTGACGCTCTTCCTGCTCCGGTCGGAATTGGCGGTGGTGCCGATCAACCTGCCACTCCACGTCCTCCTGCTCAGCGTGCCGCCCGTGTTGCTCGCGAACCTGATCCTGGTCGCCCTCGCGGCCGCCGTCTCCGCCAAGACCAACTCGCTCAAGGGCGCCCAACAGGTATTCGGCGCCATCATGTGCGTGGTAATCTTCACGCCGACCTTGATCCTCCCGGCCGTCTTGGGACTACCGGCAGTGCGGCATTCGCTCAAGCACGCGGCCGGCCGATGGATCGCCCAGGGATTTGCGCTGCAGTATGTAACAGTGCTGGCGGCCCTCACCGTACTCGCAATCATCTGCCTGGCCATCGGCCGCGCGTTCTTCCGCCGCGATCAACTGCTTACATGAGTAGAGCCAGCGTCTATTTCCCTCGCAGGAAATACTCCATCAGATCCTCGCCATGTTCAAGGCGCACGCCGCTCGCGGCATTCTTTTCGCAATAAGCCCCCTGCCGCGTCTGCTTGACGCCCGTGCCGGCAATGACAAACGGCGCCGGTCCATAGCCGTGCTTCCGGTTGCTAATGAGCGTGGGATGATCCGGCATCACCAGCAGACGCCACTCCGGGAATGTCCGCATCTTCTGCATCACCGGCCCGACCACGTATTTGTCGATGTGCTCAATCGCGGCGATCTTGGTCTTCCAGTCGGCCTGGTGCGACGCTTCGTCGGGCGCCTCGATGTGCGAGAAGACCAGGTCGTACTTGTCAAGCGCCGCCGCCGTTGCCACGCCCTGCCCCGCATAATCCGTGTCGTGAAAACTGGTCATGCCGGGGACCTCGATAAGGTCCCAACCCAGTAGCACCGCCAGGCCGCGGAGCAGATCGACAGCCGTGATCATGGCCGCCGATTTCACACCGAAGCGCTGTACAAAGCTGGGCATGTTGGGCGCGTGACCCTGCCCCCAAAGCCAGATCTGCGAAGCCTCATTGGCCCCGGCTTTTCGGCGAGCCACATTGATCGGATCCTCGCCAAAGCATTTCTTGGATGTCTCGATCATCTGCCGGAGAATCTCGCTGCCCGTGCCGGTCGGAAGATATTTCGCTTCGGGTTCCTCAGGAAATTCATGCGGCGGCTTGGTCTTGAGGTCAAACTCCTGCGTGCCGCGATACACCAGCAGATTGCGGTAGCTCACCCCCGGATAGAACTGAAAACCCGGCACCTGCACCTGCTTTGCCAGTTCCGCCAGCAGCGTACGCGCATCCTCATTTGAGATCCCCCCGGCCGAGTGATCCTTCATGATGCCGTTCTTGACGGTCACCAGGTTGCAGCGAAACACCCAGTCCGTCGGCGCCAGCGCAATGCGCTGCGCCGCCGCCTCCAGCGGTGCCCGGCCGGTGTGATATTTCGATGGCGCATAGCCCAGCAGGCACATCGTCGCCACGTCGCTGCCGCTCTCGAATCCAGGCGGAACCGTGTGAACCACCCCCATGCGGCCCTCGGCCGCGAGCTGGTCCATGTTCGGCGTCTTCGCCACTTCCAGGGGCGTCTTGCCGTCAAGTTCTTTAAGCGGTTCGTCGGCCGCGCCGTCGGGGATGATGATTGCGTATTTCATGGTGCAGGGTTCACGGTTCGGGGTTCAGGGTTCAGGGCTCAGCGAAACGAGGCCGTCTATTTGTTGCCAAATTCCTTCGGCTGGTCGATGATGCGGATGCAAACCGTCGGCGCACTGATCGTCGGCAGTGAATCGATTTCCTTCAACGCCGACTGCATCGCGCCCTCATTGGCCAGATGCGTGGTGATGACCACGGGCACGCTCCCGTTGGCGTCACTCTCCGGCTGGTGAATGGCCGACAGGCTGATCCAGTGCCGGCCCAGCGCCGCCGTCACCTGCGCCAACACACCGGGTTGATCCTTCGCGGTGAGGCGGATGTAGTAGCGCGATTGGAGCTCATCGAACGGCAGCACTTTCACGGGATCGACCTTGTCCGGGAACACGTTGAGGTGCTTGAACTGCAACGGCGTCGTGCCGATGGCCACGCCGATGATGTCCGACACCACCGCGCTCGCCGTCGGCATCTGCCCCGCCCCGCGGCCATAGAACAGCGCATGGCCCAGCGCATGCCCATAAAAGCTGATCGCGTTGAACGATCCGGACACATCCGCTAGCAGGTCGTCCTTATGCACGAGCGTCGGATGCACGCGCAGCGAAATCCGGTCATTTTCACGCCGTTCGGCGATCGCCAGCAGCTTGATAACATAGCCAAACTGACACGCGAACGTCAGGTCAGTCGCGTCAAGCTTGTCGATCCCTTCCAGGTGGATGTCTTCCTCGCGCACGCGACAGTTGAACGCCAGCCCCGCGAGGATCGCCAGTTTCTGTGCCGCATCCCGCCCCGACACATCCATGGCCGGGTTGGCCTCGGCAAACCCCAGCCGCTGCGCCTCCTTCAGTGCCTGATCGTAGCCCCAGCCGTTCTGGGTCATCTTCGTGAGGATGAAGTTGCAGGTGCCGTTGACGATGCCCAACAGCGCGTCGACACGGTTGGCGACCAACCCCCGCATGAGCGCGTCGATGATCGGAATGCCCCCGCCCGCGCTGGCCTCAAAGGCGATGCAGGTGTTGTTCTGTCTCGCCAGTGCGAACAATTCCGGACCGCGAACCGCCAGCAGCGCCTTGTTGGCCGTAACCACCGGCCTGCCAAGCTTGAGCGCCCGTTCCACAAACTGACCGGCCACTCCGGTGCCGCCGATGAGTTCGACAATGATCTGGCTGGCCGGGTCATCGATGGCCGGCGTGGCTTCCGTGGACATCGGCAGCTCGGCCGCGTTGGCCGGGTATTCGTCCTTGCTCTTGACGACGACATGGCGGAGTTGGAAATCGATGCCCGTGCGCCGCAGCAGCAGATCGTGTTGTTCGCGCAGCACCTTGACGACGCCGCCGCCGACCGTGCCGCAGCCCAGGAGGCATATCCCGATGGTTGAATCAGACATACGAGTCACCAATCCTTTGAAACCGGGAGAATGTTAGAGACAGGGCGCGGGGAATCAAGGCGGGAGGCCGTTACCGGTTGCTGCTCGCCGGTGGCGAAGCAGCGCACCAAATGCGAAAAAGACCGAAGGACGACGTACGTTTCCTGGGCTAAGATCTGATCGGTCACGACGAATCTCAGCATGTCATGCGCGGAACGCTGCGCTTAACGACCGTCCTTTATCGCGCCGTGTGCTTTCGACTTCAGCCAGGAGAATCACATGCTTGATTTCCAATCCGACAGTTTCGATCCCAAAGCGTTTGGGTGGAGTGTCAGGAACGCAAATGCGCTGGCCTGTTGCAGCGAGCTGGCATACGAAGATGCTGGGACCGTACAGTCCCGGCTTGGACAGTGGAATCTGCAGTATGTCGACTTCCTGAACAAGCAGAATACCCAGGTATTCCTCGCCAAAACCGCTGCCTGTGGCATCGTCTGTTTCCGTGGCACCGAGCCGACGAACGCGTTTGACTGGGCAACGGACGCGAACGTGCTTCAAGTGAAAGGTCCCTTTGGCATGGTACACAGCGGTTTCAGTGCCGCCCTGGACCTGGTCTGGCCAACCGTGAGAGACTTCATCGCCCAGACCGTGCAGGCCGCCCAACCGGTGTTCGTTGCCGGCCACAGCCTCGGCGGCGCCCTTGCCTGCCTCACCATCGCCAGAGCGCTGGAGGAGGGTGCCGCGACCCCGGATCGGCTCAGCCTCCACACAATCGGCCAGCCCCGCGTCGGGGACGCGGATTTTGCTGACGCCATGAACCAGCAGATGGCAGGGCGCATGGTCCGCGTCGTTAACAACATTGATCTGGTGCCCCGAGTTCCGCCGCGCCGATCTCCAATCGGCGCGTATCAACACTGTGACGGCGTTGTCTGGATCGACGTCGACGGCCATCTCCATCGTGATCAGCGCTACTGGAGAACGCTTCTGGAACTCCTGGACTTTGATCCCCAGCCCGAGCCGGCCGAGGGCATTCAGGGGCTGCGGGGCCTGCTTGAGAAGTTTCGCCCGCGCGGCCGCTCCCTGCTCTCGCTCGTCGAGCTGGGCGCGGAATTCCTGACCAGCAGCATCACGCGAACGGTGCTTCGTTCAATCGGCAAGGACACCCTGAAAGACCCGGTGGCGATGATCGTGGATCACTTCAAAGATCGCTATACGCGCTTGCTCGAAGCTCCCGGGGACCCACTGGATTCCCCGGTGGACGGCCCGGACGATTTTCCGAAATGACATGTCCGGACACGCCCTTGCGCCCGGGCTGATACCTTAGGACGGAGGCACCCATGGCGGAGAACGACCCCTCGGCTCCGAGAGTCTTTCGAGATGCAATCCTGTTTCTGCCCAGCCTTGGCGGAAGCGACAGTGCCTGGGGCGCGGACCAAAGCGTCGATGCCATCGCCAAGCGCATTGCCAACGCCCTGGATTTCAATGCGGTCTCTGCGAAAGCGACCTTCACGCGGGCCGTGCGCGAGAAAGCCTACGGCGACGAGTCCAGCCCGTTCAAGAGCCGGGTCTGTACCATCAGCCGCGCCGATGCCACGGGCGGGCAGATTCCTTTGATCGACGTTTACGGTGTCAATTATGGAAGCACACTCACTCGCGATTTCGAGCGTAGGAGTCTTCCACTTAAGTGTCTCTTTGTATTTCTCCAGGTCACCTACGGGTTTGGAATGCTCATCACCGTCATGTTCCGACGGCACCAACGAGGCACAAGCCTGGCGCAGAAGCTTCAGTTGGTTTGGATTACCTTCATCGTGCTGCTTCTCTGCGCCTATCTGTCTCTACTGATCGCGGCCGCTGCGGGAATTGTCGTGACTACATTGAGCGGTTCGGCCGGCCAGCCGCCTCTGCCGCCCGTCTCCCAGACGGCTCCGTCCACCGTGCCCGCGTCAATATCCGGGACCACTGCTCCATCCACACAATCACCCCACCGCGGTTTTCCCCGCAGCCTTGTGGATTGGTACAAGCAACGGCAGAGCACGGTCCACAACATCCTCATCCTGCTCACCGCACTGGGTATTGTTCTCCCCAAGAACCTGAAGCAAACCGTCAGTGAAGCGGGTCTCCAGTACCTGAGCGCCATCTACTACATTCGCGTTGGATTCCGGCTTCCGGCCTTGATCGCCCAAACCGTGTCGCTGCTCGACTCGATCACTTCGGACCCCGAAGTCACCTACGACCGCATCCACCTGATGGGCTACAGCTTCGGCAGCATCCTCGCCATTGACGCTGTATTCCGCCGTCGCGGGATCCCGGAGATCCGCTTTGGCGTCGTCCACACTCTCATCACCATCGGCTGCCCGTTCGACCTGATTCGAACACTCTGGCCCAATCACTTCAACGGCCGGCACGCAACTCCCTCGACGCCTCCGGCCCCGCTGCAATGGCTCAACATCTATTCGCCACTCGACATCTTCGGTTCGAATTTCCGGAACGACAGCGAAAAGGGAGAATCCGACCAAGGCATCGGAATAGCTGATTCCGCACCCGCCCCGGCTGGAGCTGCCGCAGCCCCACTGACGGACGACCGATGCATTCAGCGCATGCCCACCTCAAACAGGCCGTACTCCGAAGGCGGCGAGGATGAGCATCCTTCCTGGTCTGATTATGTCACGCTAATCGGCCTCAAGGCTCACAGCAGCTATTGGGGCCGGGGTGACGAACTGACCACCGATTGCTTCAAGCTCGTGGTCGAAGACCTCTACAAAGGTACATTTGCGATGTCGTAGAACGCGCCTTGCCCATTATCATTTGCCTTCCGGAGTCTGGACAATCTGAATTGCCGCCACGCCGATCCAACCGCCGCCGAGGGTACCGTTGAATTCCACGGTCATATCGCTCGCCGAATTCCCGGTGAAGACAATATAGTTCGCCCCTTTGGAGTCCTTGGCCTCCTTGAGCGTCTTTGCTTCCGATTTCACATAATTCCCGCCCTGCCAGTTGAAGTTGCAGAAACAGGTGGGAGTCCCGTCGACTTTCCCCGCCACTTTATTGGCAACCGAGATCGTGGCGCTGCCTTGCCCACCGTTGTCACCGGCCGCCAGATACACGTAGACCGCGTAGTTCTTATAGGGAATGCCCTTGACGGTAATCGTCGGGCTGGGCGAGAGTATCCCCGACTGGAGGATCAGGTTCGTCCCGGTGAACCCCCACGACGCCCCGTTGTTCGGCCAGACCTGTGTCTCGGCCGTCGCGGCCACCGCGACACTCGCGCCCTTGACCTCCTTGCCGGCGTTGTCATTGACCTTGGCGAGATTGCCGGAGTTGTCATGCCCATTACCATCATCTTCGCTGATGGTCATGTTGTTCCAGTGGTCCTGGGCCACAGACGCCACGCCCGCACTCTGCGTCGCCTTCAGCGTCTGGGTCTTGGCCTCTTTGCCGACAAAGTTGACCCCAATACTCTCCGCATGCAGCGTGCCGGCGACAGCACAAACCAGGAGCGAGCAGATACCGGATAGTAATTTCATGGGATGGCCTTCTCTAACAGGACGTTGTGGAGTTGCATACACGCTATGACCGTACCGCTGGCGCGGAACGCTGTAAAGCCGGATCATTGGCTGCTGGCAATGAAGGCCATGGATGCCCGCAGGCATCGGTCGCTCACGCTCTCCGGTTTGGCGGGAGGTTTGCGGACGAGGCAAAAGCCCGCGGGTTCGAAGGCCGCGAGGCTCTCGCGACTGATGGCGATGTTAATAAGCTTGTTGCCTGGCGCGATGCTGTTGAAATCGGTGATATCGGTGTTAAGGCGAAGCCAGCGCTGGTTAGACTTGCACCACTCGAAGCCGAGGGTGAGGCGGTCGCTGAGCCAGATGTGATGTTCGGGTTCAGCCAGTTGAGCAATCAGAGCGTCGAGGTCCTCGGCTTTGACCCCTGGGCAGGCGGCGGACGAGACCTGGGGCACGGCGAATAAGCCAAGGCGTTGAAGTTCCAGCAGACGGCGCGGAACGGGGTCGAGACCTCTCTGATGAGCCTCCTCGGGAAGTTGTTCCCATGGTATCGCGTCTGGAGCACCTGGCTCGGTTTTGAGTCTTTCACTGCAATAGCCGACATGTCCGGCCCTGGCGAGGATGTATAATAGCTGCTCCGTCCAGACCGGATCGGCCAGACGGCTTTGGAAATCCCCCGAGACGTGCAAGCGGAGCAGATCATCCGTTGGGAGCGCAGAAAGCATGAACGCTCGGACACCCGCCAGGGCACTCATGCCGAGTAGCGCTGAGATTGAACGAGCGCCGTGTTCGTAGCGTTCCACGGACAGAAAGGCGTGGAGGACATTGGGAGCGATGGCAGCGCGGTTGGTCTTGGGGTGAATGAGGTACGGATAGCTCCGTTCAATTTCGCCACGGAGCACGAGGGCGCGGCGCAGGACGTAGGCGGGATCGTTGGCGATGCATTCCGCCGGCGTCGCCGCGGCATGGGGCGAGCTTGGGTTCGGCCCCTTCACATTCACAAAACCGCGCAGGCGGCTGATGAAGTCGGGGCCTTTGAGTTCCTTGAAAGTCGAGTGCCACGGATCCTCGGCGTTGGGGAGCCACGTTTGGCCATCCTTCAGTACACTCCACCGCTTGAAGTCATCGAATGTGGTGCGAGTGCCTCCAGCGAAAACAAAGATGCACTTTCCAAACGGGTGCCTGTGGCTGCCATCGAAGAACTCGGCATCCTGCATGGGAGCGAGGAAGTCGGCCAGCCACTTGAGGCTGGCGGTGTCGAATTCATCCCAGAATACAAGGGGGATTTCCAGGCGAATGGAGGCGTCGCGCACCTGGTGGAAGGCCCGGTGCAGGTCTGCCGGGACCTTGATCTGGGTGAGATTGAATTCGAGCGGCTCCTTGTCCTTGCCGAAAATGGCTTTGGCGATCTGCTTGATGGCGAAAGACTTTCCGGATCCAGGGGCGCCAAAGACGGCGATGGACAGGGGCCGTTTGTCCTCCGGATTGCTTTTGTATTCAAGTATGAGCCGGCGGATCTCGTTGATGCTCTCGATCTCTTCGCGGTCGGCCGTGACGTATTTCTCGTAAGATGCCTTTGGGATCGAGGCAAGTGCTTTCGCCGCACCCTGAATAACAACTTCCAGGGCTTTGGCGTGGAGCGCTTCAGGTGTCGTGCCGGTGACGTTACAGAGCAGACGGTTGGCGCGAAGGCCCTTGGATTTGGCTCGCGGCCAGACCGCGATGTCGTCGGGGTTCCAGGCAGCACGAAACGACTGGATACCGGCCAGGTGCTTCACGTCCGCTTTGTCGTTTGGCTGTGGCGGTGCAATGCATGCAGCGGCGGGGTTCATCGCAGGATCAGCCACTTGCCCCCGCACTCCATAGGCAAGGTCGATGTTGGGCGTGTCGTCCTTCCCAGCGCCGTCGTGATGAGCGACACGCTGCGCCGCCAGCGCCTGAGTGACCGCGAAGAACAAAGGGTACTCGTCCCTGGCAAGCAAATGCCTGGCGATGCAGGCGGTGAGCACGGAGCCCGTGCCGAAACTGCTTCCCGGGCGATCATCCTCCCATGCGCGCTCCAGTTCGTCGGGCAGAAAATAGAAGCGATCGAGTTTGCCTTCCCGGAATACGGCAGCACCCGCGAGTCCGAAATGAACGACGGCAGTGGCACAACAGGCGAGGTCGCGAGAACTGGGACCGGACGCGAATTCGGTTTCGATATCTTCAATCGCTTTGTCCCACGAGAGGGCGCGAGACAAGGCGGCATTTCTCCGACGCAGAGCGTTGGCATCAGTGACGACGTGAAGCCGCCCGCCCAGATCTCCTTTCAAAAACTGCGGCAACAGGCCCGAGCCGTCTGGACGCACCCCGTGCTTGAGAAGGATTGCCCCATTGCCCGCGTACGAAGTCACATGCTCGACGGCATTCGGCTGCTCCGAAAAGCCGAGGCCCAGGTCATCGACGACGAGAATATCCGCACAAGGCGATTTTCCATCCGCGACCGGTGGTACCCAAGTGGTGGACTTGCGACACCCGGCGAAACGCCCGATGCGCCAGACTTCGTCGTCATTCTTACCCGCATTCAACCGACGGTGCTTCCACCAGACCGAGTACGCGTAGGCGAGGTCGTCGCGCTGAGTCCCCTGCTCGTTCAAGCCGCGGATGGAGTCTGCGGCATCCCGCGCAGGCTTCACCGTGATCGAGCGTGTCGGCTGAACTGTCAGGTCTCGGCACGCGACATTTTCAATGAGATGTGCAACATACCATGCGCCACCGGCGCGATGATGCAGTTGTGTTTGCAGCGAGCCGTCGAAATACCCTTGCGGGAGGCCGTTGGAATGGTCAAGATTCCAATCGGCGACCCAGTCCCCGGTGACGAGAATAGTTTTCATACTGGTTTTCATGCCAGGATCACGATGTGCGGAATCGTGGCTGAGATTGCAGAATGCACTATCCGACCGTAAGACGCTCAGCACCACGATGCGACAGTATTCCTGCTCCTTGCCTGCCAATCTTAACCTCTCTTGAACAACCTGAAAAGCCGACCAACGCGCATGAGCTCCTTGGTTGGCTATGTCAGGTGCCAAGGGGTCGGTTTCACCTGCTTTCAGGCGGCAGAGCCCCGGCTTACCTCTCGACCGCAATCTCCCGATACCCCGCCGTCGTCCACTGCCGCACTGTCACCCGGCCATGATCCATCTTGAACTCGTAGCAGAACCAACCCAGTTCATTGTCGTAAAGGAAGCTTTCATTGATCTCCGTTTCCCTGTCATTCCTGACGCCGACCGCGATGACCATGGCCACGGCGTCGCTGCTGAACACCGCGATCCCCTTGCCGCCGATCCCTTGTACGACCGCCGCGACGGACACTTTCGTATACCCCATATAACCGAGCAACTTTGCCGCCGACTCCTTGTCCAAAGGCTTGGGTTGCGCACCCAAAGCCATTGGCGCAAGCGAAACGAGGAACATGAAACACACGGCCACCACGGTTAACTCACGTTTCATTCGCAGACCTTCCTCTCCATTTGGTGTGACGCGTCAGAAACCACAAATTTATTACCCCAACGCTCGCCATGGCGAGCGCGGCATGAACAGCCTTGGACTTGCCCCGCACAATCGTCACGATACGGACTCCAGGGTTTGGGTGCCCCAAACAACGGATTGCGGCAGCGCCTCGGAAACAGCGTCGTCGTGCCCACCAACTATTCCGGCGGATTCTCGGCCATGTCTTGAATCGCGTTGTCAATCTCACGCTCGTCCATCAGCCCAAGTTCTTCCAGGGCGAGCAGCGCGGCCTTTTGCTCGGCCATCTTCTTGTTCGGCCCCCAGGCGCCCGGGAACCGCCGGCCGTCGACATCAACGCAAACTTCGAAACACTTGCTGTGATCCGGACCCTTCTCGTCCAGCAACTCATATTGCGGCGTGGCACCCAGGAACTTTTGGGCATGCTGCTGGAGAATCGCCTTGTAGTTGTGCTGGTGCGACGATCCGGAGATGGCATCAATCTTCCCGCCCATTGTCCGCAACACGTACTCCTTGACGACTTCGAAGCCGCCGTCGAGATAGATGGCGGCGACCACGGATTCGTAAACCGCGGCCGACAGCGAGTTAGGCAACGACACGCCAGTACCCACGCCCTTGCCGGTGATGAGCACGTCGGTCAGGCCCGTTTCGATGGAGACTTCCGCACACGTCCGGCGCGAGACCACGGCCGACTTGATCTTGGTCAGTTCGCCTTCCTGGTACTGAGTGAACTTCAGATAGAGGGCTTCGCAGATGATCAGATCGAGGACGGCATCGCCGAGGAACTCCATGCGCTCGTTGCTGGCCAGACGGGTGTCAGCAATTGAGGCGTGGGTCAGGGATTCCTTGAGCAGGTTCGGATTCTTGAACTTATACCCCAGGATACGCTCGGCTTTTTCAAATATATCAGGCTTCACAGTTACGACACTCGCGTTCGTTGAGTAGAAGATGGTTCTCTCGCGGACCCGAAGTCCCGGCGAAGACCTCCTTCCACGAACAGGCAAGTGAAACTATCGCCATGATATGGGGTTGTCAATCAGGTATAACTTCTAGCGGTGCCAGCGGCGTTTCGCCGATCTAAGATACGTGCGTAACCATGGATGGTGGGCAACAACCACCTTGAGGTCGAAATGAACGAGTCACAGCGCGGCATGCCCGCGAACAACAGATATAGAACCACCAACACACTGACACACGGATTATGCGGGATTCTCTCCTCGCCGTGCCTAAGTGCCTCCGTGGTGCACCTGCTCGCCGGAATACTGGCGATTGCCCTGGCGACGGTTGCCAGAGGCGAAGGCCCCGTACAGACAGCCTTCGATCCCGCCCGGCACATGCGGGTGGCGGAAGTGAAGAACGGCATGACGGGATACGGCCTGTCGGTCTTCCAGGGGACCAAAATCGAGCGGTTCGAGGTCGAGGTCGTCTCGGTGCTGCGCAATTTCAATCCCAAATACGACGTCGTGCTGATCCGCTGCAAAGGGGCCAATCTTGAGCATACCGGCGGCGTGGCCGGCATGAGCGGCTCGCCCGTATATCTCCGGGATGACAAGGGGAAGGACCGCATGATCGGGGCGTTCGCCTACGGCTGGCAGGCGGCCAAGGATCCGCTGGCCGGTGTGCAGCCGATCGAATACATGCTGGCCATGCCGCAGCAGGCGGCCGGCAAGGAACCCGCCAGTGAACCCAAGACCAATGGCAAAAAGCGGGCGTTCTGGACGATTGGGGAATCGTTCGCCGCGCCGTGGAACAGCACCCATCGGACGCTCGACGCTCGCAACACACCCGCCACAATGCAGGCGGGATTCGGCACGTCAGATCTTCGTCCGCTGGCAACCCTACTCATGAGCAGCGGCCTGCCGCAAGCCGCCATCGACAAGTTCTCCCCCCTGCTGCGACAATATGGAATGATGCCCGTGCAGGCAGGCGGCGCTGGAGCGGACACCTCGGGCCGATATGGCGCCCCCGCGAAACTCGAACCCGGATCCGCCATCGCCGTGCCCATTGTCACCGGCGACATGGATCTGACGGCCATCGGAACCGTAACCGAGGTCATTGATGGCCGCGTGTTCGCATTCGGGCACGCGTTCTTCAGCGAGGGCGAAGTATCACTGCCCATGGGGTCGGCCTACATCCATTCGGTGATCCCGAGCCTGATTTCGAGCTTCAAACTCGGCTCGGTCACGGGCGTACAGGGAACCCTGCAGAATGACCAGATCGTCGGAATTGCCGGAAAACTCGGCCCGTCTCCGGCAACCATTCCCGTGCAGATTCATTGCGTTTACGAGGATGGGACGTCCGACCTGACATATCGTTTCAATGTCGCCAAGCATCCCAAGCTGACTCCCATGGCCGCGGGCATGGCGACCATGGCCGCCGTCCGTTCCAACCGCGATCTGCCGCAGTTCCACACAGTGGACTACGACTTCATGCTGGAGTTCGGCGAGAAGCGTTCCCTTCACGTGAAGAACCGCTCGGTCAACAACTCAGTCGAGGAGTTGCTGATGATGATCGTGCAGACGATCCAGACCGCCCAGAACAACCCGTTCGAAAGGGTGATGCCGTCGAAGATTGACGGCACGGTGCGCATCTCGCGCCAGGTGAAAGAGGCCCAGATCGAGTCCGTGGCCATGCCCAAGGAAAAGTTCGAGCCGGGCGAAATTGTGAAGCTGTTCGTTACCTTCCGCCCGTTCCGCGGCAGTGAAGAAATCATGCCACTGGAGTTCGAGTTGCCCAAGGATCTGCCCGAAGGCAGTTATGACTTTTCCCTGCTCGACTGGCAGGGGCATGTCCAGGATGAGCAGACCGCGCGGCCGTTCCGCTTCAGCGCCCAGAGCGCCGAGGAGATGTTCGCCGTGCTGCGGGATGTGGCGTCCATCCGCCACGACGCGCTTTACCTGCGTCTGCTTCAGCAGAACGATGGTGTCGCCATCGGGCGAACCGCGATGTCGCATATGCCCTCCTCCAGGCGAAAGATCATTACGGACGGGGGCTCGTCCAACACAACAACGTTTGTATCCACGAGCGTGCGCATCGTGCCCACCGACTACGTCATGACCGGGCAGGCGCGCTTCCAGATCACCATCGAGCGACCCGGCAAGCCCGCGTCCAAGACACCCAAGCAAAACAACCTCCCCCTGCCGGGTATGCGGCCGCCAACGCTCCCCAGCCGGCCTGGCAATGCGCCCCAACCGCCGATCGACATGCCGGGAGAACCGTAAACAAAGGATCACTCATATGACTCGCAAGCTCGCGTTCGTTCTGGCCTGTGCCATGGCCATGCCGGCATTTGCCGGAGGAACTTCGCACTGGAACCATTCCTCGGAAGCCGATTTCAAGCAGGGCAAACTGAACCACGTCGTGGTCACCAGCCTGGGCGACCTCAAGCTCTCCCGCGCGGTCAAAATGCTGCTGGAGCAGGATCCGAAGGTCACCAGCGTCAACTGCCTCGCCGAGGCCGCCGACGGAACCATCTACGCCGGCACGGGCCCGGAAGGCGTCCTGCTGTCGTTCAAGGGCGACAAGGTCACCACACTGCTGACTCTCGAGGATGAGAACATCACCGCCTTGCTGCCCACCAAGGAAGGCGATCTGCTCATCGGCACCAGCGGCGAGAATGGCCGCGTGTTCAAGCTCGAAAAGTCGGCCGGCAAGCCCAAGGAGATATTCAAAGTCGAAGGCGTCCAGTACATCTGGCAGCTCCTGCAGACACCGGATGGCATGATCTACGCGGCCACGGGTCCCAAGGGCCAGCTCTATCAGATCAAGGCGGACGGTGCGAGCGAAGTCATCTTTGCCTGCGACGAGCACAACCTGCTGTCGATGGTATCCGATGGCAAGGAGACGCTTTACCTCGGGACCGATCCCAACGGACTTGTCTATAAGTTCAATCGCACGACGAAGGACTTCTTCGTGATCTTCGACTCCGACGAACCCGAGATCGGTTCGATGCTGCTCGATGCCAGGGGCAACCTCTACGTGGCCACATCCCGTGCCAGCGACGCCGACGAGCAGACGCCCGACACCGACGAATCCGAGAAAGGTGGCCGGCCGGAGGGAATGGACAACAATCCCGCGTTGCCCAAGCCCGTCCCCGGGAATCCGCCGGCCAAGCCGGAACCCGCTCCCGGCGACCCGAACCCGATCCCCCGTGTGGGCCTCCGTTTCATGTTCGCCGACGATGCGGATCAACCCGAGCCCCAAGTCCCCGGTGCCAAGCCCGGTCCCATGCCCGTCAAGCCGCCCGTGATGGCACCGCTCCAGCCGGGCGGCAAAATGCCAAAGATGCCCAACCTCCCCCCTGTCGGCGCTGGGCCAAACCCCGAGGGCAATGCCATCTATCGCGTCGACCCCGAGGGTTTCGTCACCGAGATATTCCGCCAGCCCGTCATGTTTCTTTCCATGATCGAAAAGGATGGCGTGCTCATTGTTGGCACCGGCAGTGACGGCCTGGTGTATCAGATCAACCCGGCCGCCGACGAAACCAGTGTCATCGCCAAGGTTGATCCCAAGCAGGTCTCGGCCATGCTGGCCGCGAAGGATGGCCGGGTCGTCCTGGGCATGTCCAACATCGGCGGCATCGCCACCATGAGCAGTGGTTTTGCGACCGAAGGCACGTTCATCAGCCCCGTGCTGAACGCCGGACAGATCAGCCGCTTCGGCAAGATTCGCCTACACGGTTCCCTGCCAACCGACGCCAGCCTGACCATCGCCACCCGCAGCGGCAATCTTCAGGAACCATCGGAAAAGACCTGGTCAAAGTGGAGCGATGAGATGCCGGCCGCCGAGTTCCTGCAGACGCCATCGCCGTCGGCGCGGTTCTTCCAGTACCGCCTGATGTTCAAGAGCAAGGACGGCAAGAACACCGCGGCCGTGGATAATCTCGACGTGGCCTATCTCGTGCCCAATCTGCCGCCGCAAATCAAGTCGATCAAGGTTGGCGCGGACACCGAGAAACCCTCGACGCCGATGCCCAACGCCAAGCCATTTGCGATGCCTCAGGCGCCCGCGGAGAAGGCCGACCGGCACATGGTGCCCATCGCCTGGGAAGCCGCCGATCCCGGCAACGATGCCCTCGAGTACACCCTCTTCTATCGACAGGGCACAGCCGGCCCGTGGGTGCAACTGGCCGAAAAGCTCAAGGAAACAAACTTTACCTGGGACACACGGGCGGCCAGCGATGGCCGCTACCAGGTCCGCGTCGTCGCCTCCGACGCCAAGAGCAACCCCAAGGGCCAGGGTAAGACCGCCAGCCGGGTGAGCGGCCAGTTCCTGATCGACAACACGCCGCCGGTCATTGGCGACATCAAGAGCGTCGTGGACGGCAAAAGCGTGAAGGTCGAAGCCCGGGTGGTCGACCGCACCGGAACGGTGGCTTCCGTAGATTATGCGGTAGATTCAAAAGACGACTGGCAGGCGGCCGAAGCTTCTGATAAGATTTTCGATTCGCCCGAAGAGGGCGTCGTTTTTACGGCCGATGGGTTGTCGGCCGGGGCGCATCAGATAACGATCCGCGCCACTGACGATCACGGCAATCAGTCGTACGAGACCGTGCAGGTGAAAGTCGGCGACGAGAAACGATAGAGCCAGTGTATTGCGGCCGCCGCGCCGCCGTGAGCAGGAGTCAGAGCTATGCATTATCCGCACAAGGTCAGCAAGGTTAAACGAGCCCGCGCCGTCGGTTTTCGATCCCGCATGAAAACCGCCAACGGCCGCAAGATGATCAACCGCAAGCGCCGCGCCGGCCGGCGCGTGCAGGTGGTCTGACAGTACCGCCGGTTCCCTCACCGGCGGAATCTGACACGTCCGCAACATTCCGACGTCGAAACCGACTCACCGCGATCCGCAAGGAACGTGGTGAGTCTTTGTTGGTTTGGAGTTCACGCCTTTGTCTGTCCGGCGATCTGCTCCATCCGCTCGTCGATGGCGTGGCAGGCTTCCAGGGCATTGAAACGCGAGAGAATGCGAGAAAGATCCTTTTCGTAGCCGGCCGGGGGTTCGGTCAGCCAGGTGTTCTGAATCTGCGTCGCCAGCCGGTCGCCCGAACCGGTCTCGTAAAGGCAGGCGTGCTGCATGGCCTCGGGCAGCAGTTCCGGATAGACGCCCGTGTTGGGAAAGATCGGCCAGCAACCGGCATTGAGCGCGCGGACGGCGTGGTAGTCGGACGGTGCGTTGGCGCGGGTTGAGAACATCACCCCGGCCTGGTGCAAGGCGCGAATCTGGCTGATCTCATCTTGCTCGGCGATGGTGTATCGCGGCCCCCGTGTTTCCAGGCCCACAACCGGGCCGATGGTTATCAGCGTAACCTTCTCATTGCGTCGTTCCAGCATGCCCAAGGCATGGTTGAGCGAGCGCATATCCGCATCGCGGGTGTCGACAAAGAGCACACGCGGATCCCGCCGGATCTGTTCCTGCTGGAGAAGGTCATGGTCCAGCGTGAAATCGACCGGTGGAGGCATCAGATGTGCTTTTCCGGTCAGTTCAGGCAGAGGATTGCGGGCGGACAATTCCGGATGCTTGTCCACCAGCGATGTTGCCTTCCGCAGAAATGTCTTGAGATGATAGAGCGAATTGAACCAGATTTCGGTGGCCGCGTTTGCCGTCGTCAGGTTCACCAGATGCAGGGGCGACTCGGCCCGCAGTCCCTCGGCCGGAAGCTGGTTGTCATGGAAATAAACCACCGCGGGCTTGGCGGTGAGGTCGGGAACCATGCGCAACAGGTCGGCAAGGTTCATGGCCTCGCTGGTGAAGAGGACGTCGGCCGGGCCGAACCAGTGACGGGAAAGCTGCTCGGAGAACCAGTGGGCCGCGGCGGCCAGGCGGCGCTCGATGCGCCGCGGCGGCAGGCGCAGCAAGGTCCAGCGGTGGCGGCTGTAGCGCATGATCGTCTCGAGCATGGCCCGTCGGGCACCGCCAAAGAACGGCTCAAGAGCCAGAATATCCAACTGCTTCGCCATAAGTCCCCATTCCGGGGAATCGCATTATGCGGGAAAGATGGACAAAACAGAAGCGCGGCTCGTTCGATAGAATCAAGGATTCCGGGCAGATCCGGCCAGCGCCTTGGTTCAACTTCCTGTTCTGGTAACTCGGTTCGCAGTCCCGCGCTCATCGCCGTCTCACGATCTTCAACTCGAACGAATCCCCCTCGGCCACCGCCCGGGGGATGGCTCACAGCGCCACATCGCGTAGAATGCCCCTTGGCACGCCAGGCATCCGCGATCACCAATCGCGGCCACAGTGTGCGTGCCATGACATTTGAACAGACACGACAGGAACGGGTGACACATGGCCGAAGTATCGTGGGACACATTCGAACGCTATCGTCAGAAGGGTCTGGATGCGCGGCGGGCCGGGCAGTGGGACTCGGCGCGCATCTATCTGCTGGAGGCGGCGCGGGCGATGACCGTGCTGGCGCGCCAGTCCGCCGGTGAGGAACTCCAGGAAGGCCGGCGCCAGATGGCCGCCCGCCTGCTGGATCTGGCCAAGGATTGCGAGAAGGCCCAGAGCGAACACCGCCGGCAACCGGGCGTATCTCGCTCGCGCATGGGCCCGGGCAACGAGACGGCCGCCGAGGGCGAGACTGACAAGACGGCCTCCCAGTGGATTGTCAAGGAGAAGCCCACGCTTCGCTTCAGCGATGTCGCGGGGCTCGATCGCGTAAAGGAAGAGATCCGCCTGAAGATGGTCTATCCGTTTGAGCATCCGGAGCTGGCGAAGAAATTCGGTGTGCGTCTCGGCGGCGGCGTGCTCATGTGGGGCCCGCCCGGCACCGGCAAGACGATGCTCGCCAAGGCGACCGCCGGCGAGATCGACGCGACTTTCTTCACGGTTTCACCGGCCGAACTGCTCAGCAAATGGGTCGGCGAGGCCGAACAGAATATCAAGAAACTCTTCGATGCCGCCAAGCAGGAAAAGCGCTCGATCATCTTCATTGACGAGATCGAAGCTCTGGTGCCTGCCCGCCAGGATGAGGGATCGAGCGTGATGCAGCGCGTTGTCCCGCAGATCCTGCAGGGCATGGAAGGCTTCGACAAGAAAGGCGATCAGGCCGTGCTGTTCATGGGCGCCACCAATGTCCCCTGGCAGCTCGACCCCGCCGTGATGCGCCCCGGCCGCTTTGACGAGAAGGTCTACATCCCCCTGCCCGACCTGGCCGCCCGCCGCAAGATGCTGGAGATCTATCTCAGCAAGCGTCCCGTGGACCCCAGCGTGAACTTCGACGTTCTGGCTCAGAAACTCGACGGCTACAGTGGTGCCGACATCAAGTATATCTGCGACAAGTCGGCCACAATTCCCTTCCTCCGCAGCGTGGCCACGGGCACCGAAGGATGCATCGATAACCAGATCATCGACGATTCGATCGTTGACACGCCGCGATCGGTGACTCCGGAGCAACTGAAGCGCTTCGAGGCGTGGGGCAAGGAAGCGGCAACGGCGTAGACCGCGCGCTACGACCTTGTGTATTGAGCCCGACTGTGTGGCGATGCCTTCGCGCACACGCTACAATCCCCGCATGGCCCGACGCCGCTAACCACAGGGCCTGATAACAGCGGCACTACAAGGATATGGCTGATGAAAGAATTCGGACGCAGATTGCACTTCTCGCAGCACGCCTGATGTACGAACGCCAGGAAACGGAGTACTTCACCGCCAAACGAAAAGCGGCCAGGCAACTCGGGGTCGAATACCGCTTCCGGCCTGGCGACCTGCCTTCCAACGCTCAAATCCGCGACCAGATCCAGGGCTTGGCCAATCTCTACGAAGGCGAGAAGCGCACTGAGCGCCTCAAGGAAATGCGCTTGGAGGCGCTGGGCATGATGCGCCTGCTCCAGCGATTCCGGCCGCGGCTCATCGGCAGCGTCTGGACCGGACATATCCGCAAGGGCTCGGACATCGACCTGCACATTTTCAGCAACCACCTGTCGGCCATCACCTCCCTGCTGGAGGACGAGAACCTCGAATACATCGTCGAGCACAAACGAGTCGTGAAGCACGGCGAAGAACAGATGTTCACACACATCCACGTCAGCGACCGTTTCAGCTTCGAACTGACACTGTACGCCGAAGACAAGGTCAACTACGTTTTCAAGAGCTCGATCACCGGCCGGGCGATCGAGCGGGCAACCCTGCCGGAGCTGGAGCAGTTCCTGCTGAACGAATATCCCGGGATCGATCTGGAAACTGCCGGGCAACAGTTGGAAGACCACATCGACCGCTTCGATCTCTATCGCATGTTGCTCGTGCCCTTGGAGAAGGTCAAACAGAACCCCGCGTATCACCCCGAAGGTGATGCCCTCTACCACAGTCTGCAGGTGTTCGAACTGTCGCGGCACCGCGTGCCGTACGACGAGGAATTCCTGTTGGCGGCGCTGTTGCACGATGTGGGCAAGGCCATCGACCCCGCGGATCATGTCGGGGCAGGACTGGCGGCACTCGAGGGCGCGATCACGCCACGGACCGCGACCCTGATCGAACATCACATGGAAGCCCACGAATACCGCGACGGAACGCTGGGCCACCGGGCCAGGGAGCGGCTGCGCGAATTGGAGGATTTCGAGGATCTCCTGCTGCTCGCCGAACTCGACCACGCCGGCCGGCAGACGGGCGTGATGGTCTGCGACGTCGACGAGGCATTGGAATTCGTGCGCAAGATCGAAGCACAGTGGGATTAAGCTGAGTGCTGAGTCACGAGGAACTATCGAACATCAACTCCGCAGGCCCGAAGGGCCGTTACCTTTGGTTGCCGTGGCCGTAAGGCCACGGGAATCAGGGTCCAATCACGAGAGGCCCGCAGGGCCGGCACTTTGGGAGACACAAACAACCACTGTGGAATCTCCCGGGACTGCCCCTAACCCGGACCATTCTCCAGCGGCTACTCCCCCGCTTCAACCGCCTCACGCACATACTCATTCGTCCGCAGTTCGTCCGCCAGCGTCGAAGGATCACCATGACCGGGCAGAAGTGTCGTTTCCTTCGGAAGTTTCATGACCCGGCGAATCGACGCCTGGAGCGTCTTGTAGGACGAATCCGGCAGGTCGGTTCGGCCGACGGCGCCCATGATGATCAGATCGCCGCCGATGACAATCTTCTCGGCCGGGAAATAGTACACCACATGCCCGGACGCATGCCCCGGCGTGTGTATGACTTCAACCGCCAGCGAGCCGATCGACAGCTTCTCGCCGTCTTCCAGATAGCCGTCCGCCGATCGCGGCGCGATCTTGAACGGCAACGGAAACTGAGAGTTTGGTTTCTCAATCTTCAGTTCGTCGAGTTTGTGAACCAGCACCTTCGCATTGGGAAATCGCTCGGTCACAAGCAAGTGGTCGGCCATGTGGTCGAAGTGCCCGTGCGTCAGCCACAGGCCGATGATCTCCCAGCCCTGTTTCACGGCTTCATCGAGCAGAGGTGCAACCGTGTGATCCGGCGCGTCAAAGAGAACCGCGACTTTCGCTTTCTCGTCTGCCACGAGATAGGAGTTGGTCTGGGCAATGCCGCCGGCGTTAGAGTAGACCTTCATAGGTAGTCTTCTGATTGTCGAGCAACGGGGGCTGTCGAAACCCGAAATGCGAAACTCGAATTCCGAATCAATGACGAAGGGGCGAATGACCAAACACCCCTGCTCGTTCGGATTTGGTCATTCGGACATTCTTTCGGTTTTCGGATTTCGGATTTCGGACTTCGCCTGGCTCTACTTCTTCTTATTCGCTGACAGGTATTGCTGTGCCCTTTCCTTCAACTTCGCATCGGGACAGAGCGGCGTGGCCTTGGTCAGGATCTCCAGCACCTTGTCTCCCTTGAGGGCCGCGCCCTTTTCGGGCAGCGCGATGGTCACGGCGGCGATGGCGGCTTCGGCGCGCGTCGCCGGGTCGTCAAGGCCGCTCGCCGCGAGTTCAAGCGAGGCCAGCGTACGCTCGGCAGCCAGCGCGCCGAAGATCTGCTTCTTCTCATCCGGCCGGCGACACAGCGCCATGGCCTCCGTGTAGGTCTTGATCTTGTCGGCCGACGACATTGTCGAGGTGCGCGTCAGATTGATCGCGCCACGAAGCGCGAGTACCTGCGGCGTCACCGCCTCCTGCGCCTTTGCCTGCTTGAGTAATTCCGGCAGCGCGGCCACATCCGGCCACTCCGCCAGCGTCCGCAGGGCAGCGTCGGCCGATTTGCCCAGTTCCCCCTGCACGGCCGCCAGCGCCTTGGCCCCGCCGATCTTCGCCAATGACCGCGTCAAAGCTGCACGTTTGGCGCCAGTGGCTTTGGTCATCGCAGCTATGAGCACGTCCGCTTGCTTGTCGGCCGGGGTGATCTGCAGCGAAGCTGCGACGGCCGCGCGAATGGCGGCTGCCTCTTCTGGCTCATCCTTGGCGGTAACGGCCAGGTCGATCAAGGTCTGGGCCTCGGCGGCCGAGGCGAGCTTCGCCATCGCCTTCAAAGCGGCCACGCGCACCGCAGGCGTCTCCGATTTGGCCAAGGCTAGTACCCCGGCCGCCTGCGCCTTCGCGGCGCGGTTCGCCAGCACATCGAGCAACGACTCCTGGGCCCCTGCCGGCAACTTGGGCAGAGCGGCCGCGATTTCACCGAGCGTCTTGTCGCCCGGCTGGCGTGCAATCACTTCGCTGATCCGGCCGATTTCGCCCGCCTCCGCAGTCGCCATGGTCTTGAGCAATTGCGAAACCGTCTGTTCGCCGGCCAATCGCGGCATAGCCGCATACGCAGCCAGGCGCACGACCGCACTCTCGTCCGCCAGGGCAGCCGTGACTGCGACCAAAGCGGCCGGATCGCCGCGGCGCCCCAGCATGGCGACAATATCGGCCTTGACCTCCAACTCCGCCTTGGAAAGTTTCTCAACATACTTCGCGGTGTTCTCAGCACCGGGGAGCTTCTCCGCCAACAATAGGCCCGCGTTTCGGAACTCGCTGTCCGGCGAGTCGAACGCCGCCAGCAGCTCCGGCAGCGCCTTCTCCTTCTCGATGCCCACAAGTGTATGTAGCGCACCACAACGGACATTCGGATCCTGCGGCTCGGCCTTCAGCAGCGTCTGGCAAATCTGCGCCGCCTCAGCGCCGCCCCCGGCCTCGGCTCGCCGCTGGGCATACACATACAACATGGCAACCATTTCCGAACGTTCGAGTTGTCCGAGATTCGCGTCGGCCGCCGCTTTCGACAGCGGTGCGGCGACTTGCGGCAATCCCATCTGGGCCGCTGCATAACGCGCCGCGTGACGCACCGCTTTGTCCGCATCATCCAGACGCGACACGATCGCCACCTGTGCCGCCTTTGCTCGCAGAGTCCCCGCGGCCGTCAGCAGCGTGACCAGGTTCGCCTTGGGTGCCGACGCCAGCGCCGCCGCCACAGCGTCCGCAGCCTTAGGTGTGTTGATCGCCACCAGCGCGGTCGCGGCCGTTGGGCAAAGCTGGTTCTTCTCATCGGCCAGCAACTTGGCCAGCGTATCAACCGATTCATCCTTGCCGACAAATCGAAGCTGATAAACAAAGAACGACTTAACCTCCGGATCGCTGTTCTTCTCAATTCCCCCCACGAGCGCCCCGGCCAGCGCCTCTCGGTTCTTCGCCTGCCCCGGAGCCGTGGCATGTCGCACCATGGCGGCAATCGCCATGCGCGCCTTGGTGTCGTCGCCGCTGCCCAGCGGTATCACCTGCCCGCTGATGTCCGCCATCCCGGCTGGTCCAAGGGCGAACAACTCCGTCGCCAGCTTCTGGTCCTCCGCCACGGTCTTCACGGTCGTTTTCTCAATCAGGTCCACCGCCGGAGCGGCGGCCATCGATGCAATCGCCAGTGCGATGGCGGCAAGCAGTTTGTTTCTCATGGTGTGATCCTTCGCGTCTATCTGTATACCTTCATGTGGTCTGCTCTATCACCCGATCCCGTCTCATCACAGGTGCCACGGTGCCCGCATTGGCTGGAAAATCAGCCGATTGGCCTCATCATCATCGACAAACTGCAGCTTGACCGGGTCAAACTTCAGCGTCCGTCCCAGCCTCACGGCCGCCAGCGACAGATTGACGATCGTGCACGACCGGAACCCGTTCCGCTCGTTGAGCGCAAATTTCCGTCGCGTCTTTACCGCCTGGATGAAGTCCGTCACCATCGGCTCGGGATCCGGCAGCGTGCTCACGATCTCCGCCAGATTGGGGATGTCCGACTTCAGATTCTGCATGATCTTCCCCTTTGACCCTTGCAGGTACGGCGCATCAACCATCGAGTTGTCCCCATCCAGGACAATCTCGCACCCATCCGCATACTTGAGCGTGATCCGCGTCCATGGCACAACCGCGTCCGGATGTTGTGGCGGCGTGTCCACCACGATTTCCACCGGGCTGGTCTCATCCTTTTCAAGGATGTACTGCGTCGGATCAATGTAGTGCTGCCCCATGTCACCCAGGCCGCCGCCATCGTAGTCCCAGTAACCCCGGAATGACTGATGCACGCGATGCACATGATACGGCTTGTACGGCGCTGGCCCGAGCCACATGTCGTAGTTCAGGTTCTCCGGCGGCGTCTGCGGCTTGAGGTTCCACTGCCCCTTCCACATGTTCAGTTTCCAGTCAAACCCCTGGTGCGCTCCGATGACCGCACGGATCGGCCAGCCCAGCAGGCGATTGGCCACCGCCTTCTTCACCGGCTTGCACGGTACGCCCATCCCGTACATCCCGCCCTCGAAGCGGAACCACGTATTCAGCCGGAATATCCGGCCATTGCGCTGCACTGCCTCCATCACCTTGATCCCCTCGCCGATCGTCCGCGTCATCGGCTTCTCGCACCAGATGTCCTTGCCCGCGTTGGCGGCCGCAATCGACATCAGCGCATGCCAGTGCGGCGGCGTCGCGATGTGAACGATGTCCACTTCCTTCAGATCCAGCAGTTCCCGGAAATCACCATAGACCTTCACATCCGCCGGCGCCGTCTTCTTCGCCTCGGCGATATGTGCCGTGTCCGTGTCGCAGATCGCCAGCAGGCGGCTGGTCGGGTTGATCCCCTTGATGTGCCCGCGACCCATGCCGCCGGTGCCGATCAGTGCCTTGGTCAACTGCTCCGACGGCGGCGTCTTGCCGATTCCACCCAGCACATGCGCCGGCACAATGGCAACGCCTGCGGTGCAAGCCGCGGCCTTCAGGAACAACCTTCGCGAACTGATGTGTTTGTTCATGACTCTTCCTGTTATTGATACCGTTCACGACCGCCGACCTGGGCCTTGGAGTCGATCTTCGTCTCTCCCTTGAACATCTTCACCTTACCCAGAATCCGCGCCGTCTCATCGATATACAGCCGGCCGCCGTTGTTGATGCAATTTCCGCCGACAATTCCCGAGACGATCACCTTGGCGCCCTTGGCAACGCACAGATCCCCGCTCACGTTGCCGAGGATATGAACCCGCCCCCCCTTCTCCACGGACAGCAGCCCGTAGATGGCGCCCCGCACATACATCTTCCCGCCATCGGTCACGACGACTTCGCCGCCGATCGAGCCCCACAGCGTAAACGGTTCCGAGATAATCTGATTGCCCGCAATCTGCCCGCGTTCTTCTTTCACTGATATGCTCCGACATTGTGGGATGACAGACAGGAATGTCCGTCCTACTCACGACAGACAGGAATGTCTGTCCTACTACACCGCCGGCTTCTCTTCTCCCAGCGCCAACCTCAATCCGCGCGACGCCCTGGACTGGATCACGAACAACAGCACCATCGCCAGCACCGGGAACACCACGAACCGCGCCCATCGTAACGCCGCCACGGAAAAATCGCCCGTCGCAAACCGCGCATATTTCACGAGTTCCTCCCAGGTGAAGATCACCCCGGGAATCCGGAACTCGGTGGCCGACAAGTTTGCGTTATTCAGGAACGCCTGCCACGGAAACAGCAGCAGCGCCAGCACCACGCTTGCCAGCCACGCCTTGGTCACATGCGACACCCCGATCAACCGCCCGATCAGCATCACGTGCAGGATCAACAGAATATCCAGGCTCAGCACGACCGTCAGCACGAGTGATGCAAACCCAAACAGTGCCACCCCGTAGTGAACCACGCTCGGCGCATCCGCCGCCACCGCCGGCCGGGTGGCCGATAGAACCGCCGGATCCAGCGCGTGCGAGTACCGATACGTGAAAAAGAGCCCCACCTGTGCCACCAGCATGACCAGCAGCAGAGTAAACACCCAATTGCGCGCCGTGCGTGCAACCAACAGCGCATCGGCGTAATCCGCGGCAGTTGCGATTGATTCCATACCCCCATTCTCTCCCGGCACGGCCCCGACTGCAACATCCACTATCCATCGCTCATGGCAGCACAATCTCGGGTGCCTTGCCCGTCGCAGGCCGCGTGAACTTGTCACCGTACTTGATCCCCTCGGCCACGAACCCGCCATTGGCAAGGTAGAACCGTCCCTCCTTGGTCACGCCCGCGCCAAAGTCGCGGCGGTCCTTGCCGCCCGTGCCATCGTGCGTGAACCCGGCCGTCGTCAGCTCCGTCCACTTGCCCTCTTTGGTCTTGATCCACTGGTTCCCAAACTCGCACAGCCGTCGCAAATGCCCGTTCGCACCCCCGAAGTTCTCGTTGAACGAATACAGCCCGTGCAGATACTTGCCATCCCTGGGCGCGCGGAACGAGGCGATCAGGCCCCATTTCTTCGTGTCGTTGAAGAAGAAATACCCCGTATACACCGTCGCATCGCCATCCGGCCTGGCCGTCATGTAGAACCGCTGTGTCTCGCCCGTCTTCCACATGTACTTCAGATGACTGTGCCCGCCCGTGCCCTCGTTGCCAAAATCACCGGCCACCACGCCGTCCCCTTTGGCCAGCAGCTTCACGCGATTGTCCGCGCCGACTTTGTTGCGATCCACGGCCTCACCGCCGGCATCCCACACCGAGAAAATCACGCGTCGCTCGGTCTCGCTGTTCACCTGGATTCCAAAGTATCCGCGATGCCACCCGCACGCCTCGTAGTACGTCGCCACCGGATCGGTCCTGGGCGTCAGTTCGTTGTAGAAACACTCGACATCTGTCCCCTTTTCAACCGGATACCCCAGATGCACCGAAGCGCAATTCCGCCGTTCCTTGAGATTGAAGAACGCCTTCTCCGCCGCCGCACCCGAAAGCACCAGCTCCTTGATGTCCCCATACACTTTTCCCGACTTGGAAACCCCGGCCAGTTCGATCCTCTGATACCCCTCTTCTTTAATCGCGAACTCGCCGAATTCCACCTTCACCGCCGCACCCGTCCCTGCAACCTGGACCTCGTGAGACGCGCCGCCGATCGTCAGTTTGAGTTTCGACTGTTCCTTGTCCGGCAGCGACACCACGACCGCCGCCCGCAACGTCCCCTTGGACAACGACCCACCCCAGAGAATGTGGTCGGTCGTCGACCAGTTGCTAACGCCGCCTTTGCCCACGCGTGCCGCCGACGCATCCGGATCGACATACGCCGTGAACCCGGGAATCGAGATCTCTCCAGTCTCGGCCCACACCGGACAGCCACACACAATCAAAGCCAGCGCCGCAAAGAAACGCATACGCATCATCGAGTTGCCTCCGCGTATTCTGTATGCGCCCTGCTTCGCGAAGTTGCGGCACCTTGGAGTTCACGCATGGCCGCAACGCAATGCCATCGATCGCTGCTGTCCGATCCTTGAGCAAAGAGTTTGAAACACAGAGACCACAGAGACTTGTTTGGCTCTCGTAGACAAGCTGGCGAACTGAATTCAACTGTTGTGTAGCTGGCAGCCGACAAAGGAATGGACGCTAAATTACTCGGGTCGCCTCGGAAAACCAGGCACGTCTCTGTGATCTCTGTGTTTCAATTCTGTCCGTAAATCACCCCGCACGCCGTTCGTCCCGTTTGCGTTGCCGCTCCGTCGCCCGCTTGAGCGTTCGCTTCTCCGCCCCGCTCAGCGAGTGCATTCCCTGATCGTGAACCTTGGCCAGAATCCGATCGATCTCCCCCTGCTCCTGCTGCTCGTACTCGAATCCCTTCGCGGCCTGCCAGGCTTCATATTTGATCCCCAGCTTTCGAAATCGAGGCGCGGTCATCGGCATGAACCAGCCAAAGGCCAGACCACCGAGATGTGCGGCGTCAGAGAGATTACGATCACCGATAACCGTTAGCACGTACAGAATCGCAATCAGAGCTGCGGCCACACGAATCGGAACACAGAACACCAGCAGAATCATTTGCATTCCCGGGAATAGCAGTGCGCACGCGCCCATGCACGCCAGGATTGATCCGCTTGCCCCGATCAGGGGATTGAGCCGCATTAGAGCCGTCAGCATCAGCCCATAGGTCACGCCAGCGAATATCCCGCCCAGCGTGTAGAACCCAAACGCTTTCCGCCAGCCCCAGTGCCGTTCCAGCGGCGGAAGGAAGAAATAGCAGGCAAGGCAATTGAAAAACAAATGCGAGCCGCCGCCATGCAGATACTGATACGTGATCCAGCGCCAGGGTTGGGTCCAGGCATGTCCGTGGGCAAACGATAGCGAGCCCCAATCCACAAGAGGACTGGCACCGGCGAGCGGCGCGGTGGCCGCCTGGACGATGAAGACAAGCACATTGACCGCGATCAGCGTCATCGCCAGCCGTGTCATCGGCGGAAAGCTCATCCGCACGGGCGGCATACCGCCGCCCTGCTGCACGTCCTCGCGGTTGTAGTCTCTATCTTGCCAAGCGGCCATAGCCCCTCATTGCATGGTGCGATAAAAGCGATCATAGGCCAGCAGCGTGGTGATCGTTTTCCCGTCTTGAATCTCACCGGTGCGGATCATCGTGATGGCGTCGTTCAGTTTCGTCGAAAAGGCCTCAATCTCTTCGCCAGGCTCCAGTGCCTTTGTGCCCTTGCGCAGATCGTAGGCCGCGAACACGTACATCTTCTCGCTCATGATTCCCGGCGAAGCGAAGAAATTCAGCAGCGGCTTAAGCCGCCCGGCAATCAGTCCGGTCTCTTCCATCAACTCGCGCCCGGCCGCGTTCATCGGCGACTCGCCCTTGTCCAGCGTGCCGGCCGGCAGCTCCACCAGGATCTGCCCGACTGCGTATCGCCGATTACGAATCAACACAATGGTATCGGCATCGACGAAGGGCATGATAACCACCGCGCCGGGATGGACGATGACCTCTTTCTCGAATCGCTTCCCATCTTCGCCTTCGAGATGGTGAATCTCCAACTGAATCCGCTTTCCGGTGTAAAGAACCTGTTTTTCTATGAGTCGGCTCGACATGACTTGATTATACCGCGTGTCCCACCCATACCATAGATTATTCCCCGGCGGCGAACGCAACCGGTTGTGGATAACTGGTTGAGAACTATACCAACTGTTGAAATCCGGTGAAGAACTCCCTAGTGTCTGTCTTTCGAACGTTGTACGCAATGGGCCAGTATAAGTTGATCGCGATTGATCTCGACGGCACGCTCTTGCGGCCCGATGGCTCGGTGTCGCCGCGAAACCGCGACGCCGTCCGACTCGCGGTTGCCGCCGGGTTTGAGGTGGTGTTTGCCACCGGCCGGAACTTTACGGAAAGCCGCCGGATCATCGAAGAAGTGGGCCACCGCGATCTGTGCGTGTTCGTCAGTGGCGCCATTGTCATGGATGTCAAGCGAGGTGTGGTCGTGCATCGGATGACCATGCACAGCCAGTTGGCTCGTGAAGTCAGTGGGGTCATCGAAGGGCTTGGCCATGCGGCGCTTGCGCTTCAGGACCATGATTCGCCCGTCGCGGACTATCTCGCCACTTCGGATATCGAATTGAACGACGCCACGCAATCGTGGATGAGAGTGACAAATGCAAAGATCGAGCACGTTGGCCGGCTTGCGGACCATCCGCATCCCTGCACTCTGCGGGTCGGTCTCGTTTCCTCTCGGGATGAGACCGCCCGCATTGAGAGACTCCTGCTCGGAGAGTTCGGAGATCGAGTCGTGGTGCATAGCCTGCTTGTACCGGCCTACGACGTCGAGGTGCTGGAAGTCTTCGACCCAGCCGTCAGCAAGTGGCAGGGTGTGTTGCACGTCGCCCGCTCCCGCGGCATAACGCCGCAGCAGATCGTGGCAATCGGCGACGATGTCAATGACCTGTCCATGATCACCGGCGCCGGCTTCGGCGCCGCCATGGGCAACGCCAAACCGCAAGTGGCCGCGGCGGCCAAACGAGTGCTCAAGTCCAATCTGGACGATGGTTTAGCCGAGTTTCTGGAGGAATTGGTGAGTCGTTCGTAGTACCGTCTGTTCGTACTACCGAACACGCGAATCGTAACAGCAACAACGCGGTGGAGATTGCCGCGTGACAGTGCAAGGACGATTGCGAAAGGATTCGCAGAATAAAACGGCCGGCAGGCAAGACGCCTGCCGGCCGGTTTTTTTCATTGGGGTCTTGTCGTCCACGCCCGCATTCCGAACTGGGCGATCGCACCAGCGCTCCCGGCCTGCCGGGATGACCGCTGCCCAACGGTTGGATTGCAGCAGGTTACCTCGTCCGCATTCCCCTACTTGCGGTTCGGCTTCACGGGCGCCTTCTTCGTGTCGTTTGTAGCCTTCGCCGTCGATGCCGGAGTGGGAGCCGCAGGCTCCGGAGCCTTGGCACTCGGGACTGAGTTCTTCTCGCCAGCCTCCAGAACAGCACAAGCCATCAGCTCGGTCGCGCCGTAGCGCCAACTCTGGCCCACCTTGTTCTTGGACGGGTTGTAGCCGACGATGCCGTCAACGTAGTTGCCAACCAACCCGGCCGAGAGATCCTCGGCACTGAAGATAACCGCCAGCCGGCCGCCCAGTTCCATGCCGCGCAAACGCGGCAGCTTGATGTTGCCGAGCGTTCGCCGCGTGAAATCGCGATACTCGACTTCCTTGATATCGAAATGCCGGAAGAATGGATTCGCCACCGCCAGCGTGTCGAGTTTGCCTTCGGGGAACATCTTCTTGAGCTCGGGTTCCATCGTGAAGGCGAAATCTCCCGCACCGCCGGCCGCATCGACCACCAGCGTGCCGCCGTCCTCCACGTACTTCTTCATGGCATCCAGCATTTTTTCCGTGAACTTGGCCTTGGTGGTGCCGGTCAGGTGGGCGATGGCAAACGACTTATCAATGGGCTCTTCACCCAGCTTCACCGGCTTGACATCCAGATCAGTCTGTTTGTCGTTGTGCAGCATCGCTGCCAGGCGCCGCCATCCACCTGGCTCGGGATCCCAGTTGCCCGCGTACTGCAGGCGAGCCACGCGGATCGTGCGCGTGGCCGGCGTCGCGTTGGGCATGATCACATAAGTGTCGCCCTTATAGCGAAGCTGAGTCTTGTCGGCCGCATACAGGAAGATATTGGCCGCAAGCTGCGCCATCGCCTCACGCTCCGGTCCACCAAATGAACCCGTCTGCCAGCCCTTGCCGGGATCGGCCGCGGGAACGAGCAACATGAGTTCCCTGACGCCGTTGGTCAAGCCAAACACCATCGGGCGATACTTCCAGTTCTTGCGGTTGTACTGTTGATGCTCGTAGATGGCGTGGTCGTCCGGCAGAACACGGAACTCGCCGCCGAACAGCTTCGTGCCAATGCGTTTGAAGCTGGCCGTGAATGGAGCGCTGGCGCAGTCGGCGTTGCCCAGGATCAGGCCTCCGGCCTCGACGTATCGCTTGAGTTTCTGTTCCTCTTCCGGAGCAAAATTCAGCGCTTCCTTACCCGAGATGAACAGGATCGGCGAGTCAAGGATATCCCGCTCGTTTCCACGGAGATTGACGATCTGCCAGTTGACTTCGCGCTCGATGGCCTTGGTCATCCAGCGGCACAGGTTCGCCAGATCGCGCGGGCGCTCGTGCCATGACGGCGGCTTGCGGTTGTCGCCGCGCGTGTCCACCACGTATTCGAGCTTGTTCATCATGATGGGCGCTCGCCCATGCACGAGGAACAGCACCGCCCAGCAGGTCTGGGAAATATCGCCCCAGGGCCCGCCCCAATGACCGTCGCCGGCCTGCTTCTGAATCAGTGCCTCCGAACCCTTGGCATACCAGTCGAAGGTGCCAAAGTATTTGTGCCCCGACGCCACCCCGACGCGCTCCATGTTATACCAGGAGTAATTGTCCTCGATGGGCTTGCTCGAATTCTCGGCAATCCACTTGATGCCACGTTCAATGTTCTCGTCCGGGATGTTCCCTTCGCACCTGAGCCCGGCACCCGGGTTCAGGAACTCCTGCGTGATAAACAGCGTCGCCACGCCGGCGGTCGTTATGTTCATCTTGGGCTTGGAATGGTTCTCATCGCCTTCGCCGTTGATATAGCACCATCCGCCGTCCGGGAACTGGTGTTTGCGCCAAGCCTCATCCATCGCCAGCCACAGTTTTTCCGAGAACTCAACGCCCATCTGGGCGCACGCCCAGATGCCCAGCACGCCGTAGTTACTGGCCGAATGGTCGTAGTCTTCCTGGCCGGCAGCATATCGAAAAAGCCCGGTGGACTTCCCCTTTGAACGTACGCGCTCGAGCAACAGTTTGCCGTCCTGATTGGCGCCTTTGCGCGATTCGTCATTCTTCGCCAGGTACTGCCATATCTGCGCACGCATCCCCAGGGCATACGTGCCCTTGATATCCAGCCCTTTGAGGTGGCTGATGGCCGCCTTCATCTGCGCGTCCTGTGGGTTCTCCCCGGCCGCCAGCAGGGTGTAGACCACGATGGCATCGTGGCCGCCCTCCTGATCCTTCGCGCCCTCTTTCTCAGAGACATTCCCCTCGGCGCCAATCCGGCCTTTGAGCCACTCGACCGCTCGCTTGATGGATGCATCTACCTCGGCCGAA
>JANYKD010000235.1 GCA_025361735.1 Phycisphaerales bacterium
GGCGCCGGCCGCGCCGGCGGCCAGTCCCAGCAGCGTATACGTCACCAGTCTTCCGCCGTGATAGGCCGTCTGCAGCAGAGCATGCCGCCTGGCGCCGCGCTGGTCATCGCCCACCGCGATAGCCACGAATGCCCCGCACATGCCGACGCAGTGGGGGCTTGCGACCAGGCTGAAGAAGAGGATGGTGGCGATCAGGGGAAGCACTCTTGGTAGTCCGTGGTCAGTAGTCAGTAGCAGCGTGTGGTGATCAGTGTCTTCCCGATTCTCTTGTCTGGGGTTGGGATCGGTCCCAGTTGATCGCCTTCTGATAGTAGCCGGGAATGGCACCGGTGCTTTCCCTGGTTACGACCCACACCGCGATCAACATGCCGGCCGCGTGCATGACCAGCAATCCGGCGACGATCAGGACCCATCGCGGTGGAAGTTTCGACGGCTTTCCGGTGGGGTCTGGCGTCATGGCTGGCCCTTTCCGGCCGCGGCCGGCACGCCAAGTGGGCCGAGCATCCTGAATGGCCGGTCAACCTTGTGTCCGTCTGGCGTCGTGACCCGCACAGTAATCGCATACTCGCCGTCGTCAAACACAGCTCGCGGCGCCAGTACGTGAACGGGTTCCTGGAACAACTGTCCCGGCGCCAATCGCACCACACGATCGGTCGCCTCCAGCGACAGCTTTGGCTGATCCACGAGCGCAATTGTGTATTCCTGCGTCTGGTCCATGCGGTTGGCGATCTTCACGACGATGATGTTCTCCACCTGTCCCGTCGGCCGGACCAGGAATGGCGAACCGGTCTGCCGCAGCAGCGTCACATCCGCCGGCGACTTGGTTGCCAGCAGGATGCCCAGGAAGGTCATCAGTCCCAGCACCATAACCGCGTAGATCACCACGCGCGGCCGGATAATCCGGGTCCGCTCGCCGGCCAGCGCCGCCTGTGATGTGTACCGCACCAGCCCGCGCGGCCGGCCGATCTTGTCCATCACCGCGTCGCAGGCGTCGGCGCATTGTGTGCAACTGATGCACTCCACCTGCAGGCCCGCGCGGATGTCGATGCCCGTGGGGCAGACCTGCACGCACATGTCACAGTCGATGCAGTCTCCCTGTTTCTCCACCACGGGCAGGCTCTTGTGGATTTTGCCGCGCGGTTCGCCGCGATTGGTGTCGTAGGAGACGATCAGCGAGGATTTGTCCAGCAGCACCGACTGCAACCGGCCGTACGGACAGGCGATGATGCAAGTCTGCTCCCGGAAATAGAGAAAATCGAACACCATCAGCCCGGTCACGACGGCCATCACCATGAAGGCAGCGGGATGCTCGAACGGCGACTGCGTGACCCAGATGCGCAGTTGCGCCACGCCGACAAAGTACGCCAGGAACGTGTGTGCCAGGTAGAGGCAGGCCAGGAGACTGAGGACGAACACAATGAACGCGCGCCAGCCCGGGATGTCCTTCGGTTTGCCGCCGACGCCCGCGCGGCCCAGCACCAGTCGCTCGATGGGCCGAAACAGATACTCCATGTAAACCGTCTGCGGGCACGCCCACCCGCAC
Organism: Phycisphaerales bacterium; assembly: GCA_025361735.1. Lineage (GTDB taxonomy): Bacteria > Planctomycetota > Phycisphaerae > Tepidisphaerales > Tepidisphaeraceae > JANYKD01. The sequence continues at coordinate 1,544 of JANYKD010000235.1, forward strand.
CAGGCGCGCCCCAGCACGGCCGTGATCGCGAAGATGCCCAGCAGCGTCATCAGCATGAACACCGCCAGCAGCGCCGTGTCCGTTGGCAGGAAGGTGTAGCCGAACAGCGTGAACCGGCGGTGCAGCACATCCAGCAGAACGGCCGGCTTGCCGTTGATGCTGATGTATGGCAGCAGCGTGAAAATCGCGATGAGGGCGTAGGCGACGATCCGGCGTGCCTGCCAGTAGCGGCCGGTCGACAGGCGCGGATACAGCCACCTTCGCGAGCCGTCGCTCTCAAGTGTCGAGAGCACGCGTCCCTCGGGCTGCAATAATGTTTGTTGCGAGGCCATATTCATGAGACTACCACGGCGGGATCTCCACCGCATTTGGCTCCGCCGGCTTGCCGGTCAGATTCTTGCCGCGAATCGACGCCACATAAGCTGAAACGACCAGCAGTTCGGCCGGCTGCAGCCGTGGACCCCAGGCGGGCATGGCCCCGTTATTGCGGCCCTTGGAAACGACATCGTAGATGTCGTCGATCTTCTTTACGTTGATGTAGGCGTTGTCCGTCAGGTTCGGCCCGGTCATTCCTTCGCCATTTCGCCCATGGCAGGCGACGCACTGCGTCTGAAACACCGACGATCCGGCCCGGACCCATTTGTCGTCCTTCATTAGCTTCAGCAGTGTGGCGGCCGTCGGCTTCTCGTTGGCGATCGTGCCGTATTGCAGGCGCATGGCCTCGTCCTGCTCTTGATCGTGGAATGCCGCGGGGCTGAGTCGGCCGTCCGCGATCACCGTGACGACCAGGAAATAGACCGCCGAGAAGATAACCGTGGCGATGAACAGCCAGGTCCACCACCCCGGCGTCGGGTTGTCGTATTCCTGGATGCCATCGTAATTGTGGCCGGTGAGGATGTCTTTCTGTTCGCTCATGTTCGCCTTACTTGTGTGTCTCGATTGCCTTCTGATCCCTGGTCCGCAGTGCGGACCCTACCTCAGGGCGTCGTCTTCGAGTGGAATTCGCGACCAGTCATCCACCTGCCTGGGCGTACGAGTCCATGCGTAGACGACAACCGCCAGGAAAATCAAACAGAACATCAGCAGGGCTATTTTGCCCATGACGTTGGGATCGAGCCATTCCAGCAAATGGGTCATCATGGCCGGAGCCCTCCCTCGCTTGCCGCCGGTACCAGCGAGACGCGCCGGGCAGGTGCTGCTTCCGTTCCAGCCTGCACGGGCGCCGTGGGTTGGACTGGCGTTTCCGGCTTGCCGGTCAGGTCGGTGCCCATGCGCTGTAGATAGGCGATCAGGGCGATGATCTGTCTGTTTTCGACACCCGGAATTGATTGATTATTGTTCTGCGCAGTCATTTTGCCAGCCAGCGCCAATGCCTGTGTCCTGGCCGACTGCACGCCATCCCGGATCTGCTCATCCGTGTACGGTACGCCCATCGCTCTCATTGCCCGCAAGCGAGTGGGGATGTCCGTGAAGTTTAGTTCCTTCTTCAGCAGCCACGGGTAGGGAGGCATGATCGATTTCGGCGTCATCTGCGGCGGGTTCTTAAAGTGCAAGTAGTGCCAGATCTCGCTCTGCCGGCCGCCCTCGCGCTGCAAATCTGGCCCGATACGCCGCGATCCCCATTGGAACGGATGGTCGTACACGAATTCGCCGGGCTTGGAGTATTCCCCGTAGCGTTTGGTCTCGGGATAGATCGCACGGATCATCTGCGAATGGCAGTTGTAGCACCCTTCACTGATATAGATGTCGCGTCCGACCAGTTCCAGTGGCGTGTAGGGTTTGACGGATGCGATCGTCGGCACATTCGAACGGATCACAAAAGTCGGGATGATCTCGAACAGCGACGCGAGCGCCACCGCCACCACGACCAAGACCGTGAATTTCAACGGCAGCCGCTCCCACTTGCGATGCCACCAGAATGTGGACCACACGGCGATATTCTGCCCCAGGTCCGTCGCCACGCCGATGCCAACAGCCGTTGGCCGGGCCGGGTCTTCGTTGTAGTCCCGCCGCAGCGCCGGGGCTCGTTGCACGGGCTCCTCATACACAGCCGGCCGGCTCTTCCACGTCATGTAATAGTTCACCACGCCGACCAGTCCGCCGGCCATGTAGCACAGGCCTCCCAGGATGCGCATGTGGTAGAACGGCATCAGCCGCTGCACGGTCTCGACGAACTGCCCGTACACCAGGCCGCCATTCTCATCCATCGCCCGCCACATCAGCCCCTGTGTGATCCCGGCGATATAGATGGGCACGATGTAAAGCAGGATGCCGACCGTCGCCAGCCAGAAGTGCAGGCTGGCGGCCTTTTGGCTCCAGAGTTTGGTCTGGAACAGCCGGGGCAGCAGCCAGTACATCATGCCGAAGGACATGAAGCCCACCCAGCCCAACGCCCCCGCGTGGACGTGGGCGATGTTCCAGTCGGTGTAGTGCGACAGGGCGTTCACGCCCTTGATCGAAAGCAGCGGCCCTTCAAACGTCGCCATGCCGTAGAACGTGATGGCGACGACGAAGAACTTCAGCACCGGGTCGGTCGTGACCTTGTTCCACGCTCCGCGCAACGTCAGCAGCCCGTTGATCATGCCGCCCCACGAGGGCATCCACAGCATGAGCGAGAAGAGCATGCCCAGCGTGCTCGACCAGTCGGGGATGGCGGTGTAATGCAGGTGGTGCGGGCCGGCCCAGATATAGATGAACACCAGCGACCAGAAATGCACGATGGAGAGCCGGTAGCTGAAAACCGGCCGCTCGGCCGCCTTGGGCAGGAAATAGTACATCAGCCCGAGGAACGGTGTCGTCAGGAAGAACGCCACGGCATTGTGGCCGTACCACCACTGCATGAACGCGTCCTGCGCGCCCGCATAGATCGAGTAACTCTTGAAAAGACCAACGGGGATCACCAGGTTGTTAAACACATGCAGCACCGCGACGGTCACGATTGTGGCGATGTAGAACCAGAGCGCCACATACAGATGTCGTTCGCGCCGCCGGGCCAGCGTGCCGAAGAAGTTCACGCCAAAGAAGCCCACCCAGACCACCGCGATCAGCAGGTCGATCGGCCATTCCAGTTCAGCATATTCTTTGCCCTGGGTGATTCCCGCCGGCAGTGTCAACGCCGCACAAAGGATGATGAGCTGCCATCCCCAGAAATGCAGCTTGCTCAGCGTGTCGCTGAACATCCGGGTCTTGCAGAGCCGCTGCGTTGAGTAGTAGACGGCCGCGAATATGGCATTGCCCGCGAAGGCGAAGATCGCGGCGTTGGTGTGCAGCGGCCGCAGCCGGCCAAACGACGTGAACTCGTTGCCCAGGTTGAAGAATGGGAACGGGAGCTGAAGCGCGACGATCAAGCCGACCAGGAACGCCACGATTCCCCACGTCAGCATGGCCGTCAGGAACATACGGACGGTTCGGTCATCGTAGATGAACTCCTCGATTCGCCTGTCCCCGTCCGCCGGGCCGTGGCCCATTGCCAAAGCAACCTCTGCCATGGAGTGTGATCCTTTCTACCAGCCTGGATCCCAAGAGATTGATGACCTCAAGGTCCAGTTTCTGCAACCGTCATACGAAATCAGCCAGGGGAATCATGCATCTTCCCGTTGGGCAACCAGTTATCCTGGCCGATGCGGGCGAGCAAACACCGGCCTCGTTCACTCTAATGTGAACGCATTTCCGATTCAACCACGTTGAATCCGACACGAAGAACGCAACCGGGTTCCGTCAGTGCCGGTACGGCTTGCCGAGGCGTCTATTATCTTTCGGTCAAGTCTCCATGCGGTTCCCATATTTTCATGTGGAAAGAAATGGACAAATACAAATTCCGTGCTGCAACTGCGGACGTGCTTATGTGTTACTTTAGGATAATTCCACGTATCGGCTACCCAAGGAGCTCTCAATGAACCGATCGTTTCACCATCTCATTGCCTCGACACTGCTTGTGCTCATCGCGATCGCCTCGCGAGCGGAGGTCAAGGCCACTACCGAACGCAACGAGAATGCCACGGGTGAGTTTAAGTTTAAGAATGTCCCAGCGCCGTCGCGAACCGACGCCGCCACCACCGCCCGCTTCAGCATTGTTGCCGGCACACGTGATCCCAATGGCGCCG
>JANYKD010000251.1 GCA_025361735.1 Phycisphaerales bacterium
CGTCGCAGGCATCCTTTCTTGCCATGGTCGCGCTCCTTCGCTTGCCTGCTCTATTATCGGACATTCCACCCCGTCTTCTGCGGTTGAGCTACAGTCTCCCCTTTGGACCTTGTTTTTTCGCTCAACTGAATCAACTTGATACGCTGTAACTTATTGGAAAGGAGACACTTATGCCGCGAATCCCCGGAACCTCCAACGCCCAGACGACTTTTCTCCGCGCCTTCCGCACCCACCCCGGCGGACTCCCGCCCGACCAATGGCCCTCGCCGGCCGTCCTCCGCCGCTGGCTCCGCCGGCCAACCTTCGCCCGCGCTCTCGCCAGCGTCCGCAGTACCCTCCGTTTGCAGGCCGATTTCCACCTCGCCTCCGCCGCCACGCTCGCTTCCGCCACACTTGCCGGCCCAAACCCGCCCGAATCCGCCACGGCCGTTCACCGCCTCTCCAATCTCCTCCGCCTCGCCCACCTCCGCGACCGCTTCGCCTCCGATGCCACTCCGCCCGCCGCCGAGTCCGACTGCAATGACAACGAAGACTCAGAGGATCGCGAAGATTCCGACGACTGCGACGACTGCGACGATTCCGACGACTCCGAAGAATACGACATCCGCAACCTCAACATCCACCAGCGCATCAGCAAAGAAGAGTTCGTCCAGCTCGCCAATCACTATCACTATTCGCCCCCGCTCACCGACTACCCTTCATTCCCTGTTCCCGCTCCCAGTGACTCCCCCTACTACAAGATCCTCTCCGACTGCACCTCCCTGCTCTGGTTCCTTCACCTCTACGACCAGGCCGGCAACGACCATCGTTTCTCGCCCATCCTCTGCACCTGCCGCCATCTCCTGCCCCGGGACAACCCCACCGCGCTCCCGCACCTCATCCCCGCCGCCCCGGCCCGTCCGCCATCCACAAACACGGCCCAGTCAGCGCGCTACTGATCGCTCACCGCCGGGAATACTCGTGGAAGAAACCCCAGCCATGGCACGAAAACTGCTGCGATTGCCCCGATGCACCCACAAACTGCGAACAACACGCCTTGACATTGCACCCTTCGCCGATAACATGCCCGATTCTTCGCGGACGAGCCTCCGGCCTTCGCGTGATTGTCTGTGTGTTTTTTTCGTTTGAAGGATTCGACATGAGCACCTATCTGTCCAAGACGGGCGAACTTAAGCCCGAATGGCATGTTGTCGACGCAACCGGGCTGGTTCTCGGCCGGCTCGCCGCCAAGATCGCCCTGATTCTACAGGGCAAGCACAAGCCCACCTACACCCCGCATGTTGACACCGGTGACTTCGTCATCGTGCTCAATGCCGACAAGGTCCGGGTGACGGGACGCAAGGCCGAAGTTCTGGCCTACCAGACCTACACGGAATATCCGTCCGGTCAGAAACTCTGGCCGTACAAGGAAATGATCGTTCGCCGGCCCGAAAAGGTTGTCGAGGTGACCGTCCGTCGCATGCTCCCCAAGAGCCGCCTCGGCCGCAAGTTCCTCGCCAAGCTCAAGGTGTATCGCGGAGGCACGCATCCCCACCAGGCTCAGATGCCCAAGGAACTGAAGTTTTCGTAACAACTCCAACGCCAAGCCAACGGACTTGAAAACAACATGACCACTGAAACGCTCCCCACTGTCGAGACCCCCGCGAAAAAGAAGACCTATATCTGGGGCACCGGCCGCCGCAAGAGTTCGGTCAGCCGCGTTCGCATCGCGCCCGGAACGGGGAAGATCGAAATCAACGGCCGGACCATCAACGATTACTTCACCAACGAGCGCGATCGCAAGGCGATCTTCGGCCCGCTGGAAGTCACCAACACCGGTGGCAAGCTCGATATCTGGGTGAACACCGACGGCGGTGGCGCGACCGGGCAGAGCGGCGCCCTGATCATGGGCCTGGCCCGCGCCCTCATGAAATACGACCCGACAACGCTCGACGCCCTGCGTATCGGCGGATTCCTCACACGCGACTCGCGCATGAAGGAACGCAAGAAATACGGCCAGCGCGGCGCCCGTCGTAAGTTCCAGTTCTCCAAGCGGTAAACCGCTCGACATCATCAGCAAACAAACCCACCCCATCGCGGGGTGGGTTTTCTTTTTGTGCCTCAAATAAGATACCATGTATCCAAGTGCCGGCTCCGGACCGCCAGGATAGCGCAACAAAAAGCCCCGCGGGAGCAACAGAACCTCTGTCGTTCCCGTGGGGCCTTGGCTGCGGAGCCGGCGGCGACGCCGCCCTTGCCTGGCTACTTCTTGTCGATCGTGACGCCCGGCCAATCGTCCGTGCGGAACGGCGACGCGGGAACGCCTTCCTTGCTGAACAGGTTGCAGTCGGGATTGTCGGCCCAGGCATAGCGCACGGCCACGGGCTTGGCGACCTGCTTGCTCGAGACGATCACGCTATCGCCATCAACGCTCGCGTCCGCCCAGACGAACTTCTTGTCCTCGCCGGCAACGGCAAAACCCGTGAGCTTGTCGCCCTTGACGACCAGGCCGCCGCCGAGCTGCTTGAACTTGATCCGGGCCTTCTCGCCATCGATCTTGACCGAGTCAAAGAGCGGGCCGCTGCGCTCGCCGGCTTTGCCGTAGGCCACATTGAGTGCGGACAAGGCCAGACGACGGCCGACTTCCTGCTTGTTCCTGGGATGGATGTTGTCGGCTTCGCCAACGTCGATGGTGACGGCCATGCCCGTCTTGGGCAGTGACAGTGCCATCGCCTGGGCCTCGCGAAGCTCGGCCCAACCGCTGTTGGACGGCTCGGCCGCCCTGGCCATGTAGTTGGGGAGCTGAACCCAGAAGAAGGGGAAATCGCCCTGGTTCCACTGGGTCCGCCAATCGCTGACCAGCGAGGTCATCAGGCGGCGATACTGGTACGATCGGCCGGCATTGGATTCACCCTGATACCAGATGGCGCCGCGGATGGCGAAGGGCACGATCGGGGCGACCATGCCGTTGTAGAGGACGGCAACGCGATTGGGGTTCTTGGCCGGGTCGGTCGGGGCCTGCGGGGCACGCGGCGGCTGCTTGCCGGCAGCCTTGGCCTTCTCAACATCGGCCTTCCACTTGGCCGTCAGCGCATCCTTGTTCTTCTGCCAGTTCTCCAGGGCCTTGGGATACGCATCGGCGCCCTTCTGATCCTTGTCGGCGAGAACTTGAGCGTCTGCGTCCTTGGCCATCGTCGCGGGGCTGATCCAGGCTTCGATGATGGTTCCACCCCAGGAGGTGTTGATGAGGCCGACGGGGACGTCAAGGGCCTTGTGGATGTCGCGGCCGAAGAAATAGCCGGCCGCCGAGAACCCGCCAACGGTCTCCGGGCTGCATTCGACCCACTGGCCCTTGGTGTCGGCCAGCGCCTTGTCCGCGGGCAAATGATCCACTGTGTACAGCCGGATCTTCGGGAACTTGGCGCTGGCGATTTCCTGGTCGGAGTTGAGACTCCCCTTGACGTTCATACCCATGTTCGACTGCCCGGAGCAGACCCAGACATCGCCGACGAGGATGTTACTTCGCTTGAGCGTGGTCTTGCCGGCGACGCTCATTTCCAGCGGCCCGCCGACGGAGAGCGGCTGAAGTTTCACGGTCCAGCGGCCATCCTGCCCGGCCGTCGCCTCGGCCTTCTGTTCACCGATGGTGACAGTCACCTTCTCCCCGGCATCGGCCCAGCCCCAGACGGGCAGAGCGATATCGCGCTGGAGGACCATGTTGTCGGTGAAGATGGCCGCCAACCGCAGCCCCGCCGGCGCGACCGGCGGTTGGGCCGCATTCGCGGAGACCATCACAATAAGCAGCGAGAGCGAAAGAAGAAGCCTTCGTGTCATGGATGCACCATCCTCTGAGTTTGCGAGATGTTCCTGGATCCAGACACTGATGTCGGGATCCTCGTATCATGTTGTACCGACAAGACGGACAGGCGTTTTGCGCCATGACGCGGCGCAGGCTGTGCCTGGGCATCGCTACGGCGTCATCGCTGCGTGGACGTCAAGCAAGCGACGAGGAGGTCGCTTCCACTCGGATGCCTGTGCCCCCCATCGACCGGCACGGCGACAACTTCGTGATTGCCTTCAATCCGCCGCGTGGATAAGCTTTGGACTGCACTTCTTGGTTCGGCCGTCCGGCCCTGTTGTTTGCGGAGGTTGGCATGTCGTACGAACGCAAGGCATTCACGCTGGTCGAGTTGCTGGTGGTCATCGGGATCATCGCCCTGCTGATCTCCATTCTCCTGCCGGTCCTCCGACGCGCCAAAGAGGCGGCGGCCCGCACGGTATGTGCCTCCAACATGCATCAGATGGGCATGGTGTTCCTTCAATACCACGCCGACGCCAAGGGTTTTCTCCCGTGTGCGGGGCACGACCCCGCGTGCGGCGGCATCGGCAACAATTGAGCCTGGGTTGCCTGGTATAGCCTGGACGCGTTCGACGGGAGCCTGATCAAGAAATACCTCAGCAAGAGCACGACCTACAAGATCCTCCTCTGCCCTTCCGATGACCCCAGGCAGCGTGGCCGGCACACCTTCACTCCCGACTATCCCTACAGCTACGCTCTGAACGATACGGTCTTCACGCATTGGTCGCATTGGGATATGAAGCCCCCCAGGATGACCATTGTCCGGCCGTCCGACAAGATCCTGGCCATTGAGGAGAGCTCCGCGTACATCGACAAGGGCAGCTTTGAAGTTGCGGAACTGAGGCAGTTCAAGGGCGAACTGCTAAGCAATCGCCATGGCTCCAATCGGGGCAATGTGTTGTATGCGGATGGCCATTGCGATTTTGTGGACCGCGGCGTGTTCACCCGCGCGGCCACCGAACCGGGAACCAGTGTGCAAATGGGAACGAGTGAGTACGCCCAGATTCCATACATGATGAATCCGCACGCGAAGTAGCCGGCCAGGGTTTCCCATCCGGTTGCACTCTGGTGCCCACATCCGGCTGCGGCAAGGGCGTCGAATCCGCACCGCCTTCCTCTTCGTGCGACTTCCTGACTCCCCTGCCCCATTGCCAACGCATCTTGGCATGGTAGGGTAGACGGCATGACTATTGATAATAACAATCAGGGTGGGGGCGGAGCCGGGCCGGGGAATCCTCCGGGCGGCCCGGGGCCTCAATTCAATAAGGACACGGGCACGTTCAGCCAGGAATACCGGCATCAACCGGTGGCCGCCCGTGTGCCGGAGAAGGTGGGCAAGGGCGTGCTGTCGACGGGCGTGCTCGTGCTGGACAGCCCGAATGAGTTTGTGCTGGATTTCATGCAGGCACTGTCACGGCCGTTTAATGTGGCGGCGCGGGTGATCCTGACACCGGCAGTCATGGAACAATTCGTCGGCGCCTTGCGGGAGAACCTGTCGCGGTTCGAGCAGCGTTTCGGACCGCCACCGACGCTGCCCAAGCCCAACACCGACCGCCGGCCGACAATTCAGGAGATCTACGAGGAATTCAAGCTGCCCGATGACATGATGAGCGGCGTGTATTCCAACGCCGTGATGGTCGGTCATACGCCGGCCGAGTTCTTCATGGACTTCATCACGAATTTCTTCCCGACCAGCGCCGTGTCGGCCCGCATCTACATGGCGGCCGCGCAGATGCCTCGGACGATCGATGCCCTGGCGACGGCGTTGCAGCGTTATCATCAGCGGATGCAGCAGATGCGACAACAACCGCCCCCGCAACAGCAGCCACCGCAGGAACCGCCGGCGGGAGGGTGAGCAGTGATCGGTGATCGGTCATCAGCACTCGGTAGTTGGGTACTGATCACTGATTACCGATTACTGATTACCGATTACTGATTACTGATTACCGACTACTTCCGCGTCGCCCTCCAACTCCTTCTCCTCTTGCTCAGTCGGAGCGTGGTAGCCGCCGCGGAAGACGAAGATGCCGCCGGCCAGGTTCCAGAGGATCTGCACGAAGCGGATGGACATGGTCAGCGCAAACGCCTGGGAGACAGTCACACCATATTGGCGCGTGAGCGCGATGGCGAAGAACTCCATGACGCCGGCGCCCTGGGGCGAAACCGGCACGGCACCAACCAGCACGATCACGGGGACGCAGACGAAATAGTAGAGCGCCGGCAGCGGCAGGCCGAAGGCCTTGCCGGCCAGCATGGCCGAGATCACGGTGGTGATATGAACGGGAAAGGTCAGCACAAGCATTCCCAGGACGAGCCTCCAGCGGCTGCGGTAGGTCGTCAATACGCCGACGATGGTCTGCACCATTCGTTGCATGGGCAGACGACGCAGCACGAATGCCATGCCGCTGATGCGGCTTAGTGCGGGATGGACGAGAAGTTCGACACCGACAATCGCCATGATCACCAGCACGCCCGATCCGGCGGCGACGCGGCCACACGCCTGGCGGATGGCGATGTTGGCCGGATCGGTGTGGAAATATTGCCAGGCGGAAAGCACCCCGCCGAGGATGATGAGCGCGACCAGGCCAATGAGCCGGTCCACGACAACACTCATGACGGCATGGGCGCGATGGGTGGTGTGCTTGCTGGCGTAGTAGGCCTTAAGGAAATCGCCTCCCGTCGTGCCGGGGATGAAGGTGTTGTAGAAAGAACCGACCATATTGAGCACAAACACGCGTCCGGCGCCGAGATCGATGTTCACGGCCTTAAGCAGTTCCTGCCAACGGAAACTGGTGATGATGTAGTTGATCGGGAAGATCAACACGCAGAACAGGAGCAGCGTCGGATCGGCCAGCGAGATCAGGCTGATAATCCCCACCTCGACGCGCGGATGCGGGACGTGAAGCGTGTAGGGCTGCGCGAGTTCGGAGGGCCTCAGCCACTCGCCCTCGCGGGAATCGGGGTCATCGACGAGGAAGGCATTGATCGTGCGCAGGTTTTCCGAGAGATCGAGCGCCAGTAACCTGCCTGTCGCTGTACCCTGGGGCGTCCGCCACGTCAGCCAAGTATTTGCCTTCTCGGGGGCGTTGACCACTTCCTTGCGTGGCACAACGCGGCGCTGGCCGGTCGAGGGATCGTAGATCTCGAAATTGGGCGACGACTCGAAGGCCTTGGCCGCCAGAGCAGCAATGACGGGGCGGTTCGCAGCATCAAGGATGAGGACGTGGTCGCGCAGCGTCATCTGCGCAAAGACCCACCAGATACCAGCGACGGCGATTCCCCATCGAAGGGCGAACTTCACCCACTTTTTCAGACCCGAAGTCTTGGACAACTGCATACTCCTGCCAGCGGGACGAACGATTCACCCACATGGTGCTAAGCAGTGTACAGCGGGAAGGGGTGGAAGTTGAGGCGCGAGACCGAGGTGATCGGTGATCGGTGGCATGTGGCAACATTGGGGATTTGAGATTTGAAATTTGACAATTCAGATTTCAGATTTCGATTTCCGCCGGCCACCGCAATCGGCCACCGATCACCGGATCACCGATTACTGATCACCGACGACCGGCACTCAAGTGATACGACGGATCATGCCGTCGCGGTGGCCGGAGGGAACGCCCCAGATGCCGGGGACGGGGCGTTTGCAGTCGGGGCAGAGGCCGTCGGCATTCATGCGGGTCTGCTGAACGAGGAAGCCGTGGCGGGAGACGAGCAGGGCGCCACAGTGGTGGCACCGGGTGTTCTCGTAATCGCCGACCTGGCCGGGGAGATTGCCGGGATAGATGTACTTCAGGCCGGCGGAGCGGGCGATCTCCACGGCCTTGAGCAAGTCGGCACTGGTCGTGCGACGATAGCCGTCGGTCATCTTGTAGTCGGGATGGAACGCCGTGACGTGCCAGGGAATGAACGGGTCGACGGAGGCGATGAAGTCGGTCATGCGCCGGAGTTCGTCGCGATTGTCGTTGAAACCCGGGACCAGCAGCGTGACGATCTCGAGCCACAGGCCGCGCTCCTTGACCATGCGAATGGTGCTGAGCACATGGTCGAGGACGCCGCCGAGCTGGCGGTAGTGTTTATCGTCGAAGCTCTTGAGGTCGATCTTGTAGCCGTCGAGAAATGGACGGATGAAGTCGAGCGCCTGCGGGGTGGCATTGCCGTTGGAGATAAAGGCGCAGCGAAGGCCATTCTGGCGGGCGACCTTGAAGATGGCGGCCGACCACTCCGCGGTGATGAGCGGCTCGTTGTAGGAGCTGGCGATGACCGGCGCCTTGTGCTGGATCGCGGCGGCGATGATCTGCTCGGGCGTGACCAGGGTGGCGTTTGCAGAGGCGTCGGCGTCGCGGAGCATCTGCGAGGTGACCCAGTTCTGACAGTAGCCGCAATGGTAGTCGCAGCCGAGCATGCCGAATGTCATGCAGTCGGAGCCGGAGAGCAGGTGATAGAAGGGCTTCTTCTCGATGGGGTCGCAGTTGATCCCGGCCACGTAGCCAAAGGGGACGCGGAGCGTGCCGTTGTCGTTGAAGCGAACACGGCAGACGCCATCGCGGCCGGGCTTGACGAGGCAGGTGTGGCCGCAGGCGAGGCACTCGATGTCGCCGTTGTCATGCGTGCGAATCAGCTCGGGGGCGGCCGGCGCGGTGTGCTTCGAGAGCACCCGTTTGACGGAGAGGAGTTTGTCTTTGTCGGACAGGACTGGAAGCGGCATATCAGGTGATTATATCGCGAGCGTGGAAGGGGAACTTCAAATTTGGAATTTGAAATTTCAGATTTCAGATTTCAAATTTGAGATTTGAGACTTGAGATTTGAGATTTGAAATTTAAAATTTCAGATTCCAAATCTCAGACCGCATCTCTCTCGTTGGCCATGTCGCAACTCACCTGGACGGCCAGGCGCCTGGCTTCCTCGTAGAAGTCGGCGAACGAATCGGAGCGGCCGATCCACGCCTTCAGATCCGCGGTGGCGACAAAATCGCGCACTCGTTCCTTGGCGGCGTGCCGCTGTTCATCGCGCTCGCCCATGCCGAATCGCCGTTTGACGAACGCCGAGGGATCATTGGCCGGTATTTCGTCCGGCCCGCAGGCGAATTGGGCCGCGAGTTGTTGCCGGTCGATCGAGAGCCAGCACTCGATATTGCGCTCGGCCACGCCAAAGACGCACAGATGCCGGCAGGCATCCGGGACTCTGTCGCTTTCCCGTCGCTTCACGTCGCGCCAGGAGTTGGCGTCGGAGTCGGTCAGTACGACAAGAATGTCGCACCCTTTGGCGTCGCGCAGGTCGAGCAGCGCCTTGCGGAGTTCCCGCGCGAAGGTCTCTCTGGAGGACCCGCGCATGACGGGTTCGGCCAGTTCCGCGCGCGGACACCAGCGCTTGACCAGGCCCCAGACGAACGCCACATCCATCGCGCCCTGCACGTAGTAGCCGATTTTCATCCGAGCATCTCCCGGAAATGCTGTTCGCCAAGCGGAAAATCAGCGAGTCTCGCCCGAACCTTCGTCGCATCGGGCTGCGTCAGCACGGAGTTCTCCCTGGACCGTCGAATGAAGAACAAGCTGTCCAGACGGGTGTCGAACAGGTCGATGAAATAGGGCGAATGCGTCGTGAAGATGATCTGCGGCCTGCCTGAGCCCTGGCCGGCCAGTGCCAGCACGTCTTTGAAGTACCCCACGTAGACGCCGTTCTCGGGCTCCTCAATGATGATGAGCGGGTCGAGTTTCAATGATGGCTGCACGAGCAGAACGTAGACGAGCGCCAGGAAGCGCAAGGTGCCGGCCGATGCGTTGGCGGCCGGAAGGCGATGGCCCTGCGCATCCTCGAAGAACATGAATACGTTGTTCTCGGAAGCCACATGGAAATTGATCACGTCAATCGCCGGTTCGATCCTGCGCACATGTTCCAAAAGCTTCCGGTAACTGCGCTCATCAATGGTCTTGAGCCGGTAGATCACCGAAGCGAGGTTGCTGCCATCCGGGTTCAGCGAGGCCTCGTTGGGCCGGTGCAGCGAGCCGCGAACCGCGTCGGACGACAGAGAGTAGTATTGCCAGGAGGCCAGGTACTTCTTGAAGGCGTTGGTCCGCGGATTGGTGTCGAGTTCATAGAGACGATTGAGCATGGTGGCATCGCGGGGCACCGTTGTCTGCATCTGAGTGGATTGATTCCGATGCACAAAATCGCCTTCGTGCAGCAGGCTGACACCGCCCCGCGTGTTTTCCAGCAATGTCACGCCATTGAACGTCTCCCCCGTAACCGAGAGTCTTTCCGTTTCCACTTCCAGGGTCGCATTGGGCGTGGGCGAAATCGGAGCCGATAGGGTCAACTGATATTCAAACGCGAGCGATTGCCCTTCAAAAGGCACATCGGCCTTGATCGTGAAGCCAACCGTGGGCTTGGCGAAGAAATAGTTGGTGATGCCGACCCGCCCGCCGGCCACATGATCCGCACATTGGTCCAGCGACCACTGGGTCGTCATCGAGGCAAACTTCAGCGCCTGACATAGCGTGGTCTTGCCCGCGTTGTTCAGACCCAGCAGCAGGTTCATCGCCTGGGGCTTAAACGTCACGTTGATGAGTGACTTGTAATTGTCAACCGTGAACTCTCGGAGCATGGTCTGTCTCCTTATTGCCCGCATGCTACCGTGGATCATGGCACTGTCCATGCGATGGCGGGCACAACGTCTATCAGCCAGGCAACACGCGCCTGTCGGTCAACTTCCGCGCCGGCCGAATCTGGGTATGATTGCCGCATGGACCTCACGCCCGGACAACAGCGGTTCCTGCTCGATCTTGCCCGCTCGGCGATTGTCAACGCGCTCCGCGGAATACGAACCCAGGCGCCGCAGGTGAATGATCCCGTGCTCAACAGCGTCTGCGGCTGCTTTGTCACCCTGCATGATGCGGCTTTCCATCGGCTGCGCGGGTGCATCGGACGCATTCAGTCGGCCGATCCGCTGATCGTCGGCATCCACGAGTCAGCCATCTCCGCCCTTGGTGACCCACGTTTTGTCAACAATCCGATCACGCTCCAGGAACTTCCCCGGCTCGATCTGGAAGTGAGCGTGCTCTCGCCGCTGATGCCGGCCGCCAACACGCTGGATTTCGAGCCGCTGGAACATGGTATATTCCTGACACACCAGGGACGCACGGGAACTTTTCTGCCGCAGGTCGGGCGCGAAACGGGCTGGAGCCGCGAACAACTCCTGACCCGCCTTTGCAGCGAGAAGATGGGACTGTCGCCGGAGGCCTGGAAAGACCCCGCGGCCAGGCTGTTCAAGTACACGGCGCTGGTGATCGGACCGGTCCCCTTTGTTCAGCAACAGCCCACGCCACCGGCGCCACCGGTTGTTTCGGGCGGTCTGGCAGGAAACGTGTTTAAAGTGTGATGTTTTCAGTTAACGGACGAGAGCGGAGCGGCATCCGAGCCGTCGACCGAACTCGCGAGCACTGCCCGTTGAAACAGCCCCGGATCCAACGCTTCAAACACCTCGCGATTGTTCAGCGGATTGGAATTGCTGTTGAGTTGATGAGCAGTGGCGATCACGAGTGCGACCGCGAGCCAAATCCCATAAAACCGGATCGTGACGAGAATATCGCGCAGCGTGTCGCTCACCGTAACCTCCGTGCCGAGCACACTGTAGCGTCAGGCTAACCAGATCACAACTTATTCTTCGTACCGTCTTAACAATCGATCGGGCGGCCCGGCCATGGTTCCCGGCATGGATCGCCCAAACCATTTGACCCTGGCCGATTGACGCGATGACGGTGAAGACCGCCGCCCGCGGGGCATGGCGCTCGTGGGCGGCGCGATCGTGAGCCAGTTCATCACGGTCTACATCACGCCAGCGATTTACCTGTATATGCAGAGTTTGTCAGACCTGCTCGCCAGCCGCAAGAGCAAGCCCGCAACTGACGTTGACAAACCGTTGCGGGCGATACCGGTGACCATGGGCGCGGGCGGAAATGGAGAGGAATAGTTCACATATTCTTTGGCCGCAGCGCTTTCACCTTGTCCTCGTCAACCTCGACGCCGAGCCCCGGCCCGGTCGGCACTTCGATCTTGCCGTCGGCAATCTTCAGCGGGGTTTTCAGGACGTCGCCGACGAGAAACTGCGGACCGTTGAGCGCGCACGGCTTGGTCTGGCCAAAGGCGCCGTAGAGAATCAGGCTGGCGGCCAAGGAGACGTCCGGATCGGTCAGGCCGGAGCCGAGCCACATGAGCTTGTTCTGGAGACACAGTTCGATCTGCTTTTTGTTCGACGACAGCCCGCCGCAGCGGCTCGGCTTGGCGGCGATGCCGTTGAGCATGTTGAGTTTGATGAACTCCTCGAGCTCGACCGGGCTCACCAGACCTTCGTCCATGAGAATGGGCAGAGCCCCCTGCTTCACCAGTTGCTGATAGCCGGAGATACGGTTGGGTTTGAGGGGTGATTCAAGCACGTCGGCGCCGGCATCGCGGAGCTTCGGAGCGGCCTCGAGCGCGGTGGCCGGCTCGTAGCCGGTATTGCCGTCGGCCCAGAGAAACGTGTCGGGGACCAGTTTGCGAACGAGTTTTGTCAGTTGCACGTCAAACGCGGGATCGGGAGCGACCTTGATGTTGAAATGCCGGTAGCCGCGCGTGCGCCCGGCTTCGATCAGCTCTTCAACCTCGTCCAGCTTGCGCGGATTGAGCGTCCAGGAGAGTGTCAACTGGCTCACCGGCTTGAGGTTCCACAACTCAGCGATGTTCTTCTTGTGAATCCGCCCAAGCAGATCCCAGACCGCGAGGTCGACGGCCGCCCGGGTGATGGGCATGCCCGTGGAGAAAGACGGTGCGATCTCGTAGTCCATGGCCGCGTGGATGGCGGGGAGATCGTGCGGATCCTTGCCGATGATCGCGGGAGCGAAGTAGTCGCGCAGAACCGTGTACGAAGTCTCCAGCGTCTCATACGACCACTTGGCAATGGGAACGGCCTGGCCCCAGGCGATCGTTCCGTCCGACGCGGTTAGTTTGAGGAACGCCGCCGGCCGACCGGCCGCGTTGTGGGCGCCGGTGAAAAACTTGAAATATCCGGCCATCGGATAGAGCGCCGGAAACACCTCGGCCCGCTCGATCTTGATGGCCGGCTTGTCCTGTGCCCGGATCTGCGCTGTGAGTGTAAGGAGTGCGGGAGTCATGGCGACCGTATGGATCAATTGTCGGCGGGTCATAAAAGTCCGGGAAGAAGTAAC
>JANYKD010000292.1 GCA_025361735.1 Phycisphaerales bacterium
GCCGAAAACAGTGATTTTGGCCGAACAATCGCATCATTATGCGATTTTAGTTTCAGCGCGAAAAAAGTGGCGCAAAACGCTGGGAAATCAGAGGAATTGTGCGCTTTCAAGGCCAAGACAGTTTGCGGCGTAGCGTGGCACCCCAAAAGAGAAACGCGACCGTTGTTTCTTTGCCGATCCTATGGGAGAGTCAATGAATCAACGCCGTAAAGATACAAGCCGCAGACCCTCACCCCTGCCCTCTCCCGGACTACCGGGCGAGGGAGTACGCCGAAGGTGATTTGCCACAGTGGTTGTTTTACGGCGCCTAATCCGGAACCTGCGACGAGCGAGGCAATATTCCGACGAGAACCCGTCCTATGACGCGCAGCCGGCCAGGCACGGAGCGGCGGCTTCGCCCAACCACTTCCACGCTTCAGCGGCGTCGGCGTGATCGAAGTACCGGATCCTGGCTTTCGTGAAGGGCTTGCAGACGGTGGCCATTTCCTGTTGCCATTTGCTCTCCCCGACCATCGCCAGCCGTTCGATGTCGGAGAAGTGCTCGATATTGAACTTGATTTCCTCCCACAACGCGTTGGCGTGCCAGCCCTTGAAGCCGGTCATATCGAACAGCACGCGCAAGGCCCCGCGCTTGCGGACAAGCCGGTCGAAAGCGGGCACAAATCGTTCGTAATCCAGCCTGGTCAGCTTCCCGCTGACATGCACCGCAAGCACGTTCCCGCCCTGATCCTCATTGAATTGTATGGGCATATGGACTCCTTTGAGCCGATTCGGGCTACCAGCGCAACCGGACCTGGTCCCATCGCTCGCAGGTGCGTGGGGCTTAACGAGCCATTCTGCGGCCGGGAGCCTATTTCTTGGATGTTGCTTTGCCGATGGATTCCTGGATCTTCCCGACGGTCTTCTGAATCTTGCCTTTGACCTGTTGGGTCTTGTTGCCGGTGATGGCACCGATGGTGTCGTTCGCCTGGCCCTTGATCTGCTTGATCTTCCCGGCCGTAATGTCTTCGCTTCCCATGATGGTCTCCTGAACTTGTAAAACACTCGCGTCAATGCGTGGCGATCTACGCCGCACCTACATCATAGACAGGCCGACTGCCAACATCCGACAAAAGCGTTGCGCGCCGCCGAGATTCACCCAATACCGCTCATCGATGGGCTCGAATCCATGCCCACGATCGCAACGCGGTTTCGCTCGAAGTGGGATGTGGCCGCTGAACTTATGCAGGAAAGGTCGCCAGCGCAACGTCCTGGCGACGGTATTCATGGCAGGTGATGCGGCCGTGTCCGCGTCGCCGCCAGGAGTGGAGCGACATGACGATGCGTTACATCCGAGTCCTTGCCCTTGCCACGATTGGGTTGCTGGTCCCCGGTTTCTGTAATGCCGCCGAACCGGCGTGGCTGTCCCGAAAACCGACGTGGGTCGAGACGGTCATCGCCTCGCGCGAGAACATTGCGCGGCAGGATGCGGAGGCCCAGGAGCGACTGGACCGGCAGAAGAACGCGGACGTCGCCATCAAGGCGTTCGTGGCGTTCAAGCTCGACCTGACGAGCGAAGACAAACCCCAGCCCATCAAGGTGCGCGTCGCGGGCCTGAAGCACATCTATTTCGGATCGGCCGGCCGGTGTGAATCGTTCGTCGCCAATCCGCAGCTCATCGACGCCCAGGGCAACGCCAAGGCGCTGGATCTGACCAAGGCACGAGCCCTTGCGGGGACGACTCGCAACAGCGCGCAGGCCAGCTGGGTGCCGATCAAGCACGGCGCCAACACGTTCGCGGCCGGCGTGCTGGCTCGCGATGGGGAATGGGTCATCGATCTGGATGGTCAGGCGATCTGGCTGCAGGCGCAGGTCTGTGCTGTCCACCGCGAAAAGCGTGAGACCCGCGTGTGGATCGACTGCCAGTCCGCCGCGGAGCAGCAGACCAAGTCGGTGGCCGCCCGGGATGTGTTCTGGCAGACGATCATGGCCGCATTTCCGCAGTCATCCTTCATTCGCGAGATGCGGATCGAGGAACTCGCGGGAATCTGGCGGGCGACTGTCAAAGTGGATGGCTACGCCGAACTCGCATCGCGATATGCGGCCGCGTGTGCCGCGCCGCAGCGAGAGGCCGCGAAGAAACTGGCCGCATCGTGCAAGTCCATTGGCGATCTCCAGAACGTCCGCGATCTTTTCTATATCCAGCATGTGCAACCGCGCCTGGACCTGGCCGGCAAGACGCTGGAATTCGTGCAGCGCAGTGCGGCTCGCCCCGAGCTGGCAACGCAATTGGACGCGTTGACCAGGCAGTTGGACAGTGCCCGCAAGAGCGGGGCAAATGGCGAAGCTCTTTATGTGGCCGCCTGTGAGCTGCGCCGACAGATCATCCTCTCGCATCCGCTGCTGGACTTCGATCGCCTGCTCATCAACAAGCGCTCCGGCGAGCTGCCCGAGCACATGTGCGACCAATACCTCGGCCGGCACAGCAAGGCGGCGCCCGGGCTGGTCGTACTCAGTTCCTGGAAGACCAATCCCACGGAAACACTCCTGCTGCAGGGCAAGCTCCCGATCGGCGGGGTTCTGCATCCGGATCTTTCGTACGACGGCAGGCGCGTGCTCTTTGCGTTTGCCGATCACCACGATCCGAAACTGGACCATCGGCTCCGTGGCTATCGCATCTACGAATTGAGTATCGAGAGCGGGCAGGTGCGACAGATCACGGGGACGGCCGACGATCTGATGGTCGGCCAGAAGGACCGCGAAACCGTCTTCGTCGAGGACATGGATCCCTGCTATCTGCCCGATGGCGGCATGGCGTTCATCTCGACCCGGAGCCAGCAGTTCGGCCGCTGCCACGGCGGCCGGTATGTGCCATCCTACACGCTCTATCGCGGCCAGCTTGACGGCAGCGGCATCTATCCCTTGTCCTACAACGAATCCAACGAGTGGGGCCCGAGCGTGCTGCCCGACGGCTCGCTGGTCTACACCCGTTGGGATTATGTCAACCGTCATGACACGATCTTCCAGAGCCTGTGGACGATTCGCCCCGACGGCACGCAGACGGCGCATTACTATGGAAACAACTCCCGTTCGCCGTGCCTGATCGGCGAAGCCCAGACCATTCCCCATTCGCAGAAGGTCGTGTCCACGGCCGCGCCGCACCATGGCCAGACACTGGGCACGCTCATCACCGTCGATCCGTACAAGGGCCAGGAGGATGGCGAGCCGCTCACCTGGCTGACGCCGGAACTGGTGTTCCCGGAGGCAAGTGTACCGAAGGGAATCACCCGAACACCGCAGCCGCTGGCGGAAGATTGCCCGGCCGGACGTGCCCGCGCCGCCACGCCCTGGCCCATCAGCGAAGACCTGTTCCTCTGCACCTATCAGCACGGCGGGCAATTTGCCGTCTATCTCATCGACACGCTCGGCGGCCGGGAACTGATCTACCAGGATGCCTCCATCGGCTGCTTCGACCCGATTCCCCTTCGTCCGCGGCCGGCGCCGCCCGTGCTGCCGTCAGCGATTGTCCACAACCAGCCGCAGAAGACCGGGACGTTCTATGTTCAGGATGTCTACCAGTGTAACCAACCGATCCCGCGCGGCACGATCAAGCGGATGCGCATCAACGAGATCATCAGCCAGCCCACCAGCAGTTTTCCCACGCGCAGCTACGCCGAGAACGAGATCGTCAAGAAGATCCTGGGCACGGTGCCCGTGAACGACGACGGATCGGTCGCCTTCGAGGCCCCGGCCGACACGCCCATGCAGTTCCAGTTGCTCGACGAAAACGGCATGGCGGTGATGACCATGCGCAGCCTCGTCTATCTGCAGCCGGGCGAGAAGGCCTCGTGTGTCGGTTGCCACGAGTCGCGCTACGCCGCGCCGCCGACAGCGCAGTCGATGGCGAAGCGGATCGACCCGATCACCCCGCCGGCCGGCCCGCAGTATGTCGGCGGATTCAGTTTCGCCCGCACCGTGCAGCCCGTGCTCGACCGCTACTGCATTTCCTGCCACGGTCTGGAGAAGACCGAGGCCGGCATCGATCTCACCGGCGCATTTCGGCCGGGCTCGCCGCTGGGGAAGGACCGCCTGGCCGGGTTCAGCGTGGCGTATGAATCGCTCATCGCCAACGGCAAGGTGACCGTCGCCAGGCGCAATGCCGAATCGGCGACCAGCAAGCCGAATGACTACTTCGCCAACGCCGGCAAGCTGGCCTGTTTCCTGCTGGACGGCCACCCGGACAAACAACAAGTCAAACGCATCGCCATGGACCGCGACAGCCTGCAGCGCATCTTCGACTGGCTTGACGTCAACGCCCAGTTTTACGGCGATTACTCATTCAACCGCATCGAAAACCAGCCCGCGCTGGCCGCCGGCGAGAAGGCCCTGCGGCAGTCCATCGAGAGGCGCTTCGGCGTCGACCTGGCCCGCCAGCCATATGCGGCACTGGTAAATGTCGCCAACCCGGCCGAGAGCCGGATCCTGATGTCGCCGCTGCCCGCCAGCGCCGGAGGCTGGGGGCAGATCGCGGCCGGCGCTTATGCGAGTACGACCGACCCGGCGTTTGTCGATATGCGCAAACTCGTCGACGCATCCATCACGCCGTTGAAATACCACGACATTGCCGGCACCTGCGGCCGCGATGATCGCTGTGTCTGCGGTGTCTGTTGGGTCCGCAAGAATCGGGCGCAGGCGGTACCGGCGTCAGCGGGCCTGGTTCGTTGAATGGCTAGGGAATGTCCGCACGAAAACGAGCAGATATCGGATACCCAGAAGCAGAAGATCATAGCCCATGTTGGTGAGGCTCTTCGATTTCGTAAGGTTCCGTAGACGCTGGAGGGTAGCGAGTACGAGGCCCTGATGGGTCCGGGTATGAGGGAAGATTACCAGCCGCGGGACTGAAATGAGAAAGAGGAGTCAAGGGCATGACACGGGAAAGCGGCCCTGGTAATGACCCTGTTTCGCTGGTCCATTGAGGATTATTATGAATGAAACGTTCACAAAAGTCGGTCGCTTCGATGCGATGGCTGAATCAGGGTATATTGTACGCTACAAGCCCGACGGGCGTATGGGAGCTGTAATATACGAATTCGGCGGTCGGACTATGGAGTTTTATAGCGAGATCGGTGTCCAAACATACCTTGTCGAACTCGATCCCTTTCAGTGGAATAGTCCGCACGAGCAACAGCAACTTTCGGACTCCGAGAAGCGAGAGATCATAGCCCGGGTCGGTGCGGCCCTTCGATTTCTCAAGATCCCATACACGCTGCGTGGCAAAGAATATGATACCGTGATGGGTCCGGGCATGGAGCAGGAATACCCCCCGCCAAAATGACTTGCAGGCAGGAAAAGGGCTCACGGACAGGGAGGTCGGCAAAGGATGTGCGCCGAGCGAAGGCGCTGTTCTCCAACGGGAGACAGCCCCGCCCGGTGGTAATCGGAACAGTCGAGCCGCCCGGCGAGTACGCCTCGATAATGCCCGGCGGAGTACCGCCTCGATGGACACGGATCAGGAGAAGACGGGGTTGATTACCGTCTCTTATCCGGGATATCCGCGTCATCCGCGGTTCATCGAAAGCCTTCTCTTCTTCGTGGTGGTTGGCAGAGTTTCGCGGTTAACACATCGCTGCATTCGGGCGTTCGGCTTCGCTGCGAATTCGAATGTCGGACCGGATCGGGAACGCGGAGAGGCTTCGCCTCGCTCTGCACGACGGGGTCAGGCTTTCATCGCCGCCACGATCTGTTCGGCCAGGGTCACATTGGCCAGGCCCGCCTCGGCCGGGATCAGCGGGGCGGTGTTGGTGCGGACGGCGTGGATGAACGCGTCGAGTTCGGCGCGGATCGGTTCGGTGGGATCGGCCTGCAACTCATGCATCTTTACCATCTGCGGGTAGTTCAGTGTTGTGGGATCGACCTCGCCGGACCGCACTTTGGCGGCCGTTTCGCGCAGCAAGGGGACGTTGTCCTGGGCCTTGATGAGAACGGCCGTCCTTTTCGCGTAGTCGAGCGAGACGAACGCATCGCCGGTGAACAGGCGCAGCCGGCGTTCTGTCTTCATCGCCAGGCGCGAGGCGGTCAGCGTGGCCACAGCGCCGTTCTCGAAGCTCACGCGGGCGGTGCAGGAATCCTCGGCCGAGCCGAGCACGGCGGCGCCGATCGCGTCGACCTTGACAGGGCGCGAGTTGATGAGGGCCAGCACGATGTCGATGTCGTGGATCATCATGTCCAGGACCACGCCGACGTCGATTGAGCGGAAGGTCATCGGGCTGATGCGTGTGGTCTCGAGATAGCGCGGGACCAGGTTGAGCTTGCGGAGGGCGACGACGATCGGGTTGAACCGCTCGATGTGCCCGATCTGGACGATGGCGGCGTGTTGGTGGGCGAGGTCGGCGATCTGGCGGCACTCGGCCGCGTTGCGGGCCATCGGTTTCTCGATGAGGCAGGCGATGCCGCGGGCCAGGAACGGCTGGGCGGCCGCCAGGTGCGACTCGGTGGGTGTGGCGATGGTCACGGCCTTCACCTGGCTGAGCAGGGGGGCAGGGTCCGTGAAGGGCGTGGTGTTGTACTGGGCCGCGGTTTCCTGG
>JANYKD010000320.1 GCA_025361735.1 Phycisphaerales bacterium
TCCCGCGTCCGCTGAAGCGGACCCTACAGATTACTGGCGCCGAATGGTCCTACAGCGTCCACCCCGCCCGATACTCGCGCGTCAGCCACTTATTGGCATCCGCATTGTTCGTGATCTTCATATTGGCCGCGTCATATTCAATCCGGCCATCCACGCGCTTGGCGACGTTGCCCAGACAGCAAACCTCGTTGAACGCCGCTCCATACTCGAAGTTGGCGCCGGCCGCCGGGCCGCCTTTGCAGGCGCGGACCCAGTCCATCTCGTGCGTGTCCTTCACGCGCGGCAGCGTCGGCGCTGGCCGCTTGTATTCCTTCATCTTCGTCTCGGGAATGAGCCTCGCCCCGTTGCCGTAGGTGCCGCCCATGATCTTGCCCTTGGTGCCTTTGAAGACCGCGCCGCCTTCCTTGTCGCCAACAAGCCGGCCATCTTCCAACTCGGACGGGCGCGGGCAACGCAAGCCGTCGTACCACGTCAGTTTCACCGGCGGCAGAGTACCTCGCGCGGGGAATTGGTAGGTCACGATGGCCGCGATCGGGTGCGTGTCGTTGTTGAGATCGATGCTGCTGGCCTCGACGCTGGTGGGCATGCCGAGTTTGAGCGCCCAGAAGACCGGGTCCAGCGTGTGTGCTCCGCGGTCGCCCATCATGCCCGAGCCGAAATCCCACCACGATCGCCAGGTGCCCGGGTGATACGTCGGGTGATAGGGCCGGACGGGCGCGGGGCCGAGCCAGATATCCCAATCGAGCGTCGGCGGCACGGGCGGTGTCTCGGCGGGCTTGCGGCCGAGTTTGCTGCTCCAATACGCGTGTCCCCACGGGTAATAGGTCAGCGAGCAGAACGCATCGACCTCGGCCACTTCGCCGATGGCCCCATCCCAGATCCACTCGCAGATTTGCCGCACGGATTCCGTCGAATGCCCCTGGATTCCCAGTTGCGTCGCCACGCCCGTCTCTTTGGCGATCTTGCCAAGCACGCGCGATTCGTACACATTGTGCGCCAGCGGCTTCTGGCAATAGACATGTTTGCCCGCCCGCATGGCCGCCGCGGCGATGAGCGCATGCGTGTGGTCCGGCGTGGCGATGACCACCGCGTCGATATCCTTCTGCTGCTCGAGCATGACGCGATAGTCTTTGTGCGTCCTGGCATTCGGATATTGTTTGGCCGTCTTGACTGCGTATTCAAAATCGACGTCGCAGAGCGCGACGATGTTTTCCGACCGCAAATTGGCGAGATTGCCCGCCCCCATCCCGCCGATGCCGATTCCGGCGATATTGAGCTTCTCGCTCGGTGCGACAAACTTCGCCCCGCCCAGGCAATGCCGCGGCACGGCGTGAAACAAGGCGATGGCCGCCCCGGTGGCGGCCAGAACCGAACGACGCGTGGGCTTTGCAGGCATGTGTTATCTCCAGTGGAGATACCGCGCCGCGTCACCGGCGTTCTTAGAACGCGAAACTCGCCGAGAATACGAACGTCTGCGAGTGGCCCAATTCCGGCACCAACTCGGGGAAGAAATCGTGCTGGTAGGCCAGATCGATGGAGATCCAAGGCGCGGGTGAGACCCCGCCGCCACAGGTCCAGCCGAATTGGCCCGTTGTATCGACAATAGCGCCGGCGCGGACGAAGATGCCTTTGAATAGTTGATGATCGACGCCGCCCGAGAAGCGGTGAAGGTCGAGATGGCCGGCCTCGCTGTCAGATAGCAGAAGCATCTGGTAGTCGAGGTAGACGGAGGAATCCTTGGCGTATTCCCAACACACGCCCGGCCGGAAACTGAACTGGTCGGTCGTGGTGTCGGCTTGCACGGGTTTGGGCCCCTGTGTTGTCATGACCAGTGCGGCGTTATCGTTGCGGGAGCGACCGTAGTCGACCACGAGCCCGAGTCGCCACTGCTGGGTGAGTTGATAGAGGATTCCGGCCCGGCCGGTAACCGACTCTGAATCAGTCTCCGCAACCGGAATGTCGGACATGAGAAACTGCGCGTGCGAGTCGCTGTAGCTGAAGTTCACGCCGAACGCCCATTTCTCGGTCGGGTGAATTCCCCATTGGAGCTGGTAGACCTCGGCGTCGAACTTGAAATCGTATTGCAGCGCCGTCGATGCCTCATTGGACCAGATCTGGGCGGCGGCCGGCAGGAAAGTTCCATAGCCGGGGCTGTGCCAGCCGAGGCATTCGGTGGTCACGTAGATCTGCGAGCCCTCCTCGAAATCCAGTAGCGAGAACTGCGGGGTCGCGTCGATCTTCAATTTGCCCTGGCTGGGTTGCCAGTCCGTCGCCGCGGGGTTCACAGACGTCGTCCACTTGCTCGCGGCCGAGGCGTTGCCGCAGGCCGCCACATCGGCGTACCCGGCGAAACGCGTCAGAGCGGCCGGGAAGCGCAGTGCAAAGTCCGCGTTATAGTCCCCGGCGCAGGCCGAAGAAGCGAATAAGACGACCGACATTGCCGCAGCACACAATTGTCTGACGCGCATGTGACCACCCGATGAAAACTGGACCATACGGTTCCTGCACCGCCGTCGTCGGCGGCGCCAGCCTGTCGAACGGCTCGGAGGATACCAAGGCTCAACGGTTCTGCCAACGAAACCGCAGGGGACAAAACCGCAGGGGACTACTGACCACGGACCACTAACTACGGACTACCAAACCATTTTGACAGTCACCCACCCTTCCAGTAGCATCCCCGCCTTCCTAGAAAACCCACAGACAGGAGCAAACGATGTCGGAAATGAAAATGTATTATGAAAAAGACGCCCCGGGCGATGCGCTCGTGGGCAAGACCGTGGCCATGCTTGGCTTCGGCTCGCAGGGCCATGCCCACTCGCTCAACCTTCGCGACAGCGGCGTGAAAGTCATCGTCGCCGAACTGCCCAATACCAACAATTACAAGCTCGCCGTCGAGTATGGTTTCAAGCCAATCGGCGCCGATGAAGCCACCCGCCAGGCGGACCTGATCGTCATGACCCTGCCCGACGAGGCCCAGCCGGCCGTGTACAACAAGTTCATTGCCCCAAACCTCAAGGCGGGCCAGACGCTTGGTGCCACCCACGGCTTTAACATCCACTTCAAGACGATCGTTCCGCCCAAGGATGTGAACGTCATCATGATCGCCCCCAAGGGTCCCGGCCACCTGCTTCGC
This sequence comes from Phycisphaerales bacterium, assembly GCA_025361735.1. Classification (GTDB taxonomy): domain Bacteria; phylum Planctomycetota; class Phycisphaerae; order Tepidisphaerales; family Tepidisphaeraceae; genus JANYKD01. Next base: position 3,134 of record JANYKD010000320.1, read on the forward strand.
AGCGAATTCGAGAAGGGCGGCGGCGTGCCGTGTCTCCTCGCCATCCATCAGGATGCCACCGGCACCGCCCGGCAGATCGGGCTCGCCTGGGCTCGCGGCATCGGCGGCGCCCGCGCCGGCGTCATCGAGACCACCTTCAAGGACGAATGCGAAACCGATCTCTTCGGCGAACAGGCCGTGTTGTGCGGCGGTTTGTCGGCCCTCATCAAGGCCGGTTTCGAGACGCTCGTCGAGGCCGGATACCCCGCCGAGATGGCGTACTTCGAGTGCGTCCACGAGGTCAAGCTCATTGTCGACCTGATCTATCAGGGCGGCTTGGACTACATGCGGTATTCGATCTCCAACACCGCTGAATATGGCGACCTCACCCGCGGCCCGCGTCTGATCACCCCGGCCGTCAAGGCCGAGATGAAGAAGATCCTCGGCGAGATTCAGTCCGGCGCGTTCGCCAAGGAATGGCGGGCGGAGTACGAAGGCGGCATGAAGAACTTCAACCGGCTGTACGAAGCCGACAACCATCACCCGATGGAAGTCATCGGCCGCAAACTGCGCAAGCTGATGCCCTGGCTCAAGGCCAAGGAACCACCTAAGGGCGCCTGATGCCCTGGGCATACCGCGTGTAATTGACGAAACCGGGATCCACGTGGATCGCGGTTTCTTATTTCGCCAAAGTGCGTCAGCAACGAGGATCGGCGGAAGAACATGCCGGATCGTCATTTGGGTGGGATGGGCAAGTACGCTTGCCCGTGCGACACGGAGCCGGAGCACGTGCCCATGCTACCCATGCGCTCGTAACAGTCTCCGCCGAAAATGCGCCACTAATTCCGACCGTAATCCCAACGCACGATGCAGCGGCCAGTAACACCCGTGGCACAACTATGAGATCAACACTTTTCATCGCGGCGGTCCTGCTCGTGGCTCACTCGGCTCTCGCGGAGAACTGGCCGCAGTTTCGCGGGCCGGGCGGGCAGGGACAGACCGTGGAGAAGAACCTCCCGGTCGCCTGGAGCGGAGCCGAGAACAAGAACGTCCTCTGGAAATCGCCCCTCAAAGGCCAGGGCCACGCCAGCCCCATTGTCTGGGGAGACTTCGTGTTCGTCTGCACGGCGCAATGGCCCAACGGCGTGGTCAAGCGCGAGAGCGTGATCCCGGAGCAGCATGTCACCTGCTATCGCGCATCCGACGGCACGCTGCTGTGGGATACTTTGGTGCCGGCGGGGCCGTGGCTGCGGAACGACTTTCGCAGCGGACCCGGCGGCGGCTACGCGGCCGCGACCCCGGTGACGGATGGCAAACTCGTCTATTGCGCGTTCGGTTCGTCGGTCATGGCTGCCATCGACTTTCAGGGCAAGCTCGTCTGGAGCAAGCCGATGGTGCCATACACGTTTGATGTCACCGTGGGCAATAGCCCGAATCTGTTTGGCGACACGGTGCTGATGGTGTGCGCGGCCGCCAAGCCGGCGGATTCACGTGTGATGGCGTTCGACAAGGCCAGCGGCGAGATGAAGTGGGAGCAGAAACTGCCGGGCACGCCATTCGGGCACAGCACCCCGCTCATCATCGACGTCGGCGGCAAGGCGCAGATGCTCGTCGTGGCCTCGGGCATGGCGGTGACCGCCAACGCCATGCAGGCGGTGGACCCGGCCAACGGCCAGCGGCTCTGGTGGTGTCGCGGGGCCGGTGATGTGCCGGCGCCGGTGTATGGCGGCGGGTTGGTCTACTTCGATTGCGGGCGCGGCGGGCCGGGTACGGCGGTGGATCCCACCGGATCGGGCGATGTCACGACGACGCACATCCGCTGGACGATCCAGCATGTGCCCGAGGGCCTGGGTTCGCCGATCATCGTGGGCGACTACCTCTATCGGCTGCATGCGCCGGGCGTGCTCAAGTGCTACGAACTCAAGACCGGGAAAGAGGTCTACTCAAAACGGCTGGAGGGAATCCAGACCACCTGGGCGAGCCCGATCGCCGATGCCGATGGCCGGCTGTTCTTCGCCTCGGCCGGCAAGAGTTTTGTGGTGCAGTCCGGGCCGGAGTTCAAGTTGCTCGGCAGCAGCGACCTGGGCGACAACAACCACGCTTCGCCGGCCGCTTCCGGCGGGAAGTTGTTTCTGGTGGGGATGAAGAATATCTATTGCGTCGGGGAGACGCAGAAATGAGAGACATCCATGCGATTGTCGATCATCCTGCTGTTGCCTCTGGTTGTCGCCGCGGGACCGTTGGAACGAGTCGGAGAAAAGCCGCTCGACGTCGCCGGAGCCGGTGAACTTGCCGTGGAGGTGATCGATGCCCAGGGCGCCGCCATGGCGGCGCGGGTGACCGTCACCGCGTCGGATGGAACGCATCCCGACGGCTCGGGACGCGGAGCGTACAAGGATGGCCGGTTCTTTGCTGAGGGGACGTTCAAGGTGCGGGTTGCGCCGGGGCGCACGGGGCTGAAGGTGAGTTGCGGCCCGGAATTCGAGCCCATTGACGAAACCGTGGATATTCCGGCCGGCCGGTCGGTGCAGGTGCGCGCGGTTCCGCGGCGATGGATCGATCTGGCAAGACTGGGCTGGTACGCCGGGGATCATCATGTCCACACCCAGCACGACGCCAAGGCCACCATCCGCACCGATTCCGCGTACACCGCACTTCAGGGGCGGGCGAATGGCCTGAGCGTGATCACCGAGGCTGACGCGGAAGTGCCCGGCGCGGGCGGGGCAAATCTCGACACGACCGCATTCCTGTACCGGCGAGCGCTCGAGCAGCGGCCTGGGCCGTTCGTCGGGCATATCAACACGCCGGGAATCACCCGGCCGCTCGACCAGGACCGGGCCGATGCGCTGATGAAGCGCCCGCTGCCGGCCCTGGCCCTGCTCACCGCCGTCCATGAACTCGACGGCGCATGTATTCGCACCCACACCTTCACGCCGCCGCACCTGCTGCACTGGATGGGGGCGGCCGAGGCATGGAGCGATGTGGCTCTCGGCGTTTGCGGCGACCTGATGGATGTGGATGGCCAGGCGTCAGAGATGCTCTACTTCGCCGCGCTCAACCTCGGGAATGTCGTGGGCGTCAGCAGTTACACCGACTCTGCCCTGGGGCGAGAGCAGACGCTCTCTCCGGGGGATCGCCGCGTATATGCCAAATCCAGTAAACTCGACTATCCCGCCATGATCACCGCCATGCGGCTGGGCCGGACTTTCGCCACCAATGGCGGATCCGTGTTTGCGTTCCTCGACGTGGATGGTAAGGAGCCGGGCGAGACGATTCACCCCGCGCCGGGCCAGAAGCTGAAGTTCCGCGGGACTGTGCGGAGCCTCGGTCCGCTGCTTCAGGCGCAGGCTTTCGGGCCGGCGGGGATGATGCAGAGCTTTAACGTCTCAGGGCGCAGCGGCGAGATCGTCGTCGAGCACGAGTTTACCGCTGGCGAGACCCCGGCGTGGTTCCTCCTGCGAGCGCAGGACCAGCGCGGCAACTGGGCGATCACCAGCCCGGTCTACATCTTTCCGACCGGCGCGAAGCTCCCGGCCAACGTGTCGGCCGTGCTGCTGTCGATCGCCAACCACACGCGCTATGTCGTCCTCAGCCGTGAGTTCTTCGCACATGCGATCGTCACTGTCCGTCCGCCGGAAGCGCTGGCCGAAGTGCGGCTGATGAAGGATGGGAAAGTTGTGAAGACCTGGAAACCGGCCGATGGCGATCAGTGGGCCAATGGCCGGGTGCCGGTGACGGATATTTTCGGTACCTACTCGGCCGGCTGGGCCTGGCACAAGGAAGCCGCGACGACGTGTCATTTCCAGGCTGACTGGCCGGTGACCGAGGATGGGTGGTACGGCGTGGTGGCGTTGACGACGAACGGTCGGGAAATCCGCGGTGAGTCGCTTCGCTACGACGCGGCCAATCCGAAGAGCCGCGCAATTTCCTCGGCGCGCCTCGCTGGTCCCGGCACGACGCTGGACTGGTGTGGCTATGGCGAAGAGATGGACCTGATCGACATCCACGAACCGTTCAAGGGGGACCATTGGTGGTATCCCGATAACAGCGCGTGGCGGCTCAAAGGGGTGCTTGAGGGCCAGACGAGGGAAACAGGCGGCGGAAAGCAGGAGATGCTGGGGAGCGTCGTTGGCGGCCGGTAGTCGACGGTCATGCCACCGCTATTCAAGGCACGGTCGTCCATTCCGCAAACCATGAAGTTATCCCGAGCACGTTCCTACGCGCCGGGATTCTTCGGCGTGTGGTGACGTTCGGTGGGGTAGAAGTCGCCGGCGTCGCGGCCGAATTCTCGTGCCTCACGGGCTTGGCGCTCGGCGTCTGTTTCAGGCGGCGGGGCCGACTGCAGTTTGGGTGGCTCGGGCGTGGAGGGGACACTGGTGGGAGCCACAGTAGAGGGTGTGGTGGCAACGGTACCGAGGTCCTGCTCGAGTTTGTCGGCCATTTCCGCGACTTTGGCCATGTCGGCTTCGCTGACAACGGGTGCGTGCTGCTGGGACGATGGGCCGGTGCGGACTTTGCTTAGGTCGGTTCCGGGTTCTTCGCGTGGTCGGCCAAATGTGCCGTAGGTGGCGAGATTGATGACTGTGGGCCAGACGACGCCGACGACTATGAAGCAGCCGGTGAGCCAGATAACGATGGTCGCGCGTTGTTCCCGCCACCACTTGTAGCTGTGCCCGATGCCGTGGGTCTTCTCGATCGTGCGGAGGTAGTCGAGGACCGTGCCGGGAGGGTCGGGGTCCTTGATGTGGAGTCTCTCGGCGAGACGCTGGATCATGTCTTTGTCTGTCGTGGGAGACATCGCGGCGGTTTTGCCGGCTACGAGGTAGGGGATAGGTGCAACGAAGATCTTCGGGCGGTATTTCATATCGAACATGCCGTCGTCACGCTGAGCCACTTCGAGAT
>JANYKD010000331.1 GCA_025361735.1 Phycisphaerales bacterium
GCTGGCCAACCCCCTCCTGGACTTCGACCGCCTCGCCCTCATCGACCGCCAGCCCGACGGCGACCCGCGCCTGCCCATCGGCACCGGCTTTGGCGTGGGCGAATACATCGGCCTGCCCCGCCAGACCTCCAAGCACACCCCGGGCATCGACCGCCCCTTTGCCTGGGACAACCGCATCGCCGTTCTTTCCCCCGTGCGTCCCGACGGCAATCTCACCACGCTCTACCAGCCCGACCGCCGTCGTCTGCTCAACGACATGAAGCTCCACTGGGACGCCGACCGCCTGCTCTTTGCCATGCCCGGCTCGCACGATAAGTGGCAAGTCTTCGAGCTTGGCGCCGATGGAACGAATCTTCGCCAGGTCACCCCCGGCGACCAACCCGACGTACACAACTACGACCCCTGCTACCTGCCCAATGGCAAGATCGCATTCCTCTCCACCGCCTGTCTCCAGGGCGTGCCGTGCAACGCCGGCGTCATTGTCGGCATGATGTACACCATGAACGCCGACGGCAGCGGCATCCGGCAGATCTGCTTCGAGCAGGACCACGACTACTGCCCCACGGTGCTGAACGATGGCCGGATCATGTACATGCGATGGGACTACACCGACACGCCCCACGTCTGGAACCGCATGCTCTTCACCTGCAACCCCGACGGCACCAATCAGATGGAGAACTACGGGGCCAATTCCTACTGGCCCAACGCCATCTTCTTCGCCCGGCCGATTCCCAACGATCCGACCAAGGTGGTGGGCATCGTCACGGGGCATCACGTCGGCCGTGTGGGCGAACTGGTGTTGTTCGACCCCGGCAAGTCGCACTTCGAGGCCGACGGCGTCGTGCAGCGCATCCCCGGCCGCGGCAAGAAGGTCGAGCCGATCATCCAGGACAAGCTGACCGAGCATAGCTGGCCGAAATTCCTGCATCCGTATCCGCTGAGCGACAAATATTTCATCGTGACCGCCAAGCCGACGCCGGATTCGCTCTGGGGCATTTATCTTGTTGACACGTTTGACAACATGGTGTTGCTCAAGGAGATCGAAGGCCAGGCGCTGCTCTATCCGATCCCGGTGCGGCAGACGAAGACGCCCCCGGTGATTCCGGAAAAGGTCGTCCCCGAGTCGACCGACGCGCTGGTCTATTTGCAGGATGCCTATCTCGGCGCGCCCATGGCCGGCGTGCCGCGCGGGACAGTGAAGAAGCTGCGGGTGGTGGCGTATCATTTTGCATACCAGCGTATCGCGGGGATCGATCATCGTGTCGGCGCGAATGGGCCGTGGGAGGTCAAGCGCGTGCTGGGGACGGTGGACGTCGAGGCGGACGGCTCGGCGTATTTCCGAGTGCCGGCCAAGACACCGTTCACCGTGCAGCCGCTGGACGCCGAGGGCAAGGCCGTGCAGCTCATGCGCAGCTGGATGACGGCCATGCCGGGGGAGACGGTGAGTTGTGCCGGCTGTCATGACAGCCGCATGGCCGCCCCGCCCGGGAAACAGACGGCCGCGATGATGCGCGGGCCGCAGGCCATCAAGCCGTGGTATGGCCCGCCGCGCGGATTCAGCTTCAAGCGCGAAGTGCAGCCGGTGGTGGACAAGTATTGCGTGGGCTGCCACAACGGCGTGGCGCAGGCAGACGGCACCACGCCCGTCGATCTGCGCGGCGAGCAGGGTTTCTTCTACTGCTACAAGGGCGAGCCCAAGGGCGAGATCATCCGCGGCGTGCCGCGCGAGCAGCTACTCGGCAAATACGGCGGCATCTTCGAGCCGAGTTACATCGAGCTGCGGCGGTACGTGCGCGTGCCCGGCCTGGAAAGCGACCTGCACGGCCTGCCGCCCATGGAAGTTCACGCCGACACATCGGAACTGCTGCGGATGCTGAAAAAGGGACACTATGGCGTGACCCTGGATGCCGAAGCTGTCGAGCGGCTGGCCACCTGGATCGACCTGAACGCGCCGTGCCACGGAACCTGGAAGGAACTGACCAAGATCGGGGCCAAGCAGTGCGAGCGGCGGAACGAACTACAAAAGCTGTACGGCGGGCTGGTGCAGGATCCGGAGGACATACTCCCTCTCCCTTCGGGAGAGGGCCGGGGTGAGGGCCTGGTGCGACCGAATGATGCCACTGCGAATTCAGGCCCTCACCCCAACCCTCTCCCAAAGGGAGAGGGAGTAAAGATCGCCGGCTGGCCGTTTGATGCGGCCGAGGCACTGCGGAGACAGAACGATCTCGACAAGCCGCGGCAATCGCTCGATCTGGGCAACGGAATCACGCTGAATCTGGCCCGTATCCCGGCCGGGCAATTCGTGATGGGCGATGCGAAGGGCTCCGCCGACGAGCGGCCGCAGGCGGCGAAGATCGAGAAGCCCTTCTGGATGGGCCAGCTCGAAGTGACAAATGAGCAATACGCCCAGTTCGACCCGAAGCACGACAGCCGGTTTGAGCATCGGACGTCGTGGATCTTCAGCGAGGAGTACATCGGCTGGCTGCTGAACGGGCCAAAACAGCCGGTGGTGCGCGTCTCCTGGCAGGAGGCCACCGAGTACTGCAAGTGGCTGTCGGCCAAGACCGGGAGGCACTTCACGCTCCCGACAGAGCAGCAGTGGGAGTGGGCCTGTCGCGCCGGGACGGACACGCCGTTCTGGTACGGGGACATGAACACGGATTTCTCCCCGTTTGCGAACCTGGCCGATAAGACCATCCGCGAGCTGGCGTATCAGGGCTGGCGGCCCAAGGCGCCGGACATCGCCGCCCGCGACGACCGCTTCAACGATGGGCATCTGGTGACGGCCGACGTAGGTAGTTTCAAGCCCAACGCCTGGGGCCTGTACGACATGCTCGGCAACGCCGCCGAGTGGACGGCATCACCCTACAACGGCGGCCAGCAGGTCGTCCGCGGCGGGTCGTGGTTCGACATGCCCGTGCGAGCCCGCAGCGCATCCCGGTGGGGCTACGAGCCATGGCAAAAGGTGTTTAATGTGGGGTTCCGAGTCGTGTGCGAATGACGGTGGATTCGTAGGGTCCGCTTCAGCGGACGCGGATAAGCGTGGCCAGGCCCCACCGCGTCCGCTGAAGCGGACCCTACGGATCACTCGTCCAGCTCCACCTTCTTCACATAGATCAACTGTTTGAGCGTCTGCCCGACGTCGCCCTTTTGCCGCTTGTTCAGCACGTAGGTCAGCGTCTGGCCGGATCCAGTGGCGTAGATCGGGGAGACGATGCCGCCGGTGATCTTCTGGCCGTTGATCAGCATAACCTCGTATTGGAGCTCGCGCGCCGGGTAGGTCTTGCCGGTGAACTCCTTCAGGTCGCTGCCGCTGGCGATGAAGTGCCATTCCTTTTCGTCGCGTTCCCAGGTGATCTTCGCCTCGGCCGACTTGATGAGGTCGAACGGGATGTCCTTGTATTTCTCGTCCTTGTCATCCCAGAGACGGATTGGTTTCTCGCGCGTGGTCGCGAGGCTGGCGCGGATCTTCTCGCCGTTGCTGAGGATGACCACGCCCATGCGGGCCTCGGGGTTCTCGGCGCCCGGCATGGTCTGCGGGCGCTCTTTCGGGATCACCGGCTTGCTGGTCGCGGCCGACGGCTTGGCCTTGCCGAGCAGGAAATCCATGTCGTCATCGCCCGTCTTCTTTGCCGGCTCGGCGGCCATCAACACCCCGGCCAGCCCGATGGCCGCGAGAATGGCTATGGATCGGTTCATCGGCACCTTTCTGTTACCATGGATATCATACTGCGAAGAAGGAGTATCGACATGACCGACAGTGAGAAACAGATACTGCTGGGACAACTCAACCGGCTCGATGGACTGTCCAAGCTGGAACTCGACCTGGTCAACTATCGAAACAGTTGGCTGGTGATCGCGCAGTCGTTCATGTTCACGGCCTTCGCGGCCACGTTGACCGTCTCCGTCGTCAACCCGGCCTTCGCGCGATTCGCAGTCGCCTTGCGGATCATCTTCATCGTGCTCGGCTTCGTGTTGTCGCTGGTGATCCTGGTATCCGTCTGGGCGGCGGCGAGCATGATGAGCAAACTGTCCAGGCATCGCGAGCAGCTTGAGCCGTTGAGCAAACAGGCGGAGTTTCAATGGCCGCCGCTGGGGAACAACAGCATCGAATATCACTGCGGGCAGGCCGGCGGATATGCCGTGGCGGTTGTGTTCTTGTGTGCGTGGCTGGCGGTGTCGGTGTGCCTGGTGGTGCTGTAGGCCATGATTATTGCCCTGCCGGAGAAAGGCGATCGTTGGGTTTGGGTGGACGGGTGGCGGCGGGGTCGGCGGGCAGGGGTTTGCGGCCAGTGTTCGCCAGCGGGAATTCGCGGGCAACGGGCGCAGGCATGGGTGAATCCACGGCGCGGATGGTGATGGAGGCCGGCGGGAGATTTCCACTGGAGACGGTGAGGATGATGTCGCCGGGCTCGCCGTTGGAGCGGATCAGCGTGCTGGCCGGCGCGGTGATGTAGAACGAGCCGGCGTCGGCATTACGGCGGGCGATGTCGGAACGGAAGAGCTCGGGCGCAAGTAACGTCGCCGGGCCAGTCAGCGTCCAGCGAAGATCGCCCGTATACGTGCGGATGGGGATACCGGCGGTGTCGAGGACGTCGGCGGTGATGAGGGCAACAGACTCGCGCCCGGCCGGGATTTGTGCGTGCGATGCGGCGAGTTCGATGCCGGCGGGTTGGCCGGGCAGAGTCACTTGCGTTGTCACGGCCTTTCCGGCGCGCGCGGCCCGGGCGATGATCATCCCCGGGTCGATGGGGATGTTCTTGAATGTGACAGAGTGGAAGTTGTCGGCTGTGGGGTTGAGCGAGCCGAAGGACTTCTCATTGAGGAAGAGTTCGACGGCGTCGCAGTTGGAATCGACGGTGATGTCGCATTTCTGGCCGAGATACCGCGAGGCAACAAAATGCGGCTGGATGAAGACCATGGGCTTTTCGGCGTACTGGGCCTGCCAGAGGAAGTAGATGTATTTGGGGACGCGGTTGATGTCCGTCCAGCCCTTGGGATTGAGGTGCATGAGCGGGCAGTTGGCGTATTCGCGGTCGGCGCCGTGGTCGGCGTAGATCCACATCACGCCATTGGGCATATCAATGCGGCCGCGCTGGCTGGCGCCGGCGATCATCGCCAGGCTGTGCTGCCAGGATTCCGTGCCGGTGGACTGGCCGCTCTTGGGCTGCAGGTCGGCTATATCGCTGTGCGTCCATCCGCGGACAGAGCAGCGGAGCAGGTTTTCCATGTCCATGTTCTCGTGCGTGTGGGTGATGAAATCGCCCGCGAGTTTGGGATCGGAGTGGCGCAGATGGAGGATGCGCGTGGGATCTTCTGCGTGCGCCCAGGCGGAGTCAGCGGGGTGGGTCGATTCATTGCCCATGGACCACATGACGATGCTGGGATGATTGCGGTCACGGCGGATCATCTCGATGACCTGATACTGCTGCACATTGCGGTCGAAGTCGAGGTTCTTGATGTTGGGGACTTCTTCGCAGACGAGCAGGCCCCAGCGGTCGGCCAGGTCGTACACGAGCGAGTCCTGCGTGTAGTGGGCGAAGCGGGCGAAATTGTGCCCCAGGCCGAAGCGCAGGTCATAGAGGTCGCGAACGTGCATCCACTTGGGGACGGCATCTCCGAGCCAGGGGAATTCCTGGTGACGGTTGGCGCCGTGGATGTGCAGTTGTTTGCCGTTCAGATAGCCGCGGTTCTCGGCGTTGTTCCAGGCGAACCAGCGAAAGCCCAGGGGCGAGGCGTAGCGGTCGACAATATCATTGCCGACGCGAACCTCGGACGCGACGCGGTAGAGCGTCGGGGATTCGCAGGACCACAGCTGTGGCCGATCGACGGCGAAATCGGGCTGGTCGAACTCATGAAGGTCGCCCGCCGCAAGCTCGGCGGAGCTTTCGCGCGTCACGACCGCTTTTCCAGCCGGATCGAGGATGGTGGTGCGGAGGGTGACCGAGCGAGGCTCGGCGAAATCATTCTTAACCCACGTCCGGACACGGACAGTGGCACGCTCGGCTGAGACTCGCGGCGTGGTGATGAAAGTGCCGCCCTCGTGGGCGGTCGAGCCCTGGAAGGGGATGTACACGCGGTGCTTCAGGACCAGGCGCACATCGCGATAGATACCGGCGTAGGTGTTGAAGTTGCCGGCCGTCATGGGGGGAATATGGTCGAAATCGTCGCGGCGGCCGGATACTCGCAGCGCCAGCACATTGGGCTTGTCGAAGCGAACGCTGTCAGTGAGATCGACCTCCCATGAAGCGTAGCCACCTTTGTGTTCGGCCAGGCAACGACCGTTGAGATACACGCGGGCGAATTTCATGACACCGTCAAACTCGACGAAGAGCTTGCGGCCGGCGAGGGTTGCGCGGTCGAGCGCGAATGTCTTGCGATAGAATCCCCATCCATACCACCAGTATGTGGAATCGCGTTCGGAGGGGTTGTGGATGAACGGGTGTTGCTCGCCGGTGGTTTCGTAAGTCTGCCAGGTGTGCGGCAGCGAGATGGCGGGCCAGGTGGAGTCATCGCAGATGTCGGCGACAGACTCCCATTTCGCGTTCCGGTCGGGGTTGTAGGTGAAGGTCCAGTGCCGGTTGATGGTCTGGATGAGGCGGGGTGACAGGGCGTTGCGGCCGGCGCTGGTCCAGTCGCCGGCGAGGTCGATTTCTTCTGGGAGGATCGTTCCGGGCGCAATCGAGAGCCAGGGGCGCAGACGCTGTTCCTGGGCGATGACGGGGAACGCGAGCAGAAAGGCGAGGATGATGGAGGTGATGCGCATAAATCTACAATATTCCGCGTCATTCATCTCGGTAGGGCGGTTTCGCCGAAACCGCCGTTTGTGGCGTGCGACGGACGGCCCGGCGAGCCGTCCCTGCCAAAGCGGCGCTCATTTGACTGAATCTGTGGCCGAACCGGTTATCGTCTTGAGCAATCCAAAGAATCCCTTCTTCCGCTGCGAGCTGATCTGCCAGTTCGTAGGCACGCTCTGGTAGCCTTCATCAAAACCTTCGCCTTTCAGGCGGTAGTCGAAGCATCCCCAGCTCGCATAGCGGCTGGTGGCGGCCAGGAAATTGTTGTCGGGCTTGTCGAAGTCAAAATGATCATCTTCGTTGAATAGTATGGGCTGGTCGCGGTAGGTCGCGATCTTGCGGACTTTGTCGACCATGTCGCGAATGCGCTCGGGTTTGGCCACGCCATTGCCGTGGAGCAGGATGAAGTCGGCCGCTTCGACAAGGTTGGCGCCGGGAATGGCGCCGCCGCCGAGGCTGGTGGAGACCAGCAGCCGGCCGGGAGGATTCTTCACCTTGCCCTTGGAGCGATCCTGGACCAGGCGGATGAGCTCGTGGGCGGCGGCCGGCTTGAGCTTGTCCCAGCGATAGCCGTTGACGTTGTTCTCGTTAGCGATCTCGATCAGTACGTTCGTGTAGCCGCGAGCGAGGATCCAGTCGGTGGCGTCCTGCACGGCTTTGAGGCGGGCCGCGTCGTCGCTGAGACGATGCTCCTGGCCAAAGTAGAAGTAGCCAAGGATGACCGCCATGCCGAGTTCGTCGGCCTTGTCGAGGATGCGCTCGAGGCGGGCCATGTATTCCGGGCGCAGCGCGCCGTCGGGGGCGATCGCCGAGTTGATCCAGGGTTGTTTGCTGGAGTACCCCTGTGGTGAGCCGCCCTGGAGGTTGATCGTGAAGGCGAGCAGGCCGTGAGCCCGCCAGACGGGCATGGCGACCAGGAACTCGCGGGTGTTGCGCTCGGGATCCCAGGGACCATCGGCGTATTTCCACTGATCGCGGGTTTCGGGGTTCTGGTCGTCGAAGATGCCCTGCACGAGCCGGGCGTTGGGGAGCAGGCCTTCGATCTTCATGCCGTTCCAGGTTCGGCCAGGAAATGTCGGTTGGCCATTGATGTGGAAAGCCTGGGCATCGATCGCGACGACGGTCTTCCGGACAGGTGGGTCGGCGAGGGCGCCCGGTGCAAGCAAGGTCATGATGGCGATGATGGGTAGCAGATGGTGTCTCATGGGTATTGGTATCGCCGGTACGCGGGTTTGTTTGGGGCGTGGATGTCTACAACAGGTGCCGGACACCGTTTGAACCGCACCTCGGCACGGCGCAGAAACTGCCCGAGGGCGTAATCCTCTGCGCCGTGAAGAGTCAGGGGCCGACTCTTGGGGCACTCCACAACTCGTTAATTGTAATGGGCTTGCAATCAGGAGATTTTCGTCCGATCTCTGGCACGCTGCTTGAAGTGGGGCAAGATTGACGCTTATGGGAGAAGTGCGCATGGATGCCGCACGTGATGACATAGGACGAAGGATCGTCGAGGCCGCCAGGCTTGCCGTCTGGCTGCACCTGAAGGCCGAGCAGGATGCTCAGCCCGACGAGTCGATGGTGTCGGAGTACCGACAACACAGGCAAGACGCCTGCGCAACCGTGGATGGAGGCCGGGAATGATCTACGGCCTTTATGCTTCGGCCGCCGGCGTGCGGGCCAGTTCGCATCGGCTCGACGTGGTGACCAACAACCTCGCTAACGCTGAAACCACAGGTTTCAAGCGGGATCTGACCATCTTTCAGCAACGTCGCACCGCGGCCGCGGAGGCCGGAGTGAATGTGCGGAGCGAGAGCAACGCCGACCTGGAAAAACTCGGCGGCGGCATGCTCGCTGGCCAGACGAGCGTGGACTATTCGCAAGGCGACATTGAAAACACCGGCAGTCCCCTGGATTTCGCTTTGCAGGGGCACGGTTTCTTTGCCATCAGAGACGGGAAAGACACGGCATTGACCCGCGATGGCCGTTTTGTGAACAACAAGGATGGTTACCTGGTGACCGCAACGACCGGGAAGTGGGTGCTGGATCAGAACCGCCTGCCCATTCTGCTCAAGAAGGGTGTTCCGGTCATCGTCGGCGGCGATGGCACGATTTCCCAAGGCAAGGAAATCATGGGAAGGGTCGGCGTTTTTGACGTGCCCGACCAACGGATCCTCACCAAGCATGGCGAGGGCCTCCTGGGCTACCCGGACCTGGAAAAGCGGTTGAAGCCCGGCGATGCCACGATCGTTACTGGGGCTCTGGAGCGATCCAACGCCGACCCGATGCGGGAACTGGCGGCGTTGATGGATGCGTCGCGCAACCTGGAAGCCAACGCCAATCTGATCCGCTACCAGGACCAGACGCTGTCCCGGCTCGTGAACGATGTCGGGAGGATCTCGTAGCGGCCAATGCCGCGATGAGCCCTCGCGGATGCGGGCTGATGAGGAGTCTTGAGAGTATCTGCTGACCGATCGAATGGGAGAAACACGGCGGTGAACCCGCCGCGGAGGAATCGGAAACATGGCGATCATCGCATTAAACTCGGCGGCCACGGGGCTTCGAGCGCTCTCGACCAAGCTCGACGTCATCGCCAACAACCTCTCGAACACCGAGACCACCGCGTTCAAACGCAGCCGCGTGAACTTCGAGGAACTCGTGTATCAGACGCTCAAGGAGCCTGGTACGAGCAACGCGGCGGGTGACCTCTCCCCGGCCGGGACGTTCGTAGGCCTGGGCGTCAAAGTCAGCAACACGCAAATCGATATGGAACAAGGAGCTATGGAAAACACGAATGGCCCGCTGGACGTGGCCATCGTGGGTTCTGGCTTCTTCCGGGTCAAGATCATGCCCGGAATGGGCGACGGCTACGGATACACCCGCGCCGGTAACTTCTTCGTTAACAAGGACCAACAGCTCGTTCTGGGAATGGGCGACGGCTATCGCCTGGACCCGGCGATCAACATTCCGCCCAACGCCACCGGCATCACCGTCAGCAACGACGGCCGGGTGGACTATCTGCTTCCGGGTCAGACTACGCGGCAGCAGGCCGGAAGCATCAAGCTTGCCAACTTCATCAACCCCAACGGACTGAAACTGTTGGGCGGGAATATCTATCAGGAAACCGCATCTTCCGGCCAGGCCATCATGTCCGATCCCGGCAAGGATGGCATCGGCACGCTGCAGCAGGGATTCCTGGAAGGCAGCAACGTGGATCCGGTCAAGGAACTGGTGTCGCTGATCAAGACCCAACGGGCATTTGAGCTGAACAGCCAGTCGATCCAGGCGGCCGACCAGGCCCTGCAGACCATTGGCAACTTGAGGCGCAATTAACGTGTGCGGAGCACGCGGAGACGGAATATGAGCCAAGAGAATGCGGAATGCGGAATGATGAATGCAGAATGCAGAAAGGCGAACACAGGACACGGAACTCAAATTCCGCATTCCGCATTCCGCATTCCGCATTCTTTTCTGCAAGTGATGCTGCTTTGCATCGTGCCTCAGCTCTGTCAGGCCGACGATGCGGTCTTCGAGCCGGATGCCGGCTCGCAACGATTCATCGCCACGGATTCGCCCCGCATTATCGCGCTCGAACTCAAGGAACAGGCCTCGGTCTACGGCCCGGCCGTTCGATTGAAGCACGTCATCCGCTGCTCCCAGGCCGATTCCGTGGCTCTGGATCACACACTGGATCTCATTATCTGCAAACTTGAGAAGCCCAAGCAGGTGGCCACGCTAGACCTTGCCAGCCTCAAGAGGACTCTGGAAGACGCCGGCGTCAATCTCCTGACCGTCCATTTTCACGGCACAACCGAATGCAAGGTCAGCCGGCTGGACGATCCGGCCGAGGCGCAGATCAAGGAACGCGTCCAGCAGGGCATCCAGGCCGCGATGGCCGCCGCGCCCGCGACGCAACCGGCGGCGACCGCCAGTTCCACCATCCCGCCGTTGAATCCGGGCCCGGCCGTCACCGGCCCATTTCACACTCTCCGCGACCTCCTGACGCAGGAAGTTGCCGAGCGATTCTCGGTCGATCCCGAAGCGCTCTCGATACGGTTCACTCCAGAACAGGAGAAGCTCGTGAACCTCAGCGAGCCGGCCTGTCGCTTTGCCGTGATGCCGCGGAAGCAGCCGAACATCGGCGATGTGACCTGGGATGTGCTGATCACGGCCCAGGACGGCGAGAAGAAGGCTGCCATCACGGGCAGCGTCAAGCTCTGGCGAAAGCAGCTCGTCACCACCAAGGCTCTTGCCTTTCGGCAGATGATTCGTGAAGGCGACATCAAAGCGACCCGCATCCTGGTCGATCGTATCGGCGATGAGACTCCGTTGTCGGAAGAGCAGGTAATCGGCTGCGAGGCGGCGCGGGACATGGGACCCGGCGTCGTGCTCAACAACCGGCTTGTCCAGGCGACCCAACTCGTTCGCACGGGTCAGCTTGTTAACGTCAGTGTTGACCGCGGCGGCATTACCCTCAAGTGGGTTGCCGAGGCGCGAGAAAGTGGAACTTTCGGACAGATCATCCGCATCCGTCGCCCGGGCACCCGCGAGGAATTCCTGGTGCGGATCACGGGTGAAGAACAGGCGACGCTCGTCGGTAGCGGTGACGTAACCCCGGTTGCAGCAGGGAGATAGACAATGAAGCAACTCCTTATTTTATCAATGATTATGGCGATCTCCGCGGCGGTGTCTGCACAAGAGACCCCTGCGGCCCATCGGCCTGCCAGCCCGACCGGCGTCCCGATTCAGGAGAACCTCACAGTCGGTCAGATGATGCAGAACAATGGGGGCTCACTTTACCTGGCGGGTGTGGCGATTCACAGCGATCCCTCGCGCAAGTCGTCCGCCATAAGCGGTGGGCTGATGTTTGTCACCGCCCCCGAGCCCAAGGTGCTCAAGAAACATGACCTGATCACCATCATTATCCGCGAAGAGAGCGAAGTTACTTCCGACGGCACGACCGACCTCAAGAAGAACGCGGACCTCAACGCGTCCGTGCAGCAGTTCATCAAGTTCAGCCCGAAGAACTGGACCTTGCAGGGCGGCGGCCAGGGCGCCATTCCCCCGGCCATCCAGGCGACGGCAACTCGCGATTTCAAGGGTGAGGCCCGGCTGGATCGTTCGGACAAGTACACCACGCGAATCGCGGCCGAAGTTGTCGACGTCAAGCCCAACGGCACGATCATGATCCAGGCCCGCAAGTCGGAGAAGCATGACGACGAAGAGCAGGAACTGATCCTCTCGGGCATTTGCCGCGGCACCGATATCACGCCGGACAATTCCGTCTACTCCTGGCAGATCTACAACCTGCAGATCGTCAACCTGACCAACGGTGCGGTAACCGACACCGCCAAGCGCGGGTTTATCCCCAAGGCCTTGGACACCATCAATCCGTTCTAGGGTGTGACTCGATCTTTGTTTCTGGCTGGTGAATGTGGCACGCGGTTTGAGACGATGCGGCCTGAGTTAGAGGAAGATGATCATGACGACGCAGATCAAAGAGCAAAGCGCAAAGAACGCCGGATGGCGTGTGCTTCTCTGCCTCCTGATGGCGGCGGTCATCGGTCTGGCGGCGCCGGTTCAAGCGGACGTCAAGATCTCGGACATCACCCGGCTTCACGGCGAACGGCGCAATATCCTGATCGGATGGGGCCTGGTCTTCGGACTCAAAGGCACGGGCGACGGCGGGAGCTTTCTCCCCGCCATGCGGCCGATGATGGAGATGCTGAAAAAGCTCCAAAACCCCGTCGCGCTTCCGGAGTTAACCAACGCCGCGAACATCGCCATCGTCATGGTGATGGTCGAGCTGCCATCGTCCGGGATCAGCAATGGCGGCAAACTCGACGTCAAAGTCATGAGCTGGGGCTCTGCCACGAGCCTCAAAGGTGGCACTATCATCATGGCGCCGCTCTTTGGACCGAACCCCGAACTGGGCATGTTCGGGCAGGCCAGCGGGGACGTCGATCTGGAAGACCCCACGACGCCCAATCGCGGCATTATCCGGAAAGGTGCCAGCATCGATGTGGACCTTCCCGTCAAGGTCATTGATGAGACCGGCCATATCACGCTGGTGCTTGAAGACGCCGCGGCCCATCGCATCACCGCGTCCACGATCGCCAGGATCATCAATGACGCCGAGGGCAGCAATGGCGAGCAGATTGCCATCGCCCTGGATGGGAAGAACGTGGTTGTCGCCATTCCCGTCAACGAGCAAATCCGATCCAACGACTTCATAAGCCGGATCCTGCAACTTCCCGTGCGGATGATGCCAACCGAGGCCCGTGTCGTCGTTAACCGCAAGACCGGGACGATCATCATCACGGGTGATGTGGAAATCAGTCCCGTCGTCATCAGTCACAGGGGCATGACCATCACGACCGTCACCCCGGCGCCCGTGCCAACGCAGCGGAGCCCGGTCTTGAACGAAAAGCGGGCCATGTCGCTCGACACCATCGGCAATGGCGGAGCCAAGCTGCGGGACCTCGTTGATGCGCTGGACGCGATCAAGGTTCCCGCCGACGACCGCATTTCCATTCTCGAACAACTCGAAAAGAGCGGATACCTGCACGCGAAGCTGGTCGTGGACTAGGACCAAGAGAGGCGTCGGAGACGCAAAATGCCCATCGCAGCAACCAAAACTTCAAACCCCGCGGGAACCAGTCCCCTGGTCAAACAATCACAGCGGCTGGTCTCCCACGCGTTCTTCGGGACCATCCTCAAGCAGATGCACGAAAGCCCGTGGCGGAGCGGGATGTTCTCGGGCGGGCAGGCCGGGCGGAGTTTTGAATCCCTTCTGGACGACCGCTTGGCCGACCGCATGGCCAACAACCCCACCAGCCAGAAGTTCGTGCATTCCATAGTCAGAAAGCTGGAGAAGAAAGCCAAGGCGGCGGAATCCCGCAAGGCGGCCGAGCTGAAGGCGGTCGCTCCAGGCGGGGTGAAAGCTGCTGCCGGCGCAAAAGACCCGGTTGATTCCGTGCTGTCCAATGCCGCCGAGCACCTCGGCTTTCTGTCCCAGACGCCCCGAATTGACTTGAAAGGCTGACGATGCTCCTCAGATCAGGAAATGTAGGGTCCGCTTCAGCGGACGCGGAGATGTGTGTGACAACCCGACAGCGTCCGCTGAAGCGGACCCTACAGAGTTGAAAGGCTGACCATGGCCGTCCAGATCAACGATCTTCAGCTCATTCTGCAGCAGCTCGTGGCCGAGCACGAAAAGATGCTGCGTTTGCTCGAAGACCAGCACAAGGCGTTGCGGGCTCTGGATGCACCGCGCGTGCAGGTGCTCTCGGCCCAGCAGGAAGCCTCGCGGCTTCGTATTGCGGGGCTGGATAGCCGCCGGCGAATGATCGTCCAGCAACTGTGCATGGCGTCGCGGCTGGCCGGCGAACCGACGATTACGCGGCTGGCGGCGATGTTTCCCCAGGCCGGGCAGTCGCTGTTGGCCCTCCGCGACAAGCTGAGAGCGCTCGCGGCGGCCGTCTCCAACCGGGCGCAGATCGCCGGCAAGGTGGCCGGGGCGCTGCTGGGGCACCTGAACACGGTCGTTCGCATGGTCGCCGGCGTGACCGAGCAGGCCCGGCTCTACAACAAACAAGGCGTGCATACGGTTTCGAAACGGATCGGAATGATGGAAGCAGTGGCGTGAATGCGTAGGGTCCGCTTCAGCGGACGCGGAAATGTGTGCGGTGACCCGACAGCGTCCGCCGAAGCGGACCCTACAAAGGCTGGCAATCCAATATGTCCCTCATCGGCGCACTCAACATCGGTAAGTCGGCTCTGGCAACGCATCAGGCGGCCATACAGGTCACCTCGAACAACATCGCCAACGCCGGGAATGCCGACTACACGCGTCAGGTCGCCAATCTGTCGCCCGGCGTGGACGTGGGGCAGGCCGGCGTCAGCATGGGTTCCGGTGTTTCCCTGGGCTCCATCTCGCGCCAGGTGGACAATGCCCTCGAAGAACGCATCCGCGCCAGCATCTCCGACGATCAGGCCGCCGGCCTGACCCAGCAACAGCTCGACCAGGTTGAATCCGTCTTCAACGCCCTGGGCGACAACAACCTCTCCACACAGTTCTCCGCCTTCTTCAATAGCTGGTCGACGCTGGCCAACAATCCTCTGGACACTGGGCAGCGCCAGGTTGTGCTCCAGACCGGCGAGACCATCGCCAACACCTTCAAGTCGATGCGGACGCAGTTCACGAGCATCGCGGCCGACACGAACTCGCGCCTGCCCGCGGTCGTGACCCAGGCCAACCAGTTGGTTGACCAGATCGCCAAATTCAACCAGCAGATCTCCGCCTCTCAGGCCGGTACGGGGCAGGGGGCGAACGGGCTGTGCGACCAGCGCGACACCGCGCTGAAGAGCTTGTCGCAGCTCATGGACATCAAGGTCCAGGACACCGGCAACGGCATGGTCAACGTGATGGTCGGCTCCGAACCGGTCGTCCTCCAGGACGCCAGCCACGGGCTGAAGCTCAGCACGACTCAGGTCAACGGCAAAATGGAAACGGTGCTTTCGACCATCACCAACGAAACCGAACTCAAGCCGAAAAGCGGCCAGATCGGGGCACTGCTCTCGATGAAAGCCGACACCGACGTCATCGACCAACTCGACACTCTGGCCGGCAATCTTGTTTTTGAACTGAACAAGCTCCACTCCAGCGGCCAGGGTTCCGAATGGCTGACCAGCACCACGGCATCGAACGGTGTTGCCGACGCCACGGTCCCGCTCAACACCGACGCCGCCAACCTGTCATTCACACCGACCAGCGGTAATTTCATCGTGCAGGTCCGCCAGAAAAGCACGGGCCTGGTTACCTCGCAGTTGGTTGCTGTCGATCTCGATGGCCAAAACGGCAACGACACCACGCTGAACACCCTGGCGGCGGATCTGTCCACAGTCACCGGATTGAATGCCTCCGTCGCCAGCGGCAAGTTGAAGATTTCCGTCCAGTCGTCAGATTACGAGTTCTCTTTCTCCCAGGACACCAGCGGCACGCTGGCCGCGTTGGGCGTCAACAGCTTCTTCACGGGCACTAACGCCGGTAATATCGCCGTTTCGACCGTCCTTAAGTCCCAGCCCACACTGCTTGCTGCCGCCGCCAACGGACAAAGCGGTGATAACACGACCGCACGGGCGATCGCCCAACTTGATTCCAAGGCGATGTCGGGCCTGAATGGCGTCAGTCTCCGCGACGGCTATCAATCGCTCGTAACTTCTGTAGCGACAGCATCTTCCAATGCTAAGACTTCCCAGCAGGCGGCGCAGGCTGTCAGCGACAC
Organism: Phycisphaerales bacterium; assembly: GCA_025361735.1. Taxonomy (GTDB): domain Bacteria; phylum Planctomycetota; class Phycisphaerae; order Tepidisphaerales; family Tepidisphaeraceae; genus JANYKD01. The sequence goes on from JANYKD010000331.1 coordinate 16,079, forward strand.
GCTGACCAGTCAGCGGGAAAGCCTCTCGGGCGTCAGTCTCGACGAAGAAGCCATCAATCTCATCCGCGAGCAGCGGGCTTTTCAGGCCGCCGCCCGGGTGATTACCACGATCGATCAGATGATGCAGACGCTATTGCAGATCACGTAGGAATAAAGCCATGTCACTCACAGCCGTAAACACCGCTCGCGTCTCGCTCGGCCAGAAACTCGCCGTCGCGCAACGGCAGCTTTCCAGCAATCAGACAAACCTGCTGGATGTTCAGACCCAACTTTCCACCGGCAAGCGTCTGAACAAGATCAGTGACGACCCGGCCGCGGGGAGTGTCGTCCTCCAGCTTCAGAAGACCCTGGCCGACCGCCAGACGTATGCGGACAGCCTCAAAGGTGTAGCATCGAATCTCGGCCAGGTCGACACCACGCTGAGCAGTCTCACGGACATGCTCCGGCAGGCTCAGCAGACCGCATCGGCGAACGTCGGCTCGATTGTCTCGGCCGACCAGCGCAGCGCTGCTTCCGTGGTCGTCACCAATCTGTACAACCAGGTGCTTACCCTCGCCAACCAGCAGAATCAGGGCGTCTATCTGTTCGGAGGCGACCGCGGCGCTGATGCACCCTACGTCTCGGATCTTGGCGGCGTCCGGTTCGCCGGTTCCCAGAATGTGCTGGCCAACGAAGTCGACGAAGGGGCATCGCTGGCCCTTAACGCGCCGGCGGGATCGATCTTCGGCGACGTGTCCAGCGGCGTGGAGGGGTCGGTCGACCTGACCGGGCCAAACGCCCAGGCTCCGCTCACGCGCCTGACGAACCTGACCGATCTCAAAGGCGGCTCGGGGCTCGATCTGTCCGGGGGGTTTGTAATCACCAACGGCGCGAAATCCGCGACCATTGACCTCACCGGGGCCAAGACCCTCGAAGACCTTTTTAATCGCGTGCAGGCCGCCAACATCGGCGCTGTCGCCCAGATCAACGCCGATGGCACGGGGATCGACATCCGCAACGCCGTGCAGGGCACGGCGATGAGCATCAGCGAAAACGGCGGCACGACCGCGTCCGATCTGGGCATCCGCTCCTTCTCGCCGACGACCAGCCTGGCCGACCTCAATGATGGCAACGGCATTGGTGCTGTCACTGGGAACGACATCGAGATCACGCGGACCGACGGCACGAAATTCCAGGTGGATCTTTCATCGGCACTGACTGTCAAGGATGCCATGGACGCGATCTACGCGGCTTCGGGCGGGAACGTCACCGCTTCGTTCTCCGCCTCGGGCGCCAACGGCATTATCCTCACCGACTCGGCGGGCGGTCCCGGGGCGATCTCGGTGGCCTCGATCAATGGTTCGGGCGCCGCAGTCGGGCTCGGGCTCGATGGCACGGTCACGGGCAACACGATCCTCACCGGCCGGGATGTCGGCGCGGTGCATACCGGCGGGATCTTCACGTCGCTGGCGAGTCTGCGCGATGCGCTGATTCACAACGACCAGAGCGCCATCACCGCGGCGGCGGCCAAGCTCAAGGGCGACCTGGACCGGATCGTCCGCGTTCGCGGCCAGGTCGGGGCCATGGCGCAGGAAGCCGAGAACCGCCAGACACAGATCGAAGACCAGAACCTGACGACGACGACGCTGCTGTCCGGCCTGACGGATGTGGACTACAACGCGGCGATCACGAAATTCCAGACGCTGCAGACCGCGCTTCAGGCACAGCTCCAGACCACCGGCAAGATACTGAATGAGTCGCTGATGGATTATTTGCAGTAACGCGGCTTTGTGGAACGAGGTTTGCAACATGCTCTTTGCCTTGCCTGAAAGTCGCGATGGGATGTGAAAAAGGCAGGTGACGCGCAAGAATGGATGCGGACGAGACGCAATTTTGGCGCGGGTCAGAAAAAGACGGTGGCGAAGCCCGGGCGATGGATAAACCGGGTTGAGCGGGCCCGAAAACGACGGGTAGGCCGTTGAGAAGAGAGGTGAGATACGGCGATGGATCGCCGGTGACCGAGGGCGCAGAAGCCGGGGAGTCCGGCTGGCCACGAGGCGGCGAAGGATCGCCAAGTCGAGGCACAACGTCGCGGAGGAAGTTCGCGGCGAGGAGCGGGATCGAGCCGGTGTATCCGGCGAGTTGCCCGCGGCGCAATCGGATCTCGCGGAGATGTTTTCCGATTGGGTGGCAGTCAGCGAAGGATTCGCACGCGGTCGGATGCCGCGAACCCTGCCGGCGGAGTTGCCGGTGGGATGTAATAGTCGGATCGGATGCCAAGGACCGGCAGCGATTCGATGGTAGACGTGTGGCCGCGACAGGATTCAGCGGCCGGTTACATGGACCAGGCAGGTTGAGCCGGGTCCCGAGCAACGAAATGGAGTTCGTATGGAAATCGAAACGACACGTTTTGGACGCATGGAGGTTAACGAGCAGCGGATCATTGTGTTCCCCAAGGGACTCCTTGGTTTTCCGGAACACACGAAGTTCGCGCTGATCCAGACCGGCGAGGAGAATTATTTCTTCTGGCTGCAGTCTCTGGATGAACCGACCCTGGCGTTCGTGGTCACGGACCCCGGAATCTTTTTCAAGGATTTCGAGTTCTCCCTCAAGGAGGAAACGCAGCAGGCGCTGCAAATGACCGACATGGGATTTGCACAGGTTTTCGTCATCTGCAACAAAGTCGGGGAATGGCTCACGGGCAATCTTCAAGGCCCGCTGGTGATCAATGCCCAGAACCGGATTGGCGAGCAAATCGTGCTGAACGACAAAAAGTGGACGACCCGCCAGCCTCTGCTCCGACTTGGGGCTGAGATGGCGCTGGCCAAATCCGCTTAGGATCGTCTCAGTAGAGCGATCGCCGCACCAGAGGCATCGCGCCGCAGCGTCAGACACGGATGTCTTTCGCCGGCGTGACGCGAATGGAATCGCGAGAACTCGTACTCCTACAATGAGTTATCTAGGAGTGCGATGCCCAGGAAGGAGCCGTTATGTTGGTGCTGTCCCGTCAGCGCGACGAGACGATCATGATCGGAGACGACATCGAGGTTACCGTGGTCGATATACGCGGTGACAAGGTTCGTCTGGGGATTACAGCCCCCAAAGAGATCAGCGTCCATCGCAAGGAAGTGTACGATGCTATTCGACGCGAAAACCGCGAGGCCGCCCAGGTGAAACCCGAGGACCTCTCGGGCATCGCCAAGCTGGCCCCCAAGACCGAGACCAAGAAAGAAGAGAAGCAAAAGCAGCCACAGGCGGAGTAGCCCGCCGGCCGGGAGACAAGGATGTCCTCAAACTGCTCCCGATTCTGTTAAATGAACCAGAGGGTTCCCGGGATGGGAACCCGCGGCGGAGTGATTTCCGCCAAGCCATCAGCAATCATGGAGGATTGGTATGGCCCGGATCAACACGAACGTTGCGGCACTGGCGGCCCAGAGAGGTCTGGCCAGATCGCAGAAATCCCTGAACGAGACGCTCCAGCGCCTGACCACCGGCCTGAGAATCAACCGGGGTGCTGACAACCCGGCAGGCCTTATCGCCAGCGAAGGGCTGCGCAGTGAGATGGTCGGGATCCAGCAGGGCATCGACAATTCCCAGCAAGCGGGAAATGTCATCGCCACCACAGAGGCGTCGCTTAACGAAGTTGCCTCCCTGCTGACCAACATCAAGCAACTCGTCGTCCAGGCGGCCAACAGCGGCGCGCTCTCGCAGGACGAGATCGATGCGAATCAGCTGCAGATTGACTCAGCTATTGCCTCGATCACCCGGATCAGCAATACGGCGTCGTTTGCCGGTCTCAAGCTCCTCGATGGAAGTCTCGACTACGTGACTTCCGGCGTGGATACGACCCAGATCGATGCGCTGCACGTCCATAGCGCGAATCCCGGCACGCAAGCCAGCATTCCGGTCAACGTCAACGTCATCACCTCCGCACGCAACGCCCAGCTCCAGTTCCAGACCAGCTCGATTACGAACTCCGTCAATCTGGCTATCGGAGGCCCGGAAGGCATGACGAATCTGACATTCGTCAGCGGCACGACCGCGTCGGCCATGGCGTATGCCGTCAACCAGTTGTCCGACTCCACCGGCGTCAAGGCGAAGTACATCAACTCCGCATACGTCAACTCTGGTATCATTTTTTACTCCGG
>JANYKD010000348.1 GCA_025361735.1 Phycisphaerales bacterium
CCGTCGAGTCGGCCCGTTTTTGCAAAGTACCCCGCGCCCCGTTATCATGCCCCCGGCCGCTCGTAACCCCATATCCCACCGCTTCTTACTCATCCACCCACGTTCACCCACGTCCGCGCAAAGTCACCCGTCCGTTTATACGGAAGAAGGTGAAGGCTCGCGTTGTTCCGACTCGAGAGCGTAGTTACGATTTGAGTCATGGGCGAGAGACCCGCTAATCCGCCAGTCCTTGATTATGCGATCCCGCCAGCCCTGGATCACCGGCTGCCAATCGCGCCGGCCGAATATCGCTTCTTGCCCGCGCTGCTGCTGTGCCTTCCCGGAATCCTTTGTTGGGACGTGATCTTTGCCGGTGCGTGGGGCGTTCGATGGCTGCTGGAACCGTTCAGCCATTTGATTGGCGATTGGTTCATCATGGCGCTATGGGCACTGGCAATCATCACCGCAATCACCTCGCTGATTGTCTATGGTCGCAGGCTTGGGCAGCGCAAACCATGGTATGTATACATTTGCGTCGTGCTGAACATCATCGGGCTTCTCTTCAGCGCGTATATCGTGTTCGGATCCCACTTCTTCTGATGACTCTCGCCTTGACAGCCCCGTTTGATGTGAATGAACTGTGAGCATCATGAAGAACATTCTCCTGGTGGCACTGTTAGCTCTGGTACTGACATCCGCGAGGCCGGCCGAGGGCAAAGAGGCGGCGATGGCCGATGTGGCCATCTGGGCTTGCGACAAGCCGTTTATGTTCGGCTTCGGGTCGTGGGAGAAGGCGAAGGAGGCGTTTGCGGCCGGGGCGGATGGAGTGCGTATCGTCGTGAAGAATGGGCAGGGTGGCGCGGGCGTGGCGGGGCTGAGCGTGAGTGTGGCCGGGCATGAGGAATGGTCGCCGGCGCTGACGGTGGCGGTGGGCGGGCAGAACAAGGCGACCACGTTGAACCTCCACCTGAGCGACGCCGATGGAACGAGCCACACATACCTGTTCGACTTGCGAAAGCTGAAAGCCGGAACGGAGCAACAACTGATGCCAGATCATGGTGCGTCGCTGGCCGAGCCGGAGAAGGTGGACAAAGCGGGGAAGACGGCCGGGCTGGACGGCGTGGCGAGCCTGTTGGTGATTGGCGACTGGAGCGACAGGCCGATTGATGTCGTGCTGTCGGGGATTGCGCTGGTGCCGCCGACGGATGAGTCGCGGGCCGAGCGGGCGAAGCTGCGGGAACTTCGGGCCAATGAAGCGGCGAAGGCGCGGCTGGAGGCCGAGGCGAAGGAGAAGGCGCGCAAGAAGTTGCTGGAGACAGGGGCGGCGCACGCCGCGGATGGGCCGGAGGTCAGGCAGGTGTGCGCGGTGGCGGCGGATGTGATCGCCATCACGCTGCAGGCGGGACAACATGTGAGCAATCAACTGGTGCCTTATGTGGCCACGGCGGGGGACGAGATTGTGGAGGAGGAGAAAGGCAACCCGCGGCATGAGGTGAAAGACGGCAAAGTGATGGACTATTTTCAGAGGGGGCTGTACCGCAAGGTTGACAACAAACGCACGAAGGTGGGGCTGCTGACTCCCGATGGCAAAACTATTTTCATCGAAGGCAAGACCAAGGGGCAATTGCTGGATGAGACGGTGGTCGATGTGCCGGAGGCTTACACAGTCGCCTCGCCGGACGATCCCGCCTATGTCAAGGCACTTGCTCCGGTGCGGGTCTTCCGCAAGGGCAAGCCCAATGGGCTCAGCAGGCCGTTGCCATTTCTATACACGATCTCGCTGAAGCTGCCGGCGCCGCTCAAGGAAGGGGCGACGTATACGATTCGCTTTGTGGGCGTGAACACATCGAAGGAGACGGCCACATATATCCACAAGCCGCGAGAGACACGGAGTCTGGCGCTGCACGCGATTCAGACGGGCTATCGGCCGGACGATCCGTACAAGCGCGCCTACATGTCGTTCTGGATGGGTATGGACCAGGAGGGCAAGAGCGGCAGTTGCACGGCCGACGTAGAGGCGTTTTCGCTGCTGGACGCGGCCGGAAAGACGGTGTTTACGGGCAAGTCGGAGCTGGCGAAGAAGGAGGGCGACGAAGAGCAAATCAGCATTCACGAGAAACTGGATTACACGAAGGCGGCCGTGCGGCGGCTGGATTTCAGCGGGTTTAACACGCCGGGCGAGTATCGCGTGTTTGTGCCTGGCGTCGGGCTGAGCGGGCCGTTCCGGATCGCGGCCGACGTGTGGGAGAAACCGTTCAAGGCCGCCATGCAGGGGATTCTGGCGCAGCGGCAGGGGATCGACCTGGGGCCGCCGGCGTGTGCGTTTACGCGAAGACGCACGTTTCACCCGGACGATAGCGTGGAGTTTTACCAGATGAGCATACCGATGCAGGGAGGGCAGGAGGCCGGCGAGGGCGGCCGGCCCGGGCGCGGCGGGAACCTCATCGAGCTGGCAAAGGCCGGGCGACTGGAGCGCGTTCAGGGCGTATGGGGCGGCTACCAGGATGCCGGCGACTGGGACACGCTGGGTGGGCACCTGAGCGCCACGTATGATCTGCTCGGCTTGTACGATCTGAATCCCGCGGCGTTTTCGCGAATGACACTGTCGCTGCCGGCGGCAGAGATGAAGAACAATCTGCCAGACATCCTTGATGAAGCGATGTGGCAGATGCCGTGCTGGAAGAGCCTGCAGTTGCCTGATGGCGGCGTGCGCGGCGGCTACGGCTATGGATGGGGATGCCCGCCGGCCACGACCAGTTCCATGATCGAGAGCGCTGGCGTGTATGCGGTGGACCCTGTCACCACGATGCACTACGCGGCCGCCGCGGCGCGGGCGGCGCGCGTGCTGGCCGTGTTCGATAAGCAGCGGGCGGCGGAATACCTGGAATCCAGCAAGCGCGCCTGGACGTGGGCGGAGGCGCATGCGAAAGATGACGACGAGAGTTACCGAGCCGTGCTCGCATTCGACAAGGGCCTGCCCAAGGCACTCCGTGAGAAACGGGCGATGGCGGCCGTGGAACTGCTGGCGGCGACGCGGGACGCGGTCTACGACGCGGCGTTCCGGCAGTCGTCAGAACTGACGGGGAAGGCCGAACTCCGCTATCTGGATCAACTGGACGCGGACTTCGCCTATGCCCGTCTGCCGGAAGGCGTGGGTGATGCGGAATTGAAGAAACAGGCGGTGCGCCTGATCACGGCGTACGCCGACCATGCCATCGAGTTCAGCCGGAAGAACGCCTACGACATCATCACCGGGCACCGCACCGACATGCCGATGATCTTCGTCAGCCGGTTCTTCAGCACGCCGGCTGCGGGCGGAATGGCGTTGATCTACGCTCATGAACTGACGAAGAGGCCGGCGTATCTGGCGGGGGCCGTGCAGGGCGCGAATTACAGTCTCGGCGCCAACCCCGACAATCTGTCGTATTGCACGGGCATTGGATACAACGCGCAGCATTTTAATTTCATCGTCGATGCGACAGTCAGCGGCCAACAGCCGGACATCATGGTCGGGCACATTCCATACGGGCAGGGCAACGAGGGCAACGTCATGAGCCGCTCAGCCAACGGCTGGGTGCAGCAGTGGGTACTGAATTTCGGGCCGACCAAGAAGATGGTTCCGAACTGGTTCGACTGGCCGGTGAATGAACAGTACATCGACTTTGCCATTTATCCGCTGCACAACGAGAACTGTTTCAATGTGACCACGGTGCCAGCGGCGTGTTACTGGTTTTATCTGCATACGCGGGCGGAGGCGGGAAGATAGACGATGAAACATCGTGTTTCATAGTGCCGGCTGCTTAACACAAGCCATCAGGGTTTTCGCAGCCGGCGAAGAATTATTTAACACGAAGTCACGAAGCCACGAAGCGGTTTCCGGTCGATCCGATGGCTCTGACTCGCAGATGCCACAACTCCAACTACAAGAAACACAGAAGAGATGATTCTTGCGGTTTGATTGCGCATACCATACCCCGCTTCGTGACTTCGTGTCTTCGTGTTTAATCTTCTTCGATTGCGGCGGAGCCGCGCTGCGGCCTCCGGCCTACGGAACTGGCCATCAATGCTTGCTGAATCTAGCGAGCCTTATCGTAGGCTTCGCGTTCGAAAGGGTTGTCACGATAGGGATCGCGGACGCGAGGGTGCAGGGCGATCCAGGCGCTGGCCAGGAGGTAGGCTGGGATAAACAACGGACCCCAGCGCTCGCACTGGCGGACGTGGACGCGTTCGTGATCGCGGGAGCGATCCAGGGCGTCGCGGTCCAGGCCGAGAACGACGTGACCGAGGGTCATGGCGGCGGCGCCGTGGGGCAGGAGCGTGTAGTCGCGGAGGAAGGTGCGGACCAGGCCGCCGTGAAGTTCGAGAACGCCGTCGACGATCTGGTAGCTACCGCCGGTGAGATGCAGGAAGGGGAGAAACGTCAGGCCGAGGGCGCTGGTGGGCGCGGCCCAGAGATAGACGGCGACTTTGGGAAGACGTCTGAGGGAACCAAGAAACCCCGACCGGGTGAGCATCACCGTTGAGCTTGTGCTATTGGTTGGCGTGATGCCTCGGCGTGAATCCGCCAGTGAGGACACTGGCGGCACTGCCGTAGCGGATTTTTTCTTAAGAAAATTTCTGCGGTCTGGCGGCATCGCCAGACATGTTAACCTTTCTTAACACCCTGCGTTAACAGACGGTGGATAAGATGAACAATGGCTGTCGTGGTGAGGCGGAAACCACGGGCGTCCGCGACAGGCGACGAGGTGGACCGAAGGCTGTCGGTCGCCAGCTCCGATTCGGACCGCACGCCACCAACAGCGCCCGCGACAGGTTCTCCACCAAATAATCATTTCAGATTATCGTTTAAGTTATTGTGGTGCTTGTGGTTATGGGATTAAAGCGGCGACTTATCCACATTTCGACAGGCATCATTACTGCTACGGCTATTAAAGAATTTTAGTTAATACTAAGACCATAGTACACTGCCTTGGATGGCCCGAACCTGTTGAGAGCGGATGCACCGGACATCAGGATGCTCTGGTCCGCTGATGTGGATGATTGTTGCTGAGGGACTTGTCTTCTGCGACATTTCCGCGATGCTGTAGGGACTGCAAAAAGTGAAACACTTGTGGGAAAGGATACGGCTCCATGAAAGTCATCTGCAATCGGGGAGCGCTGCTCGAAGCGCTGAACATCACGGGTAACGTCGTGGCGGCGCGAACGCCCAAGCCGGTGCTTTTGTGCGTACGGCTGGCGGCCACGGCAACGGAGCTGACGATCTCGGCCACCGACCTGGAAGTGGCGATTGTGTATCGCGACGCGCAGGTCGAAGTCGGGCAGGTTGGCGAAATCGTGGTGCCGGCCGACAAGATGCGGGATATCGTTCGCGAGTGCATCGATGACACGCTGACGATCGAGCTCGTTGACGACATGGCCCATGTGAAGGGGCAGAATTCGTTCTTCAAGATTTACACGCAGCAGGCCGACGCATTTCCGCCGATCCCCGGCGTGGAAGGCAAGGCGGATTTTGAGATCCAGGGGAAGCAGCTCAAGTTGCTGATCTCGCAGACGATCTTCGCGGCCGCTCGTGAGGCGACGCGGTATGCGTTCAACGGCATTCTGCTGGCCGTGAAGGGCAAGCGGGTGTCATTTGTGGGCACGGACGGGCGGCGGCTGGCCGAGGCCCGGGGCGATCTCATCAGCGGCGGCGGGGCGACGGAGAAGGATGGGCCGCGGGCGATCATTCCGACCAAGGCGTTGTCGCTGATCGACAAGCTGGTTGATGATCCCGAGGAAGCGGTGAGTTTCCAGGTCAAGGAGAATCAGATTGTGGTGTCGACGCCGCGGGCAACGCTGACGAGCACGCTGATCGAGGGGCAGTTCCCGCCGTACGAGGATGTGGTTCCCAAGGACACGGACCGCAAGGTGACGGCCGCGACGAATGATTTGCTGGGCGCTGTGCGTCAGGCATCGCTGTTGACGACGGATGAGAGCAAGGGCGTGAAGATGTCGTTCTCGAAGAAGGGGCTGGTGCTGTCGAGCTCGTCGCCGGGCGCGGGCGAGGCGACGGTGAATTTCCCGTGCAAACTGGAAGGCGCCGACATCGAGATGGGATTCAATCCGGCGTTTGTGATCGAGGCGTTGAAGGCGGCCGGCACGGATGAAGTGACGCTGGAGATGACGGCGCCGAACCGCCCCGGATTGATTCGCGGCGGGCCGAATTTCCTGTGCGTGGTGATGCCCGTGAACCTGACGTCGTGAGGCCCGCCATGAACGAGGAGCGACAGCTTGAGGCGCAGCTTCGCCGGATGGACCATTTCAAAAGGTCGCCGAACGTGCCGCAGGAGACGTTGGGCGGGGAGATGCTGGCGTTCTTCAAGCAGGTTCAGAAGCTTCAGAAGAAGTTCGGCAAGATCGCGGACGTGTGGGGCGCGCTGATTCCGAAACTGCTGGAGGAACACTGTGCGCTGGAGTCGTTCAATCGTGGAACGCTGACGGTTCTGGTGGATTCGTCCGCACATCTGTACGACCTCAAGCAATTGCTGCTGGCGGGGCTGGAGAAGCAATTCCTCGCGGCGTGCAAGAGCCAGGGCCTGCGGAAGATCGCGCTGAAGAGCGGGCGGTGGTATGACGAGAAAGAAGGAGATAAGAGGATACGGTTTGATCGGTGAGGGCGGGGTGGTGGAGAATGCCGAAATCCGAAATTCGAATGACGAAAGAATACCGAATGTGCGAATGCCCAAATTGGCGAGAAGGACATTTGTCATTGGGTATTTGAGCATTCTCTCGTGATTCGGAATTCGGATTTCGTCATTCCCGATCTTGTTCCCGAGACGGGCCGGCGCGTTATAATCCGCCCTTGTCGACAAGGAGTGTCGTGTGGCTAAGAGATCACCGTTGGCCGAGAAATTGAGCGAAGTGAGGGAGCGCATCGCCAATGCCTGCGCCAAGGCACATCGTGAGACGAGGGAGGTTACGCTTGTTGCCGTGACTAAGACGGCGGCGCCGGAGCAGATCCGGGAGATTCTGCAGCTTGGTGTGGCGGACCTCGGCGAGAGCCGGGTGCAGGTTCTGGCGCAGCGGGCGGCGCAGATCAACGAGTTTCACCAGCGAGCACTGAAGAGCGGGGAGGGCATGCCGCCGCGGATTCGCTGGCACATGATCGGGCATCTGCAGCGCAACAAGGTGAAGCAGGTGTTGCCGGTCATCGATTTCATCCACAGCATCGACAGCCTGCGCCTGGCCGAGGAGATCGATGGAATCGCCTGCCGCATGGAGCGGAAGGTTTCGGTGATGCTGCAGGTCAATGCCTCGGGCGAGGACCAGAAATACGGGATCGCGGTCGGGGCGTCGATTCACCTGGCCGAGCAGATCGACACCATGCCCAACCTGCAACTCGTGGGGTTGATGGCGATGGGGCCGCTGACGCAGGACAAGGCGGAGATTCGCCGCGTGTTTGCCCGGATGCGCGAGATTTTCGAGGAGATGAAGTGGAACAAAGTCGGCGGCGGCCACCTGCGGCACCTGTCGATGGGGATGAGCAACGATTTTGAAGAGGCGATCATGGAAGGCGCCACGATGGTACGGATCGGGTCGCTGCTTTTTGGAGCGGAACCGGCGCCGGCGGGTGAAGGCGAGCATCCCGAGCCGAGTTCGCAGAGCATGTGAGGCTTGGCGCGAATTGCGACCGTAATTAATGGCAGAAAGATGGTAGGTAGAAAGATAAATCAAGCAGGCAATACGTATTCATGTTTTACCAACCATCTTTCTGCCTTGTTCCTGGTTCGCAGATCGTCGCGAGGCTCTTCCATCCGCGTCGGAATATGCCGGGAAGTCTGGAACGGACTGGGCAGTGCCGGCCCTTCGGGCCTCAGGTGATGGGACGATGACTTCCGCGGCCTTACGGCCACGGCTACCATAGGTAACGGCCCGTTGGGCCTGCGGAGTTGATATTGCACGCTGCCTGGCAGGCGACAACAATATGCCCGACGTTGATCTCTTCACTCTCTATCGGTGGCTGCTGGCGTGGGTCGTCACGGTGTATTGCACGGTTCTGACGGTACAGTGGGCATGGACGTGGTATGTCTGGCTCAGCTCGGGCGACCGCTATATCACCATGCTGCGGCGATATATCATCGTGGCGGCGCTGAGGATGAAATTCCGCACCTTCTGGGGCGAACTGCTGATCTGCCTGCTGTTGTCGATCGCGTTCGGCCTGATGTGCAAGGCGCAATATGTGATGAGTGACATCGAGCGGGCATACGACCAGGCCCGGAGCAACACGCACAGGGTGGCTCGGCCGCAACCAAAGGGATCGAGGCACGAAGGCACTCAGGCACGAAGTGCCATAGAAAATAATCGTGGGCAAGAGGTGAGGGAAGTTCTCTCGCATGGCGACGATATTGAACTGTGTCATAGGATGATTCATGTCCGACGCATCTGAAAACAACGTCTCTCCAGAACTGGCGGCCATGCCGGCGGATGAGCTGCGCGTGCTGGCCGAGTCGCTCGGGCTGGAGCCGGCCCGCTTCGGAGCGCCGTTGCGGCTGGTGCTGGCGGTTCAGGAGCGACAGGCGGCCATCGCGGGCATGGACCGCGAGGCCATGCTCGACGTCATCCGGTGGGGCCGCCGGCCGGTGTCGCAAACGGCCGACAACCCGACCATCGCCCGGGAGATCGTGTGCATCAAGTCGATGCGGTTTGAAGGGCTTTCGCCGCGGGGGCTGGCCGTGCTGGCGGTGCTTCGTGGCGTTGAGGCGGCTCCCGATGCCACGCCGGATCAACTGATCCGCAAGCTTAAGAAACAGGAGGGGCTGTTCGCGAAACTGGCCCGCAAGAAGCGGCGCTGGCTGGGGTCGATCGTGTCCAACATGCTGGGTGGCGGCGAGAGCGGCGAAGAGGAATACAAGTTTGTACCGCCGGCGGATGGCACGGGTGAGCCGGCGCCGCCGGGCACGATGGATGTATCCCGGACGGGCACGCTCAAGGATGAGATCGAGGAGGCCGGGCTCCTGGGCGGGCTGGCCGGGCGCATCAAGCGGACGGCGGACTCGTATCTGAAGGAAAAACTCGACGAGATCGAGCGGCGGATCGACAAAAAGCTGGACGACATCGACGGCCGGCTGGCCGAGTGGCGCGACAAGGAAGTGGCCAACCGGCTGCGGATCATCAAGATCACGCTGTGGGCGTCGCTGATCGTGGCGGGGATTTCGCTGATCTATTCGTTCGTGAAGGTATACATTATGCCGTTGTTTGTGCATTAGACCATTCCATGTTCAAGATCAACTTCCAACGCGGCTGCCTGCTGGTGATGACGCTGTGCGCGCTGGCGGCGGCGGCGAGGCCGGTGTGGGTGGGGTTGGGAATGGTGCGCGAGCCGGGCAGGATCCGGGCGATGGAGATTCGCCCGGTGCCGGCCGATGACGCGCCGGTGTCGCCGGCCGAGATGAAGGAAGCCGAGGCGCTGGCGCTGCAGGTTGCCGGCGGCGATGCGCCCAAGGAAGGATTCACGAAGGAGAAGATCGCGTCATTCGCGCGGTCGTTACGAAAAGTCTCTCGCGCCCGCGCGGAGGCGATCCGCGACCGTCAGGAGAAGGAGCTGGCGTACGCCAATACGTTTGTACCGCGCGGGCGGATGCTGATTGGTCTGGGCATTGCCCTGGCGGCGGGATGGCTGGCGGCGGTCTCGTTGTTCTGGCGGCGCGTGGGGCCGGAGGCGGGTGAGCGGTCATCCGTGAACGGTGATCAGTGATCGGTCATCAGTTATCAGTGTTGCCGATCACAGTTCACCGATTACCAATCACCGATTACCGATCACCGATTACCGATTACCGATCACTGATCACCCCTCGACCCTCACGCCGCGGCGCCTATACTAGCGGCGGTCAATTAACCAGGAGAATCAATGTCGCAGCTCGAACTTCTCGCGGAATCACTCGCGGGGAATCTGGGGATGCTCCAGATGACCCTCAGCGATTTCAGTGACGCCGATATCTACGCGCGTCCGGTGCCCGGCGCCAACAATGTCGCGTGGCAGCTCGGCCACCTGATCGCCTCAGAGGCCGGGATGGTCAACGGCTGTGCCGGCCGTCCGGTGATCGACCTTCCGGCCGGTTTTGCCGAGCGCTATACCAAGGCGACGGCCGGTACGGACGACCCGGCCGCCCTGGGCAGCAAATCCGAACTGCTGGGGTTGTTTGCGGGCGTCCGCGCCAAGACGGTGGCGTGGGTCAGGACGCTGACGGACGAGCAAATGGCCAAGCCCGCTCCCGAGCGGATGCGGAAGATGTTCCCGACGGTGGGCCATGTCGTGCATCTCTTCGCGGGACACACGACCATGCACATGGGGCAGATACAGGTTCTGCGCCGCAAGCTGGGCAAGTCGTTGCTGTTCTGAGACCCTCGTCGACTGCGCTTGTCGTACCCGTGAAAAAGCAGCCCCGGAGGAATGACAGGTACTCTGTCGCTCCTCCGGGGCATTTGATTTGCGCGTCGCATTTTCCGCGTGGCTCGCGCCGCGGGTGGATCTATGTCGCCCTTCTGGAGGCGCCATGGCCAATCATGCGGGCGGATTCGGCTGAGAATCCTGCTCGGGTGTCGGAGCGGCTGCGGTGTCGGCCGGTGCGGGTGTTCCGGCGGGCGCCGGGGCAGACGCCGGAGCCGGAGCGGCGGCGACCACGGAAGCGGCTCCCGTCGAGGTCGAACGGTCGATGAAGTCCTCCTCGGTCTCCTCGATGAACACATCGTCCATTTCCGTCGCGTCGACATCCTTGCGAAGCAGGTAGTAGATGATCGTGTTCGAGCAGAAATAAAAGCTGATGGCAAAGGCGCCGAGCACGAAGACGATCAGGTACATCCAGACCTGCACGAAGAACGAGGCCGTGCAGCCGGCCCAGTCCAGCGGCAGGGTGTTCATCGTGGTGGTGAATGATCCCAGCACGGGCTGCGGCCAGATGACGTCCCAGAGGTTGTCCAGATTGCCGGCGTGGCGGCCGACGAACAGGCCAACGGAGAAGTGCGTGGCCAGGAGCACCAGCCAGATGACGATCCTGACGAAGAGATAGCAGACCGAGCCATAGGCGACGCTGATCAGCGAGTAGAAGAGCATTCGCCAGGGGCGGGCGAAGACGTAGGAGAACGAGCGGCTGATGGCGTCGAAGCTGTCGGATCCTTCCACGGCGATGGTCGGGTACATGAGGTTGAACCCGCCGGCCGCGCCCAGGATGATCAGGGCGATGACGAAGCCGCCGACCAGGGCGAGGATGAGCCCGGCGCCGACGACGATCTCGCCGAGCCAGGGGACGAGCATGAGGATGCCCGAGATGACGGCGATGACCAGGCCGATCGCGGTCACGATGAAGATCGGGATCAACGGGGCCGAGAAGAAGCTGAGGAATTTGTGGATGGCGAATTCGAGGCCCTGGCGGAAGGAGAGTTTGCGGCCTTCGTCGGCCACATGCACCGCGGCGATACGGGCAATGGCCCCGCCGAAAAGCGACCATACGGCCAGGAAGAATGTGCCGTAGAGCAGGAAGTAGAAAATATGGTGACCGATGGCCCAGGCCGGGGCAATCGTGAAGTACCGCACCAGGCAGATGAGGACGCCGGGCTGTTCGTTGCGGGCGGTCGGGGCAATTCCGCCGGCCCAGTTGTTGGCAATGACCGCGTTGGTGATGCCGCCGAGCTGGCTGGTCTGATAGTGGAAGAATGCGGTGAAGAGCCCCTCGCCGCGATTGGCCAGGACGATGTCCATCCGGTCTTTGGCCATGCCGTACGCCCGGCGTATGCCGTCTGTCCGGGCCTTCTCGATTTCTTCCACGGCCTTGTCGCGGGCGCGGATTTCCTCGTCCTGGGTGCGCTTGTTTTCGTTGAGCTTCTTCAGGGCCTCGCCATAAGCGTCGTTGGCTTTTTTCAGGGCATCCGTGTGAGTGTCGTTGGCTTGCTTGACGTCGGCGGCCAGCCGGGATTTGTACCAGTAGCGGAGATCGGAGGCGTAGCGGCCGGCCTGGGCGGCCTCGATGGCTTTGTCCAGGTCGGCGACCTCGACCATCTGCTCGCCGGGCTTGACCTTCTTGAGTTCCAGGAGTTCCCTGGCATAGGCCGTGGCGATCTTTTTGCGCTCGCTCTGCCGGGCCTCGGCGAATGCCTGCCCGGATGGGGCAATGTTGTATGCCTCGATTTCATTTGGCAGCGCCCGATAGCGTGATAGCCAGACGGAGTCGAACAGCAGCCCGCCGCAATAGAGAAGAGTCAGCGCGGCCATCGCCAGGCCGATCTTCGACAGTTGCACGGAGATACGGAAAGTGCGGAAGAGGTGAGTAAAAGGAAAGAGTTCCCGCCAGTTGATCCCACGAATCACCTGTTGCTGGTCAGACATAATACGTGTCTCCTTTTCCTTGTAGCGACCGTCGGGAAACGCAGGGACGTTCTCATCGGAATGGCCCGGCGGCAAACACATGCACCCATGGCGGCACGGGCAAATACACCAGCCCGTGCTTTCCGCGACGAACGGCCGCGGAATTACGCATGGCGATCTGGTTTGTCATTATAGACAGAGACGCGCTTGCGCTAAAGGGAGAAGCAACAATATCACTCATATCCGATGCTGAGCAGCATCACGTCCGCCCGCGGTTTTCCCCGCTTGTCTTTGGGCGGTTCGATCCACCACTTGTACACCGCGACGATCACCGGCAAATCGATGTCGTTGCTTCCGGAGGACTGGCTCACCTTCACGTCGGTCACTTTTCCTGTCGGATCGATCGACACCCGCAGCACGACGACCGCGCGCCCCATCGAGATCACGTCCATCTCACCCTTGAGGGTCAGGTGTGGCCGGATGGGCTTGAACTTCCGCCCGAGCTGGGCGTCAATTCTCCCCGGCCGCAGTTTAACCGCACCCACTGAAGTGAACGGATCCGTTTCGCTGTCGGTCTGGGGCGCCGGATCGGCGGGGATCATCGGCAAGCCCGGCCGGCCGTTGCCGGCGGCCGGATCGCCGCCCGGACCAGGATGCGCCGCTCCGGCGCTTCCGGATCCGGTGTTGCTCGCCACCTGCACGGCACGCAGTTGCTCGGGCTCGGCCGGCTTGTCGTTGCGTTTGCGATCGGGGTCGTACTCGCTCTTGACCAGCGCGTTCTCGCCAACGGGTAGCGTCGTCGGTTTGGCGTCCCGGGTCTTGTCGACACTTGCCTTGTCGGGACGGTCGTTGGGATCGCGCATGGCGACGGCATCGGCCGGCCGGGTGGTCGGGCCTTTGACGGCGACGGTGCCCACGCCTTCTTCGATGGCGTCGGGGATGAGTCTCTTCGCCAGCGGATCCGCCTGCTGCGTCGTGGGACGCAACAATTTGTCGAGCACGGCGAGTTCTCTGGGCATATCCGCGGGCGTTACCTTGGATGGATCAGCGACGGGCACCTCGGGTTTCAGATCGTTCGGTTTCTTACGGACGACGACGGCCGGCAAGGTCGTCGGCATCGTCGACTGGGCATCGACGAGCAACTGGTTTGGCTTGGGCGAATGTCCCGCGACGACGGATGGCTCGGCCTTGGGTACGGGTCGGACGATGCCGATGACGGTGTCCGGCTTCTCGGGCGCCTCAGCCACGATATCCCGAATTGGCGGCCGGGCGATGAGCTTGGGTTGCGGCGGCAGTGGGGGAGCCGGCGCGCCAAAAGGAGTGTTCGGCGGCTCCGGCCGCTCGACAAGAGCCGTTGGCGGCACCAAGCTGGGGGCGCCGCCTGGTTGGGCGGCCGGGCCAGCGCCGCCCGGGCCGGGGTTGGTCATTCGGCCGCCATTGGCATTGTTCCCCGGCAGTCCGGTATACGGCGAGGGTTCGGGCGGATTCAGCGCGGGTCCGACCGGGTCGCGACTGAGCCAGGGTTGATCCTGCTTGCCTTCACGGCCGACCATCGGTTCATCGCCAGGAGAAGACTTGATGGCGGTGCCTTTGGCCTCATCTTCGCCCCATTGCGACTTGAGGAATCGGTCCAGCGGATTCTCGGCCGGACGTTTCACAAGTGCTGGCAGAGGCGGTAGTTGCGGATGTACAAACGGTCGGACCGGTTCGTCCGGGAGACGAACGATCGGATCGACGCCGGCCGGCAGAATGACCAGACCGTGAGCGGTTGGTCCCTGAGGCCAGGCATAGGTATATCCATGGCTGGCGAAATCGTCGATTTCCTGGATATAAACATTGGTCATCATCAGCGCAAAACCGGTATGCACCACGAGTGATGCGATAAACCCGATCGAGACTGCTGGATCCGTACGTTTCATTAAGCCTTTGGCTGTCGGTAGTTACGTTCCGACCCGTGGTGGCCGTAAAGCGAAGCAGCCAGTACGGTTATTAGACACCGCCTGGCCGCAATGGTTTCTGAAGGACTGGAGATATTGTAGCCGGCGGGGGCGGCAGAGCAATGTGTCGGGCGGGCTCGCGCTGGGTGCCTGACGTCGGCATATGAGGAGGAATGACGAAACTCGAAATCCGAAATCCGAATTAAACTCGAATGGCGAATGACGAAGGGAGTGATCCGAGCCGCGTCCGCTGAAGCGGACCCTACCCTTCCAACCCGCCGCCGTTTCCATCCGGGCGCTCGAGGATGATGTCCACGGGGCCGCCGGGGGTGTAGCTGCGGATGTGCTCGATGCCGGCGAGTATGGATGACGTGATGTACATCTGCTCCAGCGTGCCGGCACGGACGAAGCCCAGTTCCCGGCCGCGTTCGAGCATGTCGATCAGGGGGCGGAAGTAGTCGTCGATGTTGATCACCACGATCGGCTTGTTGTGGTATTTGAGCTGCTTGCCGACGAGGATCTCGAACAGTTCCTCGTAGGTACCGATGCCGCCGGGCAGAGCGACCAAGGCGTCGCCGGATTGCTCCATGATTTCCTTGCGCTTGCGCATGTCCTCGGTGATGATCAGCTCATCGCAGAGGTTGTCGATGACGCCTTTGTCCACGAAGATCTGCGGCGACACGCCCACCACCCGGCCGCCACTGGCCCGGGCGGCGCGGGCGAGAATGCCCATGCAGCCGGTGTCGTTGCCGCCGTAAACGAGTGTCCAGCCGGCGGCGGCGATGGCG
>JANYKD010000099.1 GCA_025361735.1 Phycisphaerales bacterium
CTTTTTCGTTCCCGGCATTGGCACCAAGGAGAAGAGATGCGCGCACTACTCGGGGTTTACGACAAGACTGGCATTGAGGAATTCGGACGGGGGCTGGTGGCCCTCGGTTGGGAACTCGTCTCCACGGGCGGGACCTTCGCCGCCCTTCAGGCGGCGGGCGTACCCGTACGCAAAGTCGAAGAGATTACAGGCTCGCCCGAGATGCTCGACGGCCGCGTGAAGACGCTCCACCCAGCCGTCCATGGCGGCATCCTGGCGAGGCGATCACTGCCTTCGCATGTTGAGGCGCTGGCCACTCATGGCATCAGTACCATCGACCTCGTCTGCTGCAACCTCTATCCCTTCTACGCGACGGTGACGAAGGCCGGCGGCACCAGCTTCGAAGATGGCATCGAAAACATCGACATCGGCGGCCCGACCATGTTGCGTGCGGCGGCGAAGAACCACGCCGATGTCGTCGTCGTCATCGACCCGGCCGACTACGGCGCAATCCTCGAACAGCTTGGCGCGCCCAATGGAGTCGATGGAACCGCTCGCCGGAAGCTGGCGTGGAAGGCCTTCCAACACGTCGCCAGCTACGACAGTGCCGTTTCCGAGTGGCTGTGGGCTCAGGACGAACCGCTCAGGCCACCGCCCGCGCTCACCATCCCGCTGGAGAAGACCCCACTCGTCCTTCGCTACGGGGAGAATCCGCATCAGAGTGCAGCCTTCTACCTGGACAAGTCGCTGCGCGAACACGGCCGCGGCGGTATCGCCATCGCAGTCCAGCATCACGGCAAAGAGATGTCCTACAACAACTATCTCGACGCCGACGCCGCCTGGAACGCAGTGAACGACTTCGCCGGCCCGACCTGTGTTGTGGTGAAGCACACCAACCCCTGCGGTGTCGCCACCCGCGACGATCTAATCGAGGCGTATCAGCTCGCCGTGGGCGCCGATGCGACCAGCGCCTTCGGCGGGATCGTCGCCTTCAACCGCATCGTCGATGAACCACTCGCCCGCGACCTCCGTGAGTTCCGCAGCCCGAACGACGGCGAATCACGCATGTTCTACGAAATCATCGTCGCGCCCGGCTACACCGCCGACGGGCTGAAGCTGCTGAGGGGAAAGTCGAAAGACCTTCGCATCCTGGAGGCGCAGCCCCGGCTCAAGGGCGGCCGCTCCTTCCGCCAGGTCGGCGGCGGCTGGCTGGTGCAGGATATGGACGAACGTGGCCCCGACGACATCGAACTGAAGGTCGTGACCGAACGGCAGCCGACCGCGCAGGAGATGGAGGACCTCAAGTTCGCCTGGCGCTGCGTGAAGCACGTGAAGAGCAACGCGATTACCGTTGCCAGGGACGGACGGCTGCTGGGCATGGGCAGCGGCCAGCCGAACCGGGTGAAGAGCGTCGAAATCGCAATGGAGAAGGCCGGAGATGACATTCGCGGGGCAGCATTGGCCAGCGACGCGTTCTTCCCTTTCGCTTGGGGCGACTCAATCGAAAAGGCCTGCCAGGCCGGGGTCGCCGTCATCGTGCAGCCCGGCGGCAGTCTTCGCGACCAGGACGGCATCGATTGCTGCAACAAATACGGCGTGGCCATGATCTTCACTGGGACACGGCACTTTCGCCATTAACACTCGCTTGGATTCTTGATTTTTGGATTTTGGATTGGGATTGCCGGACGAGGTGCTTCGTACTCTGCAGCCGGAACGGGTTGTGCCTCGTGCTTCTCTGCTCGTGGAGGCCAGCGAAATCGCCGGCCTGCGCGCCAGTATCTGGATGGGTGGTGCGCACTCCTACGTAGGCGACGAAATCCACGTCGACGGCCTGGCGGGCGCCTGGATCATCGATTGCGCCGGCGAAATGCCGGCAGCCATTCGCGAACGCAGCACCAAATTCACGCCGATGGTCTTCCCTGACCTGGACGGCATCCCAACGCGGCTCTACCGGATCGAAGAGACGGCGCGTGAGGCAGCGCTGATCGCGCGCAGCGGTGACGGTGGGGTCGAGCGGATTTATTCGGTCTGTCAGCATGGCATGAACCGCAGTGGGCTGCTGGCCGGGTTGATGCTACGCGAATTGGGGATGCCGGGGGATGAGGTTGTGCGGCGGATTCGGGAGCGGCGCCCAGGGGCCTTGGCGAACCATGGGTTTGTCGGGATCTTGTTGGGGTAGCCGGGCCGATAGCCGCCATCCGGCCCGGCTACGCCGGAGGCGTGTTTGCCTGCGATTTCGACCCGAACCTTATCGCCGGGATCTGACCAGCCCCAGATGGTGTTTTTCTTGCCGCGCTGTAGCACCATGTTGTCGCCAAAGATCGTGCTCACGAACGGCAGAGGCTTGAGAGTCGGTTCGGGGGGGCTCTGGGCGAAAGCAAGGCACGAAAGCGAAACCACAAATCCAACCGCGACGAGGAGGAGGATGAGAGATTTTCTAGGAATCATGATTTCAAGAACATCGTTCAACAATAGCATACACATATTTGTCGGTCGCTGGGTCTGTGATGGTCGGCACTTCCATTCCCAAGAAAACGAGGGTGAAATGCTTTCGCGCTTTTGCCGGAACATCGTGTGGCCAGTGCTGGCACTGAGCACTGGTGCCTGGGCTCAGCAGGTAAACTCATGCGCCAGTCTGACCAACTCCAAAACGCCGGGCGTCGAGATTTCAAAGGCTGCACCGGAACCACGGATCTGAATCCGTGGGGGCCGGGTCACAG
>JANYKD010000380.1 GCA_025361735.1 Phycisphaerales bacterium
TGCGAACCGTGCCCGAAAACACCGACTTTCCCCGGTTGCATACGACCGCCACCGCCGACGGCGTATGCGCGGGGGCCAGGATGAAGTGCTCCAGGCGAACGACCGGCTCCGCCGCGTCCGTCGACACCGCCGGGGCACTCGCCGTCAGAAGCAGCCACGCCGCCAACGCCGCCAGAAGGGTTCCCGTCGTCCGCCGCGATACGAATGTCTCCACGCACCGATGCTCCGTTGCAGAAAAGTCCAAGCCTAGTGGTCCGGTGGCATGCCCAGAGTCTTCGATGGCGCGTGGCTTGGGCCCGTCTCCTGAAGAACCACGCTGTTGGCAAAGCCTCAGGGCGGCCTCCCGGCCGCCCTGAGACCACCGCCGGAGCCCTCATTGTGACTTGGCGCAGGGGCCCGGTCAAGAATCGCGCCGCCTTGTTTCAGGACGAGGCATTTGGTAACCTCGGAGGAAAGCCCCTCGGATCGCAAGGAGTATGACTGGCATGCCGGAAGGCCTTCAAACCGCGGCGAGTAGCGCCATCGCCTTCGATTGGCGCGATATTACGGTCATTGTCGTCTATCTGGTGGGGATCGTGGGCTTGGGGTGCTGGGCGGGCACTCGGCGCAAGGATCACGAAGGCGACGCCTACTTTCTCGGCGGCAAGAGCCTTAAGTGGCCGGTCATTGGGGCGGCGCTGTTCGCCTCCAATATCTCGACCGTACACATGGTCAGCCTGGCCGAATGCGGCTACAAGAGCGGCATGCTCTATGGCAACTTCGAGTGGATGGCACCGTTCACCTTGATCTGCCTTTCGCTGTTCTTTGCGCCGTTTTATATCCGGTCCCGCGTGACGACGCTTCCCGACTTCCTCGAAAAGCGGTTCAATCGCGTCTGCCGCGATTGGCTGGCGATCATGTCGCTGGTCGCCGCGGTGGTGATCCACATCGGCTTCGCCCTGTATACCGGGGCCCGCGTGCTGCACGGCGTCTTCGGCATCGACACCAACGTCTGCATCCTGGTCGTGGCGGGACTGGCCGGGCTTTACACCATCGTCGGCGGGCTTTTGGCCGTGATGGTCACCGAGTCGATCCAGACGATCATTCTCCTGATCGGCGCCATCGCCATTACGATGATTTCGCTGACGAAAGTCGGCGGCTGGAGCGGGCTGGAGGCCTCGGTACATCCGGTGAACCTCTCGATCATTCGCCCGGGGAGCGACCCCACCGGGCTTTCCATGTGGGCAGTGTTTCTCGGCTACCCCGTGATTGGCCTGTGGTATTGGTGTTGCGACCAGGTGATCGTACAGCGCGTGCTGGCCGCCAAGGACGAGAACCACGCCCGCATCGGGCCGCTCTTCACCGGGTTCATCAAGATCCTGCCTATGTTCATCTTCGTGGTGCCGGGGCTGATTTGCCTGGCATTGCGAAACAACAACACGTTCACCGCCCCCCTGGAAAACCCCAGCGACACGCTCACCTACCTGATCAACAACACGTTGCCCGGCGGGCTGAAGGGCGTGATGGCCGCCGCCTTGCTCGCGGCGATGATGGGTTCTGTCTCCGCCGCGCTGAACTCGATCGCCACCGTGTTCAGCTACGATATCGTGAAGCGCTGGCGCCCCGATACTTCCGAACATGCGCTGGTTCTCTCCGGTCGCATCGTCACGGCGCTCGGCATGGTGGCCGCCATTCTGTGGTCGCCGATGATCGGTCGCTTCGAAACCATATTCCAGGGACTCAACGACTTGATCTGCTACATGGCGCCGCCGGTGACCGCGGTGTTCCTGCTGGGCGTTTTTTGGCGACGCACGTCGTCCGCCGCCGCCGTGATTACCCTGCTCAGCGGTGCCGTCTTCGGCGTCGGCATGCTGGTGGTGCAACTCTATCTGCCGCAGTTGATCGGCGCGGCCAACTGGCTTTTGGGGACCCATTGGCCCGCCGTTGAGTGGAAGGTCCATTCCATGCTCACCGGCTTCGTGCTATTTCTGATCGCCACCGCCACGCTGATCGTTTTTTCCTGCATGTATCCGCACCGACACACGGCCGAAAGCGAGGCGTTGGTGTGGAAGAGCTTCCTGGCGCCGTTGCAAGGGAAGGCATGGCGGGGGCTGGGCAACTTCCGCCTCCTTTCCGCAACGCTCTTTGTCACGATGGTCTTTCTCTACTGGTGGTTTGCCGGCGGAGAGAACTACTATCCGATCGCCCTGGAGCTTCGCTTGTCCGACGGAACGCCCGTGCGCGGCGCCAAGGTGACGCTTACCACCAAAGACCCTCGCTTCCTCGACGATTTGCGGTTCAATCCCATCGTCTACAGCGACCAGGACGGGAAGTGCGGCTTCGGCACCGCGTCCAAGGCCGGCGGCGCCCCGGCGGGAACCGTGTACACGGTGGCGATCGAGCCGTCGCAATCGACCCGCGTGCCGCTGACGGCCCAACAGTTGGCCGACGAACTCAAGTCGTTGCCCGAAGGTACGACGATCGTCAAGAGTCGCCAAGACGCGACCGGCGGTCCAACGAGTAAGGGCGGCCAGAGAACGGGTGGCCAGAGTGCGAGCGGCCAACGGTGGCGCGTTCCGTCCGACGGCCGCGAGTTCCACCTGGACGAAAAAGGCTACACGCTGGTGTTGCCTCCCACCGCGATCGCCAATCGCTACGCCGATCCGGCGACATCGCGGATCGGTTTTGAGGTCCAGTCCGAACTGAACACGATTCTGCTGAAGTTGGCGCCGACCGATGCCGCCGCGGGCGGAAGCGAACCGGCCGTGCGATAGCGGTCCGGCGAGAAGGCCTTTCCGTGCGGCACGCCAGGGGCCGGGGCGCATTCACGCTCAATAGCCTCGCGTCATTCCGAGACGTGTGCCACTGCTT
>JANYKD010000388.1 GCA_025361735.1 Phycisphaerales bacterium
CAAACTTAAACCGATGCAAATTTCGCTTTGGCGTGCATTTTTCAAAAAAAAGTAAGGTTTTCACCGATGCTTGAAATAGGATGCTTTGAATGCGGCGGCATGGGCATCTCGCCCGTGCATTGGTTCGGCCAAAAAGCACGGGCGGGACGCCCATGCCACCTGTTTCTCAAAAGACTCCATCGCGAATCCACCGATGCCCATCGGGTTCAACCATGACCCTTGGGATAGTCCGATTGCTGCTGCCAATCGAGTTCCACGCTGGCGGGAATGCCGTGATATTCGCGGGGGAACACGTAGTCTTTCCGCAGGGGGTAGCCCTCCCAATCGTCGGCGCAAAGAATTCGCCGCAGGTCGGGATGGCCTTCAAAAATGATCCCATACATGTCGAACGCTTCCCGCTCATTCCAGTCGGCGGCGGCCCACAGGTCTACCACCGTCGGCACCTGCGGATTCTCACGCGGGCAGAACACTTTCACCGCAAACGTGTGGTGGAGGTCGAAACTCCACAGGTCGTAGACGACCGCCATCTGGTCGTCCGCCACATAGTCGACGCCGCTGAGATTCGCCAACCAGTCAAACTGGAGCGAGGGCGCGTGCCGAAGGAATTCGGCGATGGGTCGCCAATGATTCACGTTCACATGGATGCGCGGGTGTTTATCATCGGGGAAAGCGGCGAGGATTTGGTCGCCGAACTGACCGCGGAGCAGTTCGACAATCTTTTGCGATGTCAGAGACCGGGAATTCATGGCGATGCACCTTTCGGGAAAATGAGTTACCGTCGAAAGTATAGTGAAGTTGTCTGCGGGTTGCCATCCGGTACAAATGAGCGCGATGTCAACATTCGAGAGTTTTTTCCCGTCGCTGGTGGCGGGAACGAAAGGGAGTCGCTGGTGAAGGTTCTTGAAATTCGGGAAAAATTCGATCGCCTGTTGAAGCGGCGGAATCCGCACGAGGGCAACGGTCATGCCGTCAAAGCGGTGCAGGAGCAGCCGCTCCGCGCCGAGCTGTTTAGTCTCGATCAACTGGAACGCCATGCGAAGGCGTTGGCGCTGGCGCATGAACTGACCCAAAAGCGCGGTCCCGACAAGCTCATCCCACGGCTGAACGAGAACGCGAAAATTCTGGAAGAGACCTATGACCTCATCACCGCCGCCGTCGCCAAAAGCCATCGGGTAGCACCCGCCGCCGAGTGGTTGCTGGATAATTTTTATCTGGTGGACGAGCAGATCCGCACCGCCCGCAAGCATCTTCCCCCATCCTACAGCCGCGAATTGCCGGGCTTGAGCAACGGCCCGGCGGCACACTATCCGCGGGCGTATGGGATCGCCCTGGAATTGATTTCGCACGTCGACGGGAAGGTGGATGCCGCGAACCTGGACGGTTTTATCCGTTCGTATCAAACCGTAACACCGCTGAAACTGGGCGAGCTGTGGGCAATCCCCATCGTGCTTCGACTGGCGTTGATCGAGAACCTGCGGCGCGTCGCAACGCGCCTGGCCGACGGGCAAAAAGACCGCGATTCTGCCGACTCCTGGGCCGAGCGGATGCTGCACGTCGTCGAGCAGAATCCCACCGATCTCATTCTGGTGATGGCGGATATGGCCCGCGCCAACCCGCCGCTCACCAGCGCGTTTCTGGCGGAATTCACGCAGCACCTGCGCGGGCAGAGTCCGTACTTCGCATTTGCCAACGGGTGGCTGGAACACCGGGTTGCCGAGCAGGGAATGACGATCGAGCAACTGGTGCAGGCCGATGGGCAGGCGCAGGCCGCCGATCAGGTTTCCATCGGCAACAGCATCAGCAGTCTGCGATTCCTGGCCTCCACGGATTGGCGAAAATTCATCGAGCGCCACAGCCTGGTGGAACAGACGCTGCGCGGGGATCCGGCGGGCGTCTATGCGGGGATGGATTTCTCGACCCGCGATCGCTACCGGCATGCCGTCGAGCAGATCGCCCGCCGCAGTCGATTGTCGGAATACGATGTGGCCCGCAAGGCGATTCAGCTTGCCGAGACCAGCGCTTCAGATCAGTCGGCCCATCGAACGGCCCATGTCGGTTACTACCTGATCGATCATGGCCGTCCGGCCCTCGAGCGCATGGCCGAAATGCGGCTTTCGCTCAGCATCGTCACCGCCAAGCTGGGGCGGCGCATCCCGCTTTTCTTCTATCTCCTGGGCATCCTTCTGCTGACGTCGACCGCGTCGGCCCTTTTTCTGGACTGGGCCTGGAGGCACGGTGCATCCCACTGGTCCATTGCCCTGCTGACGATTCCGATTTTATTTTGCGGATCGCAGTTGAGCTTCGGCCTCGTCAACTGGCTGGCGATGGCGATCGTCAAACCTCGTCCGCTGCCGCGAATGGATTACAGCGAGGGCGTGCCGCCGGAGCAGCGCACGATGGTTGTCGTGCCGACCCTGCTGTCCCATCCCGAGCGGATCGTCGAACTGCTCGAAGGGCTTGAGGTGAGGTATCTGGCGAACCGGGATGGTTCGCTCCACTTCGCGCTATTGACGGACTTCGAGGATGCACCGCTGGAAACCATGCCGGGGGATGAAGAACTCGTGCGGCAAGTCAGCGAGGGAATCGAACAACTGAACCTCAAATATGCCGCCCATCGAACCGATATCTTTTTCCTGTTTCACAGGCCACGCCAGTGGAATGCGATGGAAAAAGTCTGGATGGGTTTCGAGCGTAAAAGAGGCAAGCTGGCGGCGCTCAATGCGCTGTTGCGCGGGCGGCGAGAACAGTTTTCGCACACGCTCGGCGACATGTCGTCGATCCTGCAGGTGCGCTACGTCATCACGCTCGACACCGACACGCAACTGCCGCGCGAATCCGCGCGCGAAATGATCGGGACCATGGCGCACGCGCTCAATCGCCCGGTCGTTGACGCGGACCGACGCCGAATCGTCGACGGTTATGCGATCCTGCAACCGCGCGTGGGCATCAGCCTGCCGAGCGCCCACCGGTCTCTGTTCGTTCGGCTTTTCGCGGGTGATGCGGGGGTCGATCCCTACACGCGGGTGGTCTCCGATGTCTATCAGGATCTTTTCGGCGAAGGTTCGTTTATCGGCAAAGGCATTTACGATGTGGATGCGTTCGAACGACTGTGCGCGGGGTTCCCTCAAAACACGATCTTGAGTCACGATCTTCTGGAAGGGGCCTACGCTCGGGCCGGATTACTGAGCGATGTCGAGCTTTATGAGGAATACCCGTCGCGCTATCCGGTGGATGTCAGCCGTCGGCATCGCTGGATTCGGGGCGACTGGCAAATTGCCGCCTGGCTGCTTCCGAGCGTGCGCGGGCTGGACGATGAACGGGTCAAAAACCCGATCTCCGCCTTGTCCTGGTGGAAAATATTCGACAATCTTCGCCGCAGCCTTTTGCCCGTGGCGATGTTCGAACTGCTGCTCGGCGCGTGGTTGCTGGCCCGCCCACCGCTGGCCGGGGCGATCACGCTGTTCGTCGTGGCGGTGATACTCGCCGTTCCCCTGCTGATCACACTGATCGATCTCCTGCACAAGCCGACCGAACTTCCCTTTCAAACGCACTTCCGCATGGTGGCCTACGCGTTTCTACGGCAGATCGCGCAGTTCCTCTTCACGCTGATCTTCATTCCCTACGATGCCTACATCAGCCTCGACGCGATCATCCGAACGCTGGTTCGGCTTCATGTGACTAAGACCAATCTTCTGGAATGGAAAACGTCCAGTGATGCCGAGCGCGGCGCGCGATCGACCCTCGGTGGCTTCTATCTTTCGATGTGGGTCGCTCCGGTGGTGGCCGCGATGACGCTCGCGGTACTGTTGATCTGGCGGCGTGAAATTCTTCCGGCGGGCGGGGTTCTGCTGACGCTTTGGATCCTGTCCCCGCTGGCGGCGTGGTGGTTAAGCAAACCCCTCGCCACCCGCCCGGTTCGACTGTCGCGCGGGCAGAAAGAGTTTCTCGAAAAAATCGCCCGGCGAACGTGGCGGTATTTTGAAACCTTCGTCACCGCTGAGGAAAACTGGCTTCCCCCGGACAACTTCCAGGAATATCCGGCCCCGGTGATCGCCTCGCGCACCAGCCCGACCAACATCGGGATGTCGCTCCTTGCCGACCTGGCCGCGTATGACTTCGGCTATTGCTCCGGCGCGCGCCTGGTCGATCGCACCCAGAAAACATTCGAGACGCTGGCCCGCATGGAAAAGCATCGCGGTCATTTATTCAACTGGTACGACACGCGAACGCTCCAACCTTTGCAGCCGCGGTATATTTCGATGGTGGACAGCGGTAATCTCGCGGCACTCCTGCTGGTGTTGCGCCGCGGATTCATGGAAATGCCCGATGCGCCGGTCCTTCCGCCTCGCATCTTCGGCGGGTTGCTCGATACGCTTCGCATTCTGCGCGATGTCGCCCGGGGGCTTCCGAGACCCACCGAGAATGGTCGCAGTCCGCTGGTTTCCACGGATATCGTGCGTCGGCTCGAACGATTGGAAGACGCGCTGGAACGACCCGTTCGCACACTGTCCGCCGCCGTGGTATTGGTGTCGCGCTGCCTGATCGCGGCGGATGAACTGGCCGCGATGGAAAGTACCGACCTGGAATTAAAATGGTGGTTGCAGGCCTTCGCGCGGGATTGCGCCGACCACCGCGATGACCTGAGGCGAATCGCCGCTTGGTCCGAACTATCCGCGCCCCCGGCGTCGTTATGGCACCGCGCAAACCCGGAGCAGGATGCTACACGGGAATCATTGCGCGCATGGTTGACGCAACTGGACGCTGCACCCACTCTGCGAACCGTCGCGGCGTTGAAAGACACCGCCGTTCTGGTCGTAGATGCGATCCTCGCGGGCGGTGGCGCGTCATCGTCCGCAGAATCCGCTGCCGATGCGGCAGCCGCGACCGCATGGCTCCAGACGTTCCGGAAGGCGTTGGTCAATTCTTCAGATCAGGCGATCACTCGAATCAAAACGCTCGATCGCCTGGCCCGCCAATGCGAAGAGACGGCAGACATGGATTTCTCGTTCCTTCTCGACAAATCGCGGAACCTGTTCTCGATCGGATACAACGTCAGCGACCATCGACTGGACAATGGTTTTTACGACCTTCTCGGCTCCGAAGCTCGGCTGGGGAGCTTCGTCACCATCGCCCAGGGGCAGGTTGGTCAGGATCACTGGTTCGCACTCAGCCGACTGCTGACGGCCACCGGCGGCGCGCCCGCGCTGCTGAGTTGGAGCGGTTCGATGTTCGAGTATCTCATGCCGTTGCTGGTGATGCCGACGTATGAGAACACGCTGTTGGATCAGACCTACCGCGCGGTGGTTCGCCGGCAGATTCAATACGGGCGCCAGCATCGCCTGCCGTGGGGAATCTCCGAGTCCGGGTACAACACGACCGATGCCCATCTGACCTACCAATACAAAGCGTTCGGCGTACCCGGCATGGGGTTGAAGCGCGGGCTGGCGGAGGATCTGGTCGTTGCGCCATATGCCAGCGTGATGGGATTGATGATTGCGCCGGAGGCCGCGTGCCGGAATCTCGAGCAGTTGGCCGAGAGCGGTTACGAGGGACGCTACGGCTTCTATGAAGCCATCGACTACACCCCGTCGCGCATGCCGCGCGGCGTGAGCAGTGTCGTCATCCGTCAGTTCATGGCACACCACGAGGGAATGAGTCTACTTTCACTGGCCTACCTGCTTCTCGACCGACCCATGCAAAGGAGGTTCGACGCCGACCCCATGCTGCGCGCCGCCGACCTGCTTTTACAGGAGCGTGTTCCCAAGGCAAGCGCGCTGGTCTTCCCGCATTCGGCGGAGGCGAACAAGACGCAGACCACCACGGATGGCGATCGGGGAACGATGCGCGTGCTGACCGATCCCGGCACTCCGGTGCCCGAGGTTCATCTGTTGTCGAACGGACAATATCATGTGGTCATCACCAGCGCCGGCGGGGGCTATAGCCGCTGGCGCGATCTGGCCGTCACCCGCTGGCGCGAAGATGCCACACGCGACTGCTGGGGAACGTTCAGCTACCTTCGCGATCTGGACAGCGGCGAGTATTGGTCCACCGCATGGCAACCCACGCGCAAGACTTCCAAGCCCTACGAAGCGATCTTCACCCAGGGCCGGGCCGAGTTTCGGCGGCGGGATGATGAGATCGAGACGCACACGGAAATCAGCGTCTCACCCGAAGACGATATCGAACTTCGCCGCATCACGATCACCAATCACTCGGAGGTGGTCCGACGGATCGAGGTGACCAGCTATGCTGAAGTGGTTCTGGCACGCGCGAGCGATGATCTGGCCCATCCCGCGTTCAGCAATCTCTTCGTGCAGACGGAACTCATCCGGGAACGGCGGGCCATCTTCTGTACTCGCCGGCCTCGGTCAGCGGAGGAAAAACCACCGTGGATGGTGCATCTCACCACGGTGCGAGGCAAGACCATCGGGGCGGTCTCGTTCGAGACGGATCGAATGAAATTCATCGGTCGCGGGAGAGATCTGGCCTCCCCAGCTGCGATGGAATCGAGCGGCCCGCTGTCCGACAGCGCCGGGCCGGTGCTCGATCCGATCGTCAGCATTCGCCATGTCATTCGACTGGCCCCGAACGAATCGGCACGGGTGGACATGGTGACCGGCGCGGCGGAAACGCGCGAGGCGGTCACCGCGATGACCGAAAAATATCACGATCCCAATCTGACCGACCGCGTCTTTGAACTGGCCTGGACGCATAGCCATGTGCTGCTCAGTCAACTCAACGCCAGCGAAGCCGATGCCCAAATCTATGATCGGCTTGCGGGGTCGATCATCTACGCGTCGGCGGTGCGAAGGGCGCAGCCGAGTCTGCTCATTCGCAATCAGCGGGGGCAGTCCGGGCTGTGGGGCTATGGCATCTCCGGGGATCTGCCGATCGTGCTGGTCCGCATCGGGGACCGCGATAATTTGGAACTGGTCCGCCAATCCGTTCAGGCCCATGCCTACTGGCGACTGCGCGGTTTGGCGGTCGATCTGGTGATATGGAACGAGGATGATTCGATCTACCGGCAGACCCTGCAGGATGCGATCATGGATCGCATCGCCGGCAGCCCGGAGGCGGCGCTGGTAGACAAGCCCGGCGGCATCTTCGTGCGGCGCGGCGAACAGATGTCGCAGGAAGATCGGGTGCTGCTGGAGACGGTCGCGCGTGTCGTGCTGTTCGACGAAGGCGGCACACTCGCCGAGCAGGTGGAGCGTCGTGGCCGGGCCGACCTGCCCATCCCACTGCTCAAACCGTCGCGCCGCCGTTCCGAGCCTGAAACGGCCGTCGAGGTTCCCGAACGCGATCTGGTCTTTTTTAACGGCCTCGGTGGATTCACCAAGGATGGACGCGAGTATGTCACGGTGCTTTCCGGCGAGCAGACGACGCCCGCACCCTGGGTCAACGTCATCGCCAATGCCGAATTCGGAACGGTGGTTTCGGAAAGCGGCGGGGCCTACACCTGGTCCGAGAACAGCCACGAATTCCGCATGACGAC
This sequence comes from Phycisphaerales bacterium, assembly GCA_025361735.1. Taxonomy (GTDB): domain Bacteria; phylum Planctomycetota; class Phycisphaerae; order Tepidisphaerales; family Tepidisphaeraceae; genus JANYKD01. Next base: position 7,496 of record JANYKD010000388.1, read on the forward strand.
CTGGTACAACGATCCGGTGTCCGACACCAGCGGCGAGGCCATCTACCTTCGCGATGAGGAGAGCGGGCGGTTCTGGTCTCCCTCACCCCTGCCGGCCCGCGGCCAGATGCCCTACGTCATTCGACACGGGTTCGGTTACAGCATTTTCGAGTATACCGAAGATGGGATCATGACCGAGCTTTCGGTCTACGTCGCAATCGATGCGCCGGTCAAGTTCCTTCGCTTGCGCGTCTCCAATCGTTCGGGTCGGGCACGGCGGCTGTCGGTCACCGGCTATTGGGAATGGGTGCTGGGGGAACTGCGCAATAAAACCCTGATGCATCTCGTCACCGAAGTAGACCCGGTGAGCGGGGCGATCTTTGTCCGCAACGCGTACAACACGGAATTTCCCGGTCGTGTGGTCTTCGTCGACAGCAGTGAACCGACGCGCACCGTCACCGGCGACCGCACCGAATTTCTCGGTAGAAACGGTAGCCCGGCCAAACCCGCCGCCATGCGCCGCACCAGACTTTCCAACCGACTGGGCGCGGGTTTCGATCCCTGCACGGCCATGCAGGTGCCCGTCGATTTGGAAGACGGCCAGGATCGCGACATCATCTTCATCATTGGGTCGGCCAGGAGCGAGGATCAGGCGCGGGAACTCACCCATCGCTTCCGCGGCGCGGCCAGCGCCTATCAGGCGCTCGAAGGCGTATGGAATTATTGGAGCCATGCGCTCGGCACCGTCAATTTCGACACCCCGGACATGGCGGTGAATTTTCTGGCCAACGGTTGGCTGGTCTACCAGACCCTCGCCTGCCGAATGTGGGCGAGAACGGGTTTCTATCAATCGGGCGGCGCATTTGGTTTCCGGGATCAATTGCAGGATTCCATGGCGCTGCTACACGCCGAACCCGCCTTGTTCCGCGAGCAACTGCTCCGCGCGGCATCCCGGCAATTCCGCGAGGGTGATGTCCAACACTGGTGGCACCCCCCCGTCGGACGCGGGGTACGTACGCATTTCTCCGATGACTACCTCTGGCTTCCCTATGCCGTCTGTAGATACGTCACCACCACCGGCGACACCGGCGTGCTCGATGAGCGCACGCCGTTCCTCGATTCCCGCCTGCTGCGCCCGGAAGAAGAGGCCAACTACGACCTCCCCCGAGTCTCCGAAGACATCGGCGCGCTCTACGAACACTGTGTTCGCGCCATTCACTACGGCTTGAAATTCGGAGTGCATGGCCTGCCTTTGATGGGCTGCGGAGACTGGAACGACGGCATGAACCTTGTCGGTCAGCACGGCAAGGGGGAAAGCGTTTGGCTCGGATTCTTCCTCTACGATGTGCTCATGCAGTTTTCAGAACTGGCCCGCCGTCGCGGGGATGTGATGAACGCGGACAAGTTCACGATCGAAGCCGGTCGGCTTCGCGGTAACATTCAGGAGAATGCCTGGGATGGCGAGTGGTATCGCCGAGCCTACTTCGATAATGGCGATCCACTCGGGTCGGCTACCAATGAGGAATGCCAGATCGACTCACTGTCGCAAAGTTGGTCGGTTCTTTCCGGGGCCGGCACGCGCGAACGCAGCGAGCTTGCAATGGCCAGCGTCGATCGCCGGCTGGTTCGCCGTGATTCGGGTCAGATCCAATTGCTCGATCCTCCGTTCGACAAATCTCCCCTCAATCCCGGCTACATCAAAGGCTATGTCCCCGGCGTGCGCGAAAACGGCGGTCAATATACTCACGGTGCCATCTGGACGGTCATGGCTTTTGCCCAGATGGGGGATGTGGCAAAGTCCTGGGAGCTGTTCAATTTGATCAGCCCCATCTCGCACGCCTCGACGCCGAAGGGCATCGCGACCTATCGGGCCGAGGCCTATGTGGTGGCCGCCGATGTCTACGGCGTCGCACCGCACACGGGTCGCGGCGGATGGACCTGGTACACCGGGTCGGCCGGTTGGATGTATCGCCTCATCACCGAGTCATTGCTCGGATTGCATTTGGAAGTGGACAGGCTTCGTTTCACCCCGCGCATGCCCGCAAGTTGGCCGACCTACAAAATCCACTACCGATACCGCGAAACGGTCTATCACATCACCCTCACCAACGGCGGGGCCGGCACGACCGTCTCAAAACTCACCTCCGACGGGATCGATCAACCGGATCGCGTCGTCATGCTGATCGATGATCGGAATCCGCATCATGTCGAGATTAAATTGGAGTAGTGGGGCAATGATGAAACTCACGGCGTGTTTAGGAACGGGTTGTAAATAACTTCCCGGTTTTCAACGGTGCGGGGTGCCACAGGTCGCGGTACTCCGAGACCTGTGTCTTTCGGCCAAGCCGGCACAGGTCTCGGAGTAC
>JANYKD010000398.1 GCA_025361735.1 Phycisphaerales bacterium
GCGTCGAAGTAGTCCAGGCCGATGTGGACCCGGCCGAGGTAGTCGCCGCGGACAAGTTCCTGGCCGATGGCCAGCAGGTCGTTGTCGAGGATGACGACGTGGTCGGAATCCCAGCGAACGCCGCGGCTGACGTGGAGCAGCAGTTCGGGGATATAGTTGAGCACGGAGCTGATCTTGTCGGCGATGCACTCGGTGGGGTGGTAGTGGCCGGCGTCGAGGCACATGAGCTTGCCGCGGGTGATGGCGTAGCCCATGTAGAACTCGTGGGAGCCGACGACGTAGCTCTCGGAGCCGATGCCGAAGAGCTTGGCCTCGACGGCATCGAGGTTGAACTTGGGGTTGATCTTGGGCTTGAAGACGGCGTCGAGCGATTCGGTGAGCCGTTCGCGGGGGGCCTTGCGGTCAACCGGCGAGTCCTTCATGCCGTCGGGGATCCAGGAGTTGGTGACGCAGGTGTTCTTCAGCGTCTTGCCCATGTACTCGCCGATCTTGCGTGAGGCGATGCCGTGTTCGATCCAGAACTGGCGGATGGCCTTGTCGGGGTGGGCCAGGGTGAGGCCATCGGCGGCCTTGGGGTGGGCAAAGTAAGTTGGGTTGAAGTCGAGTCCGATGCCGAGTTGGCTGGCCCAGGTGACCCAGTTCTTGAAATGCTCGGGACCCATTTCGTTGCGGTCAACCTTCTTGCCGTTGGTCTCCGCGTAGCAGGCGTGGAGGTTGAAACGGTGTCGGCCGGGCAGAAGCGAATAGACTTTCTCGAGATCCTGGCGGAGTTGGTCGGCCGTGCGGGCCTTGCCGGGGTAGTTGCCCGTGACGGCGAGTCCGCCGCCGAGTTCCTGCCCGGCGTTCTCGAATCCGCCGACATCGTCGGCCTGCCAGCAGTGCAGGGAGATGGCGACTTTGGCGAGCTTCTTCAGGACTGCGTCGGTATCGACGCCGAGTTCCGAATAGCGGGCCTGTGCGAGTTGATATGCTTTCTCAATCTGGCTGATCTTTGCCACGATGGGCCTCCTCATATTGACCGAAGTCTGTTGAACAAAAATCAATCGGCAAAAGCGAACCGGGCGTACTGTAAGGGAGGGAATGGGCGTTGACAATCGGGTGGACGCACCTGTCGCACGCTTATCGAATACTCTTGCGAGAACTTTACGAAAACCGTTGGTTCCGTGGTTCCAGGTCTGATATAGTTCAAGTGACTGGTCCTTTCGTGGCACATCTGAGGAAGGCGACGTCAACACTTTTCTGGAATGAATGATGCTGTGGCAACGCCTATTCGCGAGGACCGCAATGAGAACCCCGGCTCTCTTTCGTCACCAGTGTGCCTTCACGCTTGTCGAACTACTCGTGGTCATTGGCATCATCGCGCTGCTCATCTCCATTCTGCTCCCCGCGTTGAGTCGCGCCAAGGAACAGGCGAGTCGAGTCAAGTGCCTTTCCAACCTCAAGCAACTGGCCACGGCCACCATGATGTACACCCAGGACAACCAGGGCTGGTTCCCCCGTGGCGCCGACTCGGGCAATGGTGATGATGACTGGATTTTCTGGCAGACCGGCCGGGATCGCAATAAGGGCGCCATCGTTCGCTTCCTGGGCCGCAGCTTCGTCGAAGGCCATTATGTCTGCCCCAGCGACGACCCCATCGCGCATCCGCGGTATCCCTACAGTTACACCATGAATGAATTCATGGGCGGCCTGCGTCCCATCGCCACGAATCCCGATCTGCACTTGCGGATAAAGACCAGTCAGGTCAGACGCGCTTCGGAGAAGATTCTCTTCATCGATGAATCCGCCGCCACCGACATCGACGGCTGCTGGGCTCCGCAGCATTATCCGCTGGACATGATGAACCTTCTCTCCAATCGTCATGACCGTCGGGCCGAAGCCAAGTCCGATCCCAACGCCGGCAATGGCACCGTTGTTTTCTGCGACGGGCATGCCGATCTGATTCCTCGCAAACGATCGACCGAAGCGGCATGGTACGATCCGGACCTGTGAACTTACGCGAGGCATGGCTTGCAGGAGATGCGCGGCGGCATTTGAGACACGAGGCGGGACAGTTGTCTATCGCGCGCCCGTTAGTGCTGGCCAGCTTTTTTCGCCAGGGCCGCAGTGGGGCAAGCTTCGGCGCATTCCTCGGCCACTTTGTTGAGGGCGTCGGACAGTTCGCGGTTGAAGGGGACGCCAACGCGCACGTCGAAACCCCGGCCGACGAAGGTCAGGCCGAGCGTTTCCTTTTCGCGGTTGGCGATGCCGACGCAGATGCCGCAGGAGATGCACTTGCCCTGCTCGTAGACGATGTTGTGGGTTTCGACCCGGGTGAACGGGCGGCGCTGCATCTTGTACTCGTTGATATTCGCGTCGTAAGCCTGCGAATACGTGCGGAGATCGCAGTCATATTGTTTGGCACATTCGCAGTGCATACAACGCACCGACTCGGCTTTGGCCTGCGGATCGGTGAACCCGGCCAGGTTCGGGGCGGCCGTGCGGGGGTCGCGCGAGACGCCGGTCATGATCGTGGCCATCTCGGCATCGGAGAGCACGCCAAGGCGCACCGTGAACTTGCCTTCGTGTTTCGGCAGCAGGCCGCGCAGGTGCTGGTCGATCATTTGGGCGGCCGAGCGGCCGTCGGCGACGGCGCGGATGGCGTGGCGGTAGGGGGTCACCGCGGCGCCGGCGGCAAAAACGTTGTCGACATTTGTCCGCATGGTGTCGCGATCGACCTTCAGGCCCTTGCCGACAAGGGCGAGGCCCATCGCCTGGGCTCTGGCGGCGTCGACCTCGCCCACCGCAATGAGAACGGTGCCGTATTGCTGTTTGAGCTCGGCAATCGAAACATCCTTGCCGATGGCGATCTTCTGTTGGAATGTGGCGCCGAGCCGTCGGACCAGGTCGATTTCGGCATCAAGCACGCTGTGTGGCAACTTCGCGGCATCGACGGCGTAACGGAGGTTGCCGCCGGGTTCGGGGTGCTGATCGATGAGTGTGCAGGCGTGGCCGAACTGCTGGAGATACCATGCGGCCGCCAGCCCGGACGGGCCGGAGCCGACGATGGCCACGCGCTTGCCGCTGCTTTCGCGGCAGGGAGGCAGCCACGGGTGGCCGCTTTCCAGGTCCGTATCGGCAACGAAGCGTTTGAGGCGGCAGATGGAGACGGCGGTATCGAGTTGGCCGCGGCGACAGCCTTTCTCGCAGAGTTCGGGGCAGATGCGGCCGAGCACGGCGGGCAACGCGATGTGCTCCTTGACGACGAGCAGGGCATCGTGCATCCGTCCGGTTTCGATGTGCCGGATCATGGTCGGGATGTCCATGTGGGCCGGGCAGATGTTCACGCACGGGCCGCGGCAATCGCCGGCGTGGTCGGCCAGGAGCAGTTCGAGCGAGGTCTTGCGGGCGGCGTGGATGTCGGGCGTCTCGCTCTCGACCGCCATGCCCTCGACCACCCTGGTCGCACACGAGGGCACGAGCCGCTGGCCGCCGTTGATCCGCACGATACAGCAGAGGCACGAGGTATTGGCACTGCAGCCGTCGTACTGGCAGAGAGCGGGGATGTCGATGCTCAAGGCGCGGGCTGCGTCGAGGACGGTTGCGCCGTCGGGGACAGTCACGGGGCGGGTGTCGATGGTCAGGCTGGGCATGGTTACTCTAATTCAATTCTATTACACAATCGTGATCGCCGTTTCGGGGCAGGCGCTCCGGCACATGTCGCAGCGCGTGCATTTGTCGAGTTCGATCTCGTGCAGCGCGTATGGCCGCATTTCGATGGCGCCGGCGGGGCATACCTGGGCGCATTTGGTGCAGCCGATGCACTTGTCGTTCACAACATACTTGATGAGTCCCTTGCAGCGCCCGGCCGGGCAGTGGCCGTTGAGGTGCGCCTCGTATTCGTCGCGGAAATATTTCAGCGTGGTGAGTACCGGATTCGGCGCGGTCTGGCCCAGGCCGCAGATCGAGCCGGCTCGCACGGCGCCGCAGAGTTCTTCGAGCTTCTTGAGGTCGGCAGCCTTGGCCTTGCCGGCACAGAGCTTGTCGAGGATGTCGAGCATAACCTTCGTGCCCACGCGGCAAAGCGTGCATTTACCACAGGATTCGGCCTGGGTGAATTTCAGGAAATAACGGGCCATGTCCACCATGCAGTCGGAGTCGTCGAGCACGACCAGCCCGCCCGAGCCCATGATGGCGCCGGCTTTGGCGAGCGATTCATATTCCACGGGAAGATCTCCGAGCGCGGCCGGGATGCAGCCGCCGGACGGACCGCCGATCTGCACGGCCTTGAACTTCCGGCCGTTGGCGATGCCGCCGCCGATGTCCTCGACGATCTGGCGGATGGTGATGCCCATGGGCACTTCGATCAGCCCGCCGCGGGCGATCTTGCCGGTGAGGGCGAAGACTTTCGTGCCCTTGCTGGTGGCGGTGCCGATGGCGGAAAACGCCTGGCCGCCGTTGCGGATGATCCACGGCACCATGGCGAGGGTCTCGACGTTGTTGATGCAGGTGGGCTTGTTGTGCAGGCCGGACTCGGCCGGGTAGGGGGGGCGCAGGCGCGGCATGCCGCGCTGGCCTTCGATGCTGGCGATGAGGGCGGTCTCTTCGCCGCAGACGAACGCGCCGGCGCCCTGCACGATGCGCAGGTGCAGGGCGTGGCCCGTGCCCATGACGTTGTCGCCGAGCAGGCCGCGTTGCAGGCAGATTTCGATGGCCTTGCCGACGCGCTGCACGGCCAGCGGATATTCGGCGCGGATATAGAGAATTCCCTCGTGCGCCCCAACGGCTTTGGAGGCGACGATCATGCCCTCGATCACGCGGTAGGGGAACGACTCGAGGATCATGCGATCCATGAACGCGCCGGGGTCGCCCTCGTCGCCGTTGCAGATGATGTACTTCTTGTCGGCGCTGACAGCGGCCGTGATCGCCCATTTGCGCCCCGTGGGGAAGCCCGCGCCGCCGCGGCCGCGCAGGCCGGAGGTCTTCACCTGGTCGATGATCTGCTCGGGCGACATTTCAGTGAGCGCTTTGCGCGTGGCGGCAAAGCCGTCGTGGGCGAGGTATTCGTCGACGTCGAGCGGGCCAAGTTCGCCGCAGAATTCCGTGGCGATGCGTTTCTGCGAACCGAGGAACTCGCACACGGACTGGTCGCGTTTGTGGATGGCGTGGCGGTCGGTTTCGACGACCTCATCCACGGCCACGAGCCTGTCGAGTGCCATGGAGAATCGCTCGCGCATCCGCCGCCAGATGCCCTGCGGCGGCAGGTGCCGGCGGACGATGTCGGTGGCCTGTGCGGTGGTGACCTTGTTGTAGAGCGAGAGTTTCTTGCCGCCGATGCCGACTTCGACGAGCGGAATCTGGTGGCACATGCCCACGCAGCCGACGTTCTTGACGACGGCGTTGGCGCCGCTGCGGGCCACGGCGCGTTCCAGGGCTGACTTCACGCTGGCGGCTCCGCCGGCCACGCAGCAGGAGCCGGTGCCGATGCGGATCTCGGTGGCCGGGCCGTCGTGGTGGATTCGCTCGATGGTGCGGGCGACCTTTTCCGGAGGTGTGTTCTGCAGGGCCAGGAAGTCCTGGATGGAAGCGGCCGCGTTCTCTGCGAGACGATGGCCGTAGACGACGTCGCCGATTTGCACGACAGGCGCAAGCGTGCAGCAGCCGAGGCAGCCCACGCGCTGGATGGTGAAAGTGCCGTCGGCATCGGTGTCATCGCCGTTGGTGATGTTCAGGCAGCGGCGGATGGAATCCTCGACAAGCTCTGACCCCTTTACGTGGCATGCGGTGCCATGGCAGACGCGGACGAAGTGTTTCCCGGCCGGCTCGTGGCGGAACTGGGCGTAGAAGGTCGCGACGCCGACGAGTTGCGCGGGGCTGATGTCGGTGATGGCGCAGACACGCTCCAGGGCCTGTTTCGGCAGATAGTGGTAATGTTCCTGGATGGCGTGCAGGATGCCGATGGTGTTCTCAGTCGAGCGGCCGATCGTCTGGACGATCTCGTCGACGGTTGAGAGGTCGGGAGGATGTGCGACGGTTGCGGGCATGGGTTATTTTAGGTCCTGTGTTACTTCCCCCCGCTGATGCAGTACAAGTTCTTGTCGCCACGTATGTATATCTTACCGCCCACAAACGCAGCGGTCGCGTTCACGGGTTCGCCCAGGGGGTTGGCCGCAAGTTGTTTGAACTCGGCGGCCGGTTCGATGATGTGCGTGATCCCGGCGCGGTCGGTGTGATAGACGAGCTTGCCAACGCCGATCGGCGAGGCATGGAACCCGCCTTTGATGTCCTGCTCCCAGAGCAGCTTTCCGTCTGCCGTGCTGACGCAGGTCAGCTTGGCGCTGGACGACAGACCCGTGAACATCCGCCCGCCGAGGACCAGCGGAGTGGAAATGTCCGACAGCTCATCCACCTCGAACTTCTTGCTGTGCGTGGCCGTCACATCGCCCTTGCCGTCCACCTTGACCGCGATCAGGTCGGAACGTTCCATGGTCGCGAAGACCGTGCCGTTTTCGTATGCCAGCGTGGGCGTCACATCGCCGGTCATGCCCTTGGCATGCCAGAGTTCAGCGCCGGTCTTGAGGTCGTAGCCGATGACCCACGGATCGGCCGACGTGACCACCTGCGCCCCGGACGGCGCGGGCACGATGATGGGCGTCGTCCAGCTCGACCGCACGGGCCGGGGCGTCTTCCAGACTTCCTTGCCCGTTGCCGAGTCGTAGCCGTAGAGAAACGAGAGTTTCTCCTTGATGTCAAACCCCTGGTCGTACTGGACAATGACCAGCCCGCCGGCGGTGGCCAGCGAACTTGCATGTCCATACTGGTTCTTGGAGATCCCCAGCGACTTGGTCCAGACGATCTTGCCGTCGGAGTCGATGGCGGTCAGGTCGCCGGCCGGAAACATCGTGAATACGCGTTTGCCGTCGGTCGCCATCGTGCATGGCGCCCATCCGGTGTCTTCGTTGAGCTTGATCTTGGCGGCCGGTGTGGGCACGCTGGTGGTCCAGCGGATCTTGCCGGTTGTGGCATCGATGCAGTACACCTCGCGACGATCTTCGGTCGCGCCGCTGAGGTAAACGGAGTTCTCGAACACGACGGCCGAATTGTTTCCCGGCAGGGGGATCGGGGTCTTCCAGAGGATGCTCTTGCCGGCCGGTCCATCCCACTGCGTGGGATAGTCGCCGACGGCCCGGGCCAAACCGCCGGGGCCGAGGAACATGGGCCAGTTCTTCGCCAGCAAAGCATCGCCGTTGGTCGTTGTTGAGGCGTCGTTTGTTGTCGGTGTTGGCGCCGGTTTGGTCGGCTGCGGCTGAGCCTGCGGTTTCGGCACGATCAGCGATGCGAACTGCGTTCCGCGAATACGCGGCAGCCGGGCACCGGCGAAGCAGGCGACCAGCAGCAGGGAGACCAGCGTCAGCCCGACCTTCATGGGCGTGTCGAGTCGCGGTCCGGTGGGCACGGGACCGGTCGGCAGGAACGGACGATATCCCAGGTCGGCCGCCAGCTTCAGCGAGACTCCGAGCGTGATCGCTCCGCCCAGCAGCAACCATGAGCCGTGAAGCCAGAACGCCCGGCGTGCGAAATAGGCCTGCCGCAACTGGTCGTCCGCATCACGAATCTGTTCCTTGATTTTCTCGTTCGTGTCGTCGGCCTTGAATTGTTTCTTGAGGTCCGCGATTCGCTGGGTGATCAGCAGTCCCTGGTCATGATCGCGGAAGACGCTGCCGACCATGACTCCCGCCAGGATCACGACAAACATGGCCGCTACGGCGGCCGTCATCGTGCAGCAGCGCCGCCACGCGCGCTTGGCGGGCGTGTCGGCGAGGATGGGAAGTTGGATGAGGGAGGGCATTAGTTGTTAGTTGTTAGTTGATGGTTGATATTGGCCAGTTGTTAGTTGGTGGTTGCCAGTGGGGTAATGGCGAGGGCTGGTTTTTCGACGGGGCAGGAGGCGTAGCAGCGGGCGCAGGCGACGCAGGCACCTTCATCGGCGATGTAGCCGCTCTTTTGCCTTCTCCGCAATAACAGACCGACAACCCGGCCGCCGATGGCCAGGCCCATCCACGCGCCGAAGAGCGGCGTGCCCAGAGCATATCGATGTTGGATGAGGGCGGCCTTGGCATAGACCTGCTCCTGGGTCGCGCCCGTGGCGCGAAACGCCCGCGTCTCATCGGACTTGCCGGCCACGCCGGTTTGCTCCTCTTGATGCAGCAGTTCGGCCAGCGTGATCGTGTAATCCATGCGGGCCAGCGCGCCGCTGCCGATGTATCCGAGCGCCGCGAAACCGATCGTCAGCACCGGGATCATCACGATTGCCCACACCAGCCGCTCTTTCTCCTGTTCAATGTTCTTGGGCAGGACGGGCAGTGGCGTGCGGATCGCGCCGAACGGGCAGCTTTCTTCGCAGAGGCGGCAGTCCACGCACTCGCGCGGCGTGATCGACAACGTGCGCCACGAGAACTTGGACATCAGCCGCAGCAGCACGCCGTAGGGGCAGAAGAATCGACAGTAAACCCGTCCGACAAACACGCACAGAGCCAGGATGATCCCTCCGGCCAGGATCATGTGGGCCGGCCCGCTCAGGCGGAAGAACCCGACAAACGGGTCGTAGCGGCAGATGAAGAAATCACTGCCGATCCAGGCGAAGAGCACCGCCAGCCCGAGGTAGGCCCAGGCGAGCATGCTCAGGGGCAACTCCAGCCACACCGGCACGTTGACAGGTTTGAAGAGCACCAGATCCTGAATGGCGCCGAGCGGGCAGACTCCTGAGCAGAACACCCGGCCGTAGAACAGGGCAAACAGCAGTGGCAGCACGAAGAACGCGCCGACCGTCCATGGCAGCGGGCCGTGGCTGCCGATGGCGTAGGCCACGTTTTGAATCGAGCCGATGGGGCAGATGCACCCCTTGCGATAGAACCCGAAGTAGAGCAGCCCGGCGACGGTCAGGGCCAGCGTCCAGTTTCGCGATCGCTTGTGGTAAATCAGATACGACCCGGCCACCAGGAAGGCGAAGAGTACGCCGACATCCACGCGCTCGCGGGTTCGCGATCGCTCCACCGGTGACGTTTCCGTCTTGGGCATGACGTGCCCGGATTTGAAGTCGGGAGCAGGGAAACGCTCGACGCGATCCTCTGCAAACGCTGGCATCGCGAGCAGCGCCAGGAGTAAAAGATTAAACACGAAGCCACGAAGACACGAAGCGGGTTTTGGTTGAGTTGTGCGAGTTGGCGAGGCAACCGCATCATTCGAACTTAAGATTTGAGATCTGAAATTTGAAATCTCAAATCCAGAACATTCCCGCTTGCCGTACCGCTCGCCATCACCAAGACCCGCTTCGTGTCTTCGTGTCTTCGTGTTTAATCTTCTTCCTGACGAGGTTGTAGTGCTCAAATAGCTCATCCATTCCTCGTCTTGTTCACCAGGATATACGGCTTGGAAATTGGTACCCGCGAAATCGCGGCCGATGGGCAGACCGTGGCGATTGAGCACTGGTTGCAGCGCACGCAGATGGTCTGGTCAATCTGCAGAAGCAGCGACCCATTACCCAGTTCCAGGCATCCTTTCACGCAGCGGGCGCAGCCGATGCACGATGCCGAGTCCACGGTGTATTCGTAATACTGCTTCTCAACCCACTTGCGCTTCAGCGCGCCGGTCGGGCAGAGATGGTTCTCGCCGGCCTCGGCTTCGCGCGTGTTGTCCACCCAGGCTTCGAGATATCCGGTGCATTTGTTGCAGTAGCCGCACATCGGGAAGGCGTTCAGGCATTTCACGGCCGACGGATTCAGCACGCACGAGGTGGCACACTTGCCGCACTGCACGCACTTGAACGGATCGATTTGCCAGACCGTGTTGTCGTCGGCCCGCACGAGCAGGGTTGCCAGAGCGCCGCCGGCGGCCAGCAGGCCGGCTGTTCTCGCCGATTTCGATAGCACATCCCGCCTGGACAATGTCGGATCGCGATCAGGCATGGAGTGAGCCCTCCGTCTGCGTAGGGTCCGCTTCAGCGGACGCGGACGTTGTTGGGCGTTGCGGGCGGTTCGCGTGTCCGCTGAAGCGGACCCTACGTTCCTCTGCCTTGGGCAGCCCGCATCCTTCGAACTTCGCGCACTCATCGCAGCCGAGCGGAACTTCACAAGCTTCGCTTTTTGGCCGCAATACGAGCAGCGACACGCCACCCGCGAGCGCCGTTCCAACACTCCAGCGGAGAAACGCCCGCCTTGTCCCTTCGTGCCTTCGTACCTCAGTGCCTTCGTGCCTACTCATGGCGTTCCCTCCCTCGACTCGAACACAAGTACCGCGGTCGTACCTCGCGGCAGCACCACCACGCGGCCATTGGGGCCGGCCGCCACGTCCAACCCCTGCATGTTTTTCGGAAAACTCTCGACCGCCGCCACCACCGAGGCCAACCGCCCATCGGGCAGATAGTGCTTCACGCGTGCCACGCCTTTCTCGGCAGTCACGAACGAGCCGTCGGCCAGCAGGCAGAAGTCGGCCGGGTTGCAGCATCCGACGAATTTGTCGATGGTCGCCCCGCTTTCACCCCAGTAGCGATTCAGGTCGCCCTCGGGCGAATAATTCTCCAGCCGCCACTGACCCGTATTGGCGATCCAGGCCGTTCCATCCGTCGCCACGGCGACATCCATGTGCGGACTCGGCAGGTTCAACCCGGCCATGTTTCGCTTGCGGTCTTCCTTGCCGATGACGTTGAGCACTTTGCCGCTCATGTCGCAACGATGGACAATGCGATTGCCGAAGTCCGCGATGTAGATATTCCCGCCGCCCACTGCGATCGAAGTGATCTGCGCCTTGTCCCCCAGGCTCGCGATGGTCGCTTTCGGCTTTCCATCCGCACCAAACACCTCGACGTGTTCGCGGAACGCCACGTACACCGCGCCGTCCGCATCACAGGCCAGCGCCTGCACCGCGCCTGTCACTGTGATGTCGGCAACTCGCTGCCCGGTCCCGCTCAGCCGGCGTACCAGGTTTTCCCCACCCACGAGGACATTCCCGGACGGGTCCACCGCGATCGCCCTGGCCGACGGTAATCCGCTATCCAATCTCGCGGCTTCCCGCCACTTGATCAGTGCCGGATCCACCTTCTGTAACTCGGCCATGTCATACTGTGTGCTGCGCTCCAAGTCCCGATTCCCCGCCTCGGTCACGCGCTTGGTTTTGATATAGATGATGGCCGCCGCCACCACCAGTACGGCGATCGTCACCACCGCCACGATCTTGTTTGCCAGACCCTGCCCCGGCGCAGTAGGACAGACATTCTTGTCTGTCATCCCGTCATTCGTGTCGGGCATTCCTGCCCCTTCGTGCCTGTCCTGACTCATTGTCCGCCCCCTTTTTCCCGTAGATCAAAACACGCCATCCGCGTCATGTCCCGCGCGAACAGTCGCCCCTGCACGATCGCCAGCGGTCCCCAGGCATCGTGGCCATGGTCGAGAATCTTCGCCTGGCCAATGGGCTTGAACGTCTCCGAGTCCAGGTCCACCATTGTCAGCGTGCCCGTGTCGTTCAGCAGCAGCATGCAGCCGTCGGCCATCATGTACGGACCCGCACCAAACTTGTATTTCCCGCCCGACGCCCATTTGGTCTTGCCATCGAGCCCCAGGCAGACCAACTCCGCCCGTACGGGGATGACTCCGTAAATGAACCCCTTGTAGAAGACCGGTGTGTGCTGTTCCGATCCGAACACTTCCGGCGGCAGCGAATACAGCGGTTTCACGGCCACCATTCCGCCGTTGTCGATCAGTTGGACCATCATCGCGCCGGCGCCATATCCACCGGTCAGGAACAGGCGATTGTCCGATATCGGCAGGGGGCTCGGCACATTCGCCATCGACACGCGCCAACCCGTGAATTCGAACGCCGGCTTCCCGTCGGTTGCCCACACGCCGACCACGCCCTTGCTGGCGCAGTAGATGTACATCTTCCGTTCGCCGAACATCACCGGCACCACGGACGAGTGCGTCATGTCCCAGTGCCTGGGATTGGGCGTCTTCCACGCGATCTTTCCCGTCTTCAATTCCACCGCCATGAGCAGCGACGATCCTCCCGGCGCCAGAATCGCCTTGCCATCATCGAGCAGCACGTTCTGCCCGGCGTACCAGTCGGGCGTCGTGGTGCCATACTCGCGGCAGAGGTCGATACCCCATTTGAAATCCCCGCTCTTTGCATCGAGCGCCATCACATGGCACATCGGCCCGATCGACACCACCACGCCATCGGCCACCCCGCAGACCGTGCGGCTGATGCCGTGATTACGCCCGATCTCGATCTTGTACCCGCGCCGCCAGATCTCCTGACCGTCGGCCGCCGACAGACAGCGCAACACATCCGCTTCGGCTTTCTCGTCGTAGTCCAGGAAGTAGAGGCTCCCATCCACAATCGCCGGCCCGGCATACCCTTCGCCGGCCGTTACCTGCCACACGCGCGGCGGCGGATTCTTCCAGTTGCGCATCAGTTTCACATGCTCGGTGCTGATGTTGTCAAGCCTGGGCCCGCGAAACTGCGGCCAGTTGGCCGGCGGTTCCGGGTTGGGTTGCATGGCCAGCGGCTCCGGCTTGCCCGGCCCGGCCTCGAAGAATCCTTTGAAATCCACAACCGGCAGCAGACTCGCCCCGGCCGGCTGGGTCACCGGCACGCGCCGTTCGATCGGCACGATATGCGAAGGCACCATCAGCCAATGGCCCAGCAGGGCGATGGAAAGCACCGCCGTCCCGGCCGGGATCGAAAGACTGACCAGTTCCGTCTTCACCAGATTCACCTTAACTAACGTCCACGAGACAGATTAGCGATACTTCGCCGCCACTCAACCGTTGATCCCCCATTTCGAGCCGGTGGGGTGGTCCGACAGGGGTAACTACGGATAAAGGACTATTGTGGTTCTATTTACGATTCGGTCAACCCCGATTCTCGATTCCGAGACGTATAGCGAAGCCAGCAGGATGATATGATGCGGTTGATTCGTCGAAAGGCATCATGTCCAACTCCAGCAGACAATCCTGCTCCGCGGGGATGGTGCTCATGCTCGGCTTCGTAGCGGGTCTTCTTGGCGGTGCTTCTCCCGCACCACCGATTCCGGCCGATTGGCTTGATACCCTGCCACCTTTTACTCCCCGCTGGCCACCATTTGTTCCGTATTTGCAAATGTCCGCTCTTGGATCGCCCGACATCGGAGTGGATGCCCGCGCGTTCAAATCCTCGATCGGCATGGATGATTTCCTGCGTTCCCGCGAGGACATCACGCTCCCGATTGAAGACCGCGCGGACCTTGTCATCACGATCCATCACACCGGCCTGCCCCTGATCGAACGTCCTGCGTTCGTGCTTCTCCCGAGTGATCCCGGGCTGTTGAAATACTCGCGGTTGATCTTCCAACTACCTCGGAAAAACCTCGCCGTGGTCACCTTTGAGAAGGTGGCCAAGGGTGACTCCGCTTCAGACGTTCAGGATTGGGTTGATAGTCTTGCCTCCATCGGGTTTGGCCGAATTGTGGTGCAGCACGAGGGCAATTTCGGCCGTTATGCCGTCGGTGATTTTGTTCAACCTCGCCCCGTTCCCGGTTTGCCATTTTTTGACCGGCGGTTCCAACTTCGCGAGGATCGGAGCCGCCAGTGTGGCGTGACCTTGGTTTACGGCAACATGGATTCTGACGACGGCCTTTCCTTCGCATGGCCTCCGAGGGCAGTCGATCTCATCTTCGACGACGTGGAACCGCCCGATGAACTCCCGCTTTTCCCAATCCCAATCCGCATCGAGTCCATCCTTGCGGATCCACCACCCAGCCACAAGCTATTTCTCATGCAGGAGAAGGCCGACTTGGTGGTGATGTTGGAGATTGAACCGGGCAGCTCTCACATGAGGGTCGAGCGGCCCGTTCTGCCCGGCCGGCCGGTCGATGCGGCATCGCTGGCCCGTTTGGTGCGGACGGCCGCGATGCCCCGCAAGGAATTGGCGGTCATCGCCTACGCAGGTAAGATCACCGAAGAGATCCCCGCCGCCGAACTCGATGCCTGGATCGACACGCTTCGCTCGGCCGGCTTTCGCCAGATCATCATCCAGCGGTACGGCAATTATGCAGGTGATGGCACGCCACTGCGCCAATGGCCCGTCCCATCGAGCGAGGTCGTATTGCCCCGGCCTGCCCCGTCCCCGTTTACGTTTGAGCGGCCGATTATGGAGTGAGCACTGCTCTGGTATGTACGCGCGGCCCACGTTCCCTACTCCGTGTCCTCCGTCAGCACCTTGAGATAGTCATGGTATGCGTAGACGCGGTCCCGTCTTCGTCCGGTCGTTTCGCGGAGGACGCCCGCCTTGCGAAGCGAATCGAGCGCCTTCAGTGCGGTCGGCTTGCTCGTGTTCAACAGGCTCATGGCGAGCGTGAGCGTCACGATTGGATGCATCGGAAGTTGGTCGAACAACCGGATCGCGGCGACGGTTGCCGTAGGCTGATTCGTAATCGCCTGGCGATCCCGGCTCAACTGGGCAAAGAGTCGCTGGGCTGCGTTGACGCCGTCGTCGGCCGCCTCGCGCACGCACTGAAGGTAGAACGCCGTCCATCCTTCCCAGTCGCCCTGCGCCCGAACTTCAGAGAGGCGGCGATAGTATTCCTCGCGATGGCGCTTAAATGCCAGGCTCAGATACAGCATGGGCGAGGGCAATACGCCCCAATGCTCGGCCAGCAGGGCAATCAACAGCCGCCCAATTCGGCCGTTCCCGTCCAGGAACGGATGGATGGTCTCGAACTGAACATGGGCTAACCCGGCTCGTACGAGCGGCGGCAGCGGATCCGTCGCATGAATCCACTTCTCCAGATCCGACAAGGCCTGTGGAACCTCCTCGGGTGGAGGCGGCACGAAACGGGCATTCCCCGGCCGCGTCCCGCCGATCCAGTTCTGCGACCGGCGAATCGCGCCGGGATCCTTGTCGGCGCCGCGAACACCCTTCATCAGCCGCCGATGGACCTCGCACAAGAGCCGGACGCACAGCGGCAATCCCTTGGGCCGGGCAATCTCGCGTCGGGCGTATGTCAGCGCGTCGATGTAGTTGCAGACCTCCCGGACGTCGTCCGGCCGATCCGTCGTGCGGGTCGCTTCGAACGCGAGCACATCCTGAAGAGTGGCCTGGGTTCCCTCGATCTGAGAGGTGATGACAGCTTCCTTGCGGACAAAGCCATAGAGGAACCAGTCATTGCTGGGCACCATCACGGCCGCCACTTTCAACCGGCCGATCGCCCCGGTCGCCTCCGCCAGCAGTGCGGCGAGTTGGCCATCGATTGCCAGGGCCGGATCGTCTGGCGGCAACGGGCGGGGCACGAAGGCGAGAACCTGCTCCGACCCGCTGGTGGCGATGCGATAGTCTCCCGTGGTCCGCGGCATGGCTGGTAAACGATCCTTTACTAAGCTTCCCCGCAAGGAAAGGATCG